>JARBUN010000183.1 GCA_029239635.1 Microbacterium sp. | reverse complement strand
GTCACCGCCGGAGTGGCCGGCCGAGTCGTGTTCAGTCGCAACACCGGCAAGCTCTGTTTCGCGTCGCTGCAGGCCGGTGACGGCAGTCGCATCCAGGCCATGGTGTCCCTCGCCGCGGTGGGCGAGGAGTCGCTCCAGGCGTGGAAGGAACTCGTCGACCTCGGGGACCACGTCTTCGTCTCGGGAGAGGTCATCTCCAGCCGCCGCGGCGAGCTGTCGATCATGGTCGCCGAGTGGCGGATCGCCGCGAAGGCGGTCCTGCCGCTGCCGAACCTGCACAGCGAGCTCAGCGAAGAGAGCCGCGTGCGCAGCCGCTTCCTCGATCTCATCGTGCGCGACCGCGCACGGGAGACCGTGCTCGCTCGCGCGAAGGTCAACGCGAGCCTGCGCCGCACGTTCACCGAGCGCGACTTCGTCGAGGTCGAGACCCCGATGCTGCAGGTGCAGCACGGCGGCGCGAGCGCGCGCCCCTTCGTCACCCACTCGAACGCCTTCGATGCCGAGCTCTACCTGCGCATCGCCCCCGAGCTCTTCCTCAAGCGCGCCGTGGTCGGCGGCATCGACCGGGTTTACGAGATCAACCGCAACTTCCGCAACGAGGGCGCCGACTCCACGCACAGCCCGGAGTTCGCGATGCTCGAGGCCTACCAGGCCTACACCGACTACAACGGCATCGCCGACCTGACCCAGACGCTCATCCAGAATGCGGCGATCGCGGTGGCCGGTTCGACCACCGTCACGTGGGCGGACGGGACCGAGTACGACCTCGGCGGTGAGTGGGACCGGATCTCGATGTACGACTCCCTCTCCGAGGCTTCCGGCCGGACGATCACCCCCCAGACCCCCGTCGACGAGCTCCGGGCGTTCGGCGCCGAAGCCGGCGTCGAGGCTCCCGCTCACGAGACGCACGGCAAGTGGGTCGAAGAGCTGTGGGAGCACTTCGTCAAGGGCGGCCTGACCCGGCCCACGTTCGTGATGGACTTCCCCGTCGACACCAGCCCGCTGGTGCGCGAGCACCGATCGATCCCCGGCGTGGTCGAGAAGTGGGACCTGTACGTCCGCGGCTTCGAGCTCGCGACCGGGTACTCCGAGCTGGTCGACCCCGTGATCCAGCGCGAGCGCTTCGTCGAGCAGGCCACCCTCGCCGCGCGCGGCGACGTCGAGGCGATGTCGATCGACGAGGAGTTCCTTCGCGCCCTCGAGCACGGTATGCCGCCGCCTCGGCATCCGCGAGACCATCCTCTTCCCGCTGGTCAAGTGAGGCGGTCCCGCGCTCAGCGCGGGGCACGCTCGAACAGCCATTCCGGCAGCCGGCCGTGGTCGGCGAGGGTCAACACGATCCCGCCGAGCCCGTGCGCCGGGTCGATCTCGAGGGCGGTTTGGGCGTAGGACGCCGCGTGGGTCGAGCGCCCGGTCGCCCACGCGAGCCACGCGCACGCGGCGAGGGCGCCCGGTCGGCGGGTGCGCGGTGCCGTCGCGGCGACCCGTCGGCAGCGGTCCAACGCGACGAGCCCTCTCCGTCCGGGAACCGCGTCTGCGCGTGGAACGCGGCGTCCCCCGCGGCGATGTCGCCGACCCACTGCATGAGCGCGACATCGCGCAGCAGGGGTCGTTCGAGGGCGAAGGCGAGGCTGATGAGTCGATGAAGGCCGCTCGTTCCGGTGAGCGGCTCGAGGACGCTCTCGAAAAGAGCGGGCGGGTCGGCGAGCTCGTCGAGGGAGCAGAAGATCGACGTCTTCGAGGGCGCGTCCCATCCGCTCCTTCTCGGCGAGGTCGACCGTCGGCAGCGCGGCCGCAGCGATCTGATCGTGCTGGGGAACGGACTCGGGAAGATCCGGGCCCGCGGCGGCGATCTCGTCGATCGCGTGCGTGCCCCCGACGGACGGGTCGAGGTAACTGCCCCATCCGTCCGCCCCCACGACGAGCGCTTCGACCACGCGCAGCGCGACGGCGTCGTCGGTGTAGATCACGACCGTCACGGCATCCGTCAGCGGGACTTTGCACGCCATTCCGACGAGGGTGGATGCGATGCGCGGGAGGTCGGGGTTGTCGTCGGCGGGGAGGTCGACGCGCACCGCGGCGAGCGAACGGGATCCGGCGAACGGAACGAGCACGAGGCTGCGCCGGGGCGTGCAGTCGAGCAGCCGCGGGACGAGGGAGAGGAGGGACAGGGGCGAGGAGACGCGGATGACCGTGGACATGACGACGAGCGTCGTGGATTCGTCGATCGCGCGGGCGTCGAGGGAGAGCAAAAGGGGAGGGATGAGACGACGACGGCCGCGGTGCAGAAGGAGTCCGGCCAGAGGTCGCGGTACCGCGGGTATCCTTGAGGGATGGAGAGTTCCTGGCTGCCGGTGTTGTGGGCGATTCTGCCGACCATCGTCGTGTCGGTGACGTTCTTCCTGATCCTGCGCGGCGCCATCCGCATGGACCGCACGGAGCGCAAGGCCTACGCGCGCATCGAGGCGCAGGAGCGCGCGAAGCGCGGTCTTCCTCCCGCCGCCGGCGACAGCGCAGCCCAGTAACGACGCCGTCCGCCGACGTCGGTCCCGTCGCGTGTCGGGGGTACTCACTACGCTGAGGGGACAACCCGCCCAGGAGGACCCGTGATCGACGCCACGTTCGAAGCGAGCTGGCTCGTCATCGCCTTCTTCGTGATCGACCTGGTCGTGCGTATCGCCGCGATCATCGTCGTCCCCCGCAACCGACGTCCCACTGCCGCGATGGCGTGGCTGCTCGCGATCTACTTCATCCCGTTCGTGGGCGTGTTCCTGTTCCTCCTGATCGGGAACCCTCGACTGCCGCGTCGTCGTCGCCGCAAGCAGGCCGCGATCAACGAGTACATCCACGACACGAGCGCGTCGCTCGAGTTCGGCACCCTGCGGCCGAACGCCCCGCACTGGTTCCGGGCGCTCGTGCACCTGAACCGCGATCTCGGTGCCATGCCCATCGCGGGAGACAACGCCGCGACCCTGATCTCCGACTATCAGCAGAGCCTGGATGCCATGGCCGACGCCATCCGTCAGGCTCGACGTTACGTGCATGTCGAGTTCTACATCCTGCAGTCCGACGACGCGACCGACGGCCAACCGCGGGAAGCCGTTCTACAAGCGAACCCTGCGCCGGCTCGACGCGATGGGGGCGCACTGGCACCTGATGCTGCCGGTGCAGCCGCTGCGCGGCCGCTGGCAGCGCCCCGACCTGCGCAACCACCGCAAGCTCCTGGTCATCGACGGCGACGTCGCCTACATGGGGTCGCAGAACGTGACCGACTCCTCGTACAACCTCCGCAAGAACATCCGTCGCGGTCTGCACTGGGTCGACCTCATGGTGCGCGTCGAGGGGCCGGTGGTCGCGAGCATCAACGCCGTCTTCCTCTCCGACTGGTACAGCGAGACCGACGAGACTCTGCGCGACGAGATCGACCTCTTCAGCGTCACGACCGGCCCGGGCGAACTCGACTGCCAGATCGTGCCGTCCGGCCCCGGCTTCGATTTCCAGAACAATCTCAAGCTCTTCCTCGGGCTGCTCTTCGCGGCGCGCGAGCGCATCATCATCGTCAGCCCGTACTTCGTCCCCGACGAGGCTCTACTGCTCGCGATCACCACCGCCTGCCAGCGCGGTGTGCACGTCGAACTCTTCGTCTCCGAAGAGGGCGATCAGGCGATGGTCTACCACGCTCAGCGCAGCTACTACGAGACGCTCCTGCGTGCGGGGGTCGTGATCTGGATGTATCGCAAGCCGTTCATCCTCCACAGCAAGAGCGTGACGATCGACGACGAAGTCGCCGTCATCGGGTCGAGCAACATGGACATGCGCTCCTTCGGTCTGAACCTCGAGGTGTCGATGCTCGTGCGGGGGCAGGAGTTCGTCCGTGACATGCGCGAGGTCGAGGACGTCTATCGCGGCCTCAGCCGCGAACTGACCGCCGAAGAATGGCGGCTGCAGCCGCTGCGCTCGACGATCCTGGACAACCTGGCACGCCTCACCTCCGCGCTGCAGTAGCCCGCGTCCACGGCGTTCGCCGCCGGCATCCAGGAATCTGCGCCACCATGGGGCGACGACAACTCGCCCCCGGAGGTCTCATGTCTCGTCGTCTTTCGCTTCTCGGTCTTCTCGGAGCCGGTCTGATCGTCGTGGGCGCCATGACCGGGTGCGCTTCCGGTGCGGCTTCCGCGCCGTCTTCCGCTCCGCCCACCCAGCCGGATGCCACGGCCTCAGCCGAGCCGTCCCCCGTCGAAGCCGGGTGGCTCAACGGCGGCCGCTCGATCGCCCTGGTCACCTGGGGGAGTTCGTCCTGCGTGGTGCAGGTCACGGAGGAGCCGGCTGTCGCGGACGGAGTGCTCACCGTGGACCTGGCCGACCGGCCCGGCACGGAGTGCACGCGCGACATGGTTCCTCGCCCGACTCTCGTGTCGCTGCCCGAGGGGATCGACGCGACCGCGGACCTCGAGATCTCGGTGACGGGTGTCGTGACGGGGAAGACGACGCTGCCGGGCCTGGCCGATGCCGTCACCCCTCCGTCCGCGACGGACTTCGCGCCGAGCGCGGGCTGGATCGGCGACTCGCTCGTCGCGATCCTGACGTACGGCAGCTCGAGCTGCCCGCCGTCCGTCGAGACGGTGGCGGCTCAGGGGGATTCGATCGCCGTGGGCTTCGCCACCCCGCCCGCCGATCAGGTGTGCACGCTCGACATCGCGCCCCGGGTCAGCCTGGCCGATGTGTCGGAACTCGGGGAGACCGAGGCGACGAGCCTCATCCTGTCGGGCGGCGACGTGACCGTGGACGGACCGGTGTCGATCATCGGCACGCGCTGAGTCGGCACGCGCTGAGTCGGCACGCGCTGAGTCGGCACGCGCTGAGTCGGCGCGCCGGAGGTCGACGAGCACCGCGCGCCCGGACCCGCGGGAGATCAGCGGTCGATGACGAGCAGCTCGCCGACCTCGCACTCGAGGGCGCGGCAGATGGCCGACAGCGTGGAGTACCGGATCGCGCGCGCCCGATCGTTCTTGAGCACGGACAGGTTGACGACCGAGACGCCGACGATCTCGCTGAGGCGGGTGAGCGTCATCCCGCGCGCCTCGAGGAGCTCGTCGAGGCGGCAGTGGATGCCGGTCGGTTCGTCGTCGGCTGCCGGGCTCATACGAGGCCCTCCGTGTCGCGCTGCAGGCGGGTGCCGTAGGTGAACACGACGGAGAGGGCGAGGACTCCGAGTCCCACCAGCATCCAGGCCGGGTCGAACGAGAAGCCGATCACGAAGACGCCGCCGGCGGCCGGGTTGAGCTCGTCCGCGGCCATCATGCGTCCGAGGCCCCCGAGACCCGCCGAGAGGATCCCGCCGACCAGCAGGGCGGCGCCCGCGACCTGGGTGGCGGTGATGAGCGCCCGGTGGAACGGGCGGCGCCACATCAGCAGAAGGAAGAAGAGCACCACGGCGCTGACCGTCAGCAGGGTCGTCAGCGCGCCGAACGCCGCGCCGAGGGCGAGGAGCACGCGAGTGCTCCCGCTCAGTCCCTCGGGGCCTCGGTCAGGAGGCTGATGGTCGCGCTGCCTCCGGCGATGTCGATCGCCGCACGGATCGCGGGGAGCGCGAGCGCGAAGCCCATCACGAGCCCGGCTGCGACGAACAACAGGACGGTGCCGCGCTCCATGCGGACCGACACCCAGGACGGATTCGTCATCACACGAGCCCTTCCGTGTCGCGCTGCAGGCGGTCGCCCACGGCGAAGACGGTGCCCGCGAGGCCCGCGACGAAGGCGATGCCGATGAGGGAGGGGACATCGATCAGCTGCACGGCGCCGCGATCGAACGTACGGTCCGACAGATACGCGATCGCCCCGTTCGCGACCATGTTCTGGAAGAACGGCACGCCGGCGACCCCGACGAGCGTCACGACGCCGGCCGCCGAGACGAGGCCGGTGTTGCGACGGCTGAAGATGCGTCCGCGGAGGATGTCGGAGGTCAGCAGCAGGAGCAGCGTGACGACGGTGACGACGACGGCGGCGAACAGTCCCTCGGCGATGAACAGTGCGCCCAGGGAGGCGGGGGGAAGGCTGGGGGCCGTGATCACGCCGCCGGTGAGCTCGACGGGGACGGGGGCGCCGTCGGGCCCGAGGGGCGCTTGCGCCACGGTGTCGAGGAAGGGTGCGGCGACGCGCACATTCTGGTTGGGAACGGCGGCCGCGATGTTCGCGATGCTGCGGATGACGGCCCAGATCGCGATGGCGACGCCGGCCACGACGAAGAACCAGAACGAGACGGTGTCGCCGCGGGAGAGGACCCGGGAGGTCGGACGGGGGGATGCCATGACAACTCCTTATCGATGATCGTTGTTATCGGTAGTCGATAACGTAACGACTATCGATGGGCACCGCAAGCCCGACCTCGTATCCGGTATGCCCACGGCGAACACGGGGCTCTGGCATCCGGCCGCTCGTTACTCTCGATGTACGGCGCGCGGAGGCGTGCCTGTCAGCCCATTTCTGGAGGGACTGAGATGTTCGAGAGATTCACCGACCGTGCCCGTCGTGTGGTCGTCCTCGCCCAAGAAGAGGCGAAGATGCTCAACCACAACTACATCGGGACCGAGCACATCCTGCTCGGACTGATCCACGAGGGCGAGGGTGTCGCCGCCAAGGCGCTCGAGTCGCTCGGCATCTCGCTCGACGCCGTCCGCGAGCAGGTGCAGGACATCATCGGCCAGGGTCAGCAGCAGCCGACCGGCCACATCCCCTTCACGCCCCGTGCGAAGAAGGTCCTGGAGCTGTCGCTGCGCGAAGCGCTGCAGCTCGGCCACAACTACATCGGCACCGAGCACATCCTCCTCGGCCTCATCCGCGAGGGCGAGGGTGTCGCGGCGCAGGTGCTGGTGAAGCTCGGCGCCGACCTGAACAAGGTGCGCCAGCAGGTCATCCAGCTGCTCTCGGGCTACCAGGGCAAGGAGCCCGCGGGCGTGGCATCCGGTGCCGGCGAGCAGAGCCAGGGAGCCGCTCAGGGCGGCTCGGCGGTGCTCGACCAGTTCGGTCGCAACCTCACCCAGGCAGCGCGCGACAACAAGCTCGACCCCGTGATCGGGCGCGAGAAGGAGATCGAGCGCGTGATGCAGATCCTGTCGCGCCGCTCCAAGAACAACCCCGTCCTGATCGGCGAGCCCGGTGTCGGAAAGACGGCGGTCGTCGAGGGTCTCGCCCAGGCCATCGTCAAGGGCGACGTCCCCGAGACGCTCAAGGACAAGCAGGTCTACTCCCTCGACCTCGGCTCACTCATCGCAGGCTCCCGCTACCGCGGTGACTTCGAAGAGCGTCTGAAGAAGGTCACCAAGGAGATCCGCACCCGCGGCGACATCATCGTCTTCATCGACGAGATCCACACCCTCGTGGGTGCCGGTGCCGCCGAGGGCGCGATCGACGCGGCATCCATCCTCAAGCCCCTCCTCGCCCGTGGCGAGCTCCAGACCATCGGGGCCACCACGCTCGACGAGTACCGCAAGCACTTCGAGAAGGATGCCGCTCTCGAGCGCCGCTTCCAGCCGATCCAGGTCGCCGAGCCGAGCCTCCCCCACGCGATCAACATCCTGAAGGGCCTGCGCGACCGCTACGAGGCGCACCACAAGGTGCAGATCACCGACGGCGCGATCGTCGCCGCGGCGAACCTCGCCGACCGCTACATCAGCGACCGGTTCCTGCCCGACAAGGCCATCGACCTGATCGATGAGGCCGGCGCCCGCCTGCGCCTGTCGATCCTGTCGAGCCCGCCGGAGCTGCGCGAGTTCGACGAGAAGATCGCCAAGGTCCGCGAGCAGAAGGAGCAGGCCTCCGAAGAGCAGGACTTCGAGAAGGCCGCGTCGCTCCGCGACGAGGAAAAGTCGCTTCTCGCCGAGCGTCTGCGTCTCGAGAAGCAGTGGCGATCCGGTGACGTCGCTTCCCACGCGGTGGTCGACGAGGGTCTGATCGCCGAGGTGCTCGCCCAGGCGACCGGCATCCCGGTGTTCAAGCTCACCGAGGAGGAGTCCAGCCGCCTCATGTTCATGGAGAAGGCCCTGCACCAGCGGGTCATCGGCCAGGAAGAGGCGATCGCGGCCCTCTCGCGCACGATCCGTCGTCAGCGCGCGGGCCTGAAGGACCCCAAGCGCCCCTCGGGCTCGTTCATCTTCGCCGGCCCCACGGGTGTCGGAAAGACCGAGCTCGCCAAGGCGCTCGCCGAGTTCCTCTTCGACGACGAGGGCGCGCTGATCTCGCTCGACATGTCGGAGTTCGGTGAGAAGCACACCGTCTCGCGTCTGTTCGGTGCCCCTCCCGGATTCGTCGGGTTCGAAGAGGGCGGCCAGCTCACCGAGAAGGTGCGCCGCAAGCCGTTCTCGGTCGTGCTCTTCGACGAGATCGAGAAGGCCCACCCCGAC
>JARBUN010000182.1 GCA_029239635.1 Microbacterium sp. | reverse complement strand
GTACTGCAGGGGGGACCCTGTGGGAGAGTAGGACACCGCCGGACTTCTTCTAACGAAATGGCCACCCAAAGCTGGGTGGCCATTTCGCATTTACGGGTACTTTTTCCCGGGGAGGACAGTCATGTCGACGGATGACGCGAACGATCGCAAGGGCAAGGAAGGGCGCTCGGGCGACCGTGCATCCGGTCGTGGACCGTCCTCGGGCGAACCTGCGCGCGGGGAGCGTCCCGCGCGACGTGAGGGTGATCGCCCTTTCCGCCGCGACAATGATGGGCGTCCGGCCCGTTCCGGGGAGGGGCGTCCGCCGCGCGAGGGCGATCGACCTGTTCGCCGGGAAAGTCAGAATTCGGGCCGCCCCGCGCGCGATGGCGATCGGCCCTCTCGTCGCAACGGCGATGCGCGTCCCGCGCGTGACGGCGATCGTCCGTTCCGCCGTGACAATGATGCGCGTCCGGCTCGGGAGGGGGATCGTCCGTTCCGCCGCGAGGGTGAGCGACCGTTCCGGCGTGACAATGACGCGCGTCCGAGTCGGGATGGGGAGCGTCCCTTCCAGCGTGACAATGATGCGCGTCCGCCGCGTGACGGGGATCGTCCGTTCCGGCGTGATGGCCAAGGCGCGGGCCGTCCGGCTCGGGATGGGGAGCGTCCCTTCCGTCGCGAGGGTGAGCGACCGTTCCGGCGTGACAATGATGCGCGTCCGGGGCGTGATGGGGATCGTCCGTTCCGGCGTGACAACGATGCGCGTCCCGCGCGTGACGGGGATCGTCCGTTCCGGCGCGATGGCGAGTCTCGCACCTTCGGCGGGAGCGACCGCCGCCCGTCCGGCGACCGCCGGCCCGGCGCCGGCGCACCTCGGCGTTTCGGTCGTGAGGACTCGCGTGCGACGCGCCCGCCTCAGGATCGTCGTGAGCGCGGGCCGGAGATCCCCGAGGAGGTGACCGCGTGGGACCTGCCGGGTGCCGCACGCAACGAGCTGAAGACGCTCAGCAAGGACAACGCCGAGAACGTCGCTCGCCACCTCGCGATGGCAGCTCGTCTCATCGACGATGACCCGGCTCTCGCCCACCAGCACGCCCTGGCGGCGTCTCGCAGCGCCGGTCGGGTGGGCGTCGTCCGCGAGACCGTGGCGATCACCGCCTACGCCGTGGGCGACTTCGCTCTGGCGCTCCGTGAGCTGCGCACGCACCGCCGCATCACCGGTTCTGACGAGCAGCTTCCCCTGATCGTCGACAGCGAGCGCGGGGTCGGGCGCCCGGACCGGGCCCTCGAGGAGGGTCGCGCGGTCGATCGTTCGACGCTGTCGGTCCCGGTGCGGGTGCAACTGGCGATCGCGATGTCGGGCGCCCGCCTGGATCTCGGTCAGACCGACCGTGCCCTCCAGGAACTCGAGATCCCCGAAGCGGACCCGGACCGCGCCTTCGAATGGAGTCCCGCGTTGTTCGCAGCGCGGGCAGCGGTTCTGGAGGAGCTGGGCCGTCACGACGAGGCCGCCGAGTGGGAGCGTCGGGCGGAGATCGCCTCAGACGCGCTCGACGCCGCCTCGGGTGTCGCCGACCGTGAGGTCATCGTCGTCGAAGAGATCGACCTGATCGATGACGACGGCGGTGTGGACGTGGCATCCGGAGTCATTCCCGTCGCCGACGTCGACGAGGACGCGCCGGTGACGCACGAGATGCCCGCCGGTGACGGCGCACCTGCCCAGGACGGGCAAGCCGATGATGACGACTCGGCTGACCGTGAACCGGCCGAGGAGGTCGCGGCGGACGACATGCCCGGAAGCGGCGAGGACGCCCCGGAGGACCCGCGGTGATCTTCGGGCGCGGCAAGCAGGAGACGACTCCTCTCGACGGCGTCGACGTGGTGCTCGCGGACCTCGACGGCGTGGTCTACGCCGGTCCGGGGGCATTGCCGCACGCGGTGGACAGCCTCAACCGCGCTCAGAGTGAAGGGCGCCGGCTCGGCTACATCACGAACAACGCTTCGCGGACCGATGCGACGGTGGCGGAGCATCTGTCGTCGCTGGGGCTGCGCGTCTCGGCCGACGACATCGTGACGAGCCCGCAGGCAGCGATGCGCCTGATGCGCGATCTCGTTCCGACGGGGTCGACGCTGCTCGTCGTCGGCGGCGAGGGCCTCGTCGTCGAGGTCGAGAAGGCCGGTTTCGTCGTGACGCGCAGCGCCGAGGACTCCCCGGCGGCCGTAGTGCAGGGCTTCGCTCCCGACGTGGGATGGGCGCAGCTGGCGGAGGCGGCGTACGCGCTCGCGACGCCGGTCGAAGAGGGCGGCATCCCCTGGGTGGCGACGAACACGGACTGGACGATCCCGCAGGCGCGCGGCATCGCCCCGGGAAACGGCACCCTCGTGTCCGCGGTGCACACGGCGGTCGGGCGCCTGGCCACGATCGCGGGCAAGCCCGAGCGTCCGATCTTCGACGAGGCCGTGACGCGGACCGGCGCGACGAAGCCGCTGTTCATCGGCGACCGACTCGACACCGACATCCAGGGTGCGCGCGCGGCCGACATGGCATCGCTGCTCGTGCTGACCGGCATCGACCGCCCGAAGCAGGTGCTCGCGGCACCACCCTCGCAGCGCCCGGACTACATCGTCGCCGATCTCCGTCAGCTGTTCGAGCCGTACCCCGCCACGATCGTCAAGGGGGCGCGGACGCGCGTCGGTGACGCCGTCGTCGAGATCGACGGCGTCGACCTCCGGATCGTGTCCGAGGGCGCCCGGCAGATCGACCTCCTGCGTGCCGGGGCCGCGGCGATCTGGAACTCGGGTCGTGCGATCTTCGGCTTCCGCGTCCCGGAACAGCTCTACGCGGATCCGTTCCGCGTGCGGTGACGCCGGTAGCATGGCATCCATGTCGGACAGCCGAGAGAA
>JARBUN010000181.1 GCA_029239635.1 Microbacterium sp. | reverse complement strand
TGGACGCCGATGAAGATCGCCGTGCCGGCGACGGCGGCGAGCAGGATCACGTCGATGTACTCGGTCACGATGTCGCGGATGAAGGGGATGTAGCCCACCGCGTAGCCCAGCATCGTCAGGCCGATGCCCCAGAGGACGGCACCGATGAAGTTGTAGAGCGTGTACTTGCGCCACGGCATGTGCCCGACGCCGGCCGCGATGGGGGCGAAGGTGCGCACGACCGGGACGAAGCGCGCCAGGATCACGGTGAGGCCGCCGAAACGCACGAAGAAGGCGTTGGTGCGCTCGACGTTCTTCCTGCTGAAGATGCCCGAGTCTTTGCGTTCGAAGATCGAAGGGCCCGCTTTATGGCCGATGTAGTACCCGACCTCGCCGCCGATGAACGCGGCGACGCCGATCGCGAGCGCGACCCACCACGCGTTGATCCCGAAGACGCCGTTGGGTGCGGCGGGGGACGCGTGCGAGAGCAGGCCCGCCATGATCAGCAGGGTGTCGCCGGGGAGGAGGAACCCGATGAGCAGGCCCGTCTCGGCGAAGATGATGAAGCAGACCACCAGCAGCGCCCACGGCTGCGAGTTGGTGATGATCGTCGCGGGGTCGAGCCACGGGAGCAGGGCGGTGGGGTGGATCACTTCGGTCCCGTCGGGTCGGAGAGGTCGTGCTCGGGTACGGCAGTCGTCGTGCGGAAGGGGGGACTTGAACCCCCACGCCCGAAGGCACAGGAACCTAAATCCTGCGTGTCTGCCAATTTCACCACTCCCGCGAGTGGGATCAGTCTATGCGCGCGCGAGGTTGCCACCATGTGAACCAGCCGTCAACCCCTGTACAGGTCGCCCCCGACGATCGTCGCGGTGTTGCGGGTCTCGTGGATGTCGTCCGCCGCGCCGGCGAAGGGATCACGGTCCGCGATGGCCAGGTCGGCCGGAGCGCCGGGGGCCAGCGTGCCCGATCCGAGACCGAGCAGATCGGCGGAGCCGCGGGTGTACGCGTCGAGCGCCACGCCCAGGGGGAGCGCCTGCGCGGCGCCGAGGGGCTCGGCATCCGGTTCGCCCGGCCGGCGTCGCGTGACGGCGACGTGGACGCCGAGCCACGGATCGAAGGTCGACACGGGCCAGTCCGATCCCATTGCGAGCGTGGCACCGGCCGCGCGCAGGTCGGCGAAGGGGTACAGGGCATCGGCGTGGTCTTCCCCCAGGAGAGGAAGCGTCACGTCGCGCACGAGATCGTTGCGGCAGGCCCAGTAGGGCTGACAGTTCGCCGTCACCCCGAGCTCCGCGAACCGCGGGAGGTCGGACGGCCGCACGAGTTCGAGGTGCGCGATGTGATTGCGCACGCCGGCGCGGACCGGGGCGGGGACCGCGGCGAACCCGTCGAGGGCGTCGGGGGTACGGCGCGCAGACGTGCGCGGTGCGGGTCTCGATGATCCCGTCGAGCATGAGCTTCGCGGTCCGGGTCGGGAATCCCGCCGCGGTGTTCGCGCGGGCGCGCTCGACGCAGTCCGCGACGAACGCGTCGACGGTGTCGACCGTGAGATCGCGCGGCACCCAGATGGCGCCCGTCGCGCGCCCGACCAGGTTCCCCTCGGTCGAGAGCTCGCGGTACGCGTCCGAGAAGTCCGGGTAGCCGGCGTAGAGACCGAGCGCCGCCTCCTGCCAGCCCGTGATGCCCGACGCCACCACGTCCCGCGCGATCGTCCGCAGCGCGCGGGCGACGTCCGTGGTGGCCGACGGCGGCACGAGCGGCGACACCAGCTGCATCGCCCCCTCCCGGAGCGCTCCGCTCGGAGTGCCGTCGGGGGAACGTTCGATCCGTCCGTCGAACGGATCGGGGGTGTCCGCGTCGATCCCCGCCGCCCGCAGCGCCGCGCTGTTCACCCACGCGCCATGGTGGTCGGCATCCAGGAACAGGGCGGGTCTGTCCGGCACCAGCGTGTCGAGGTGCGCGGCGCTCGGACCCGCGGGCGGGAAGAGCGTGGGGTCCCAGCCTCCGCCGACGATCCAGGATGCCGTCGATGCGGCGGCGAACGATCGCACCCGTCGATCGATCTCGGCCAGAGAGTCCGCGCCCGCGAGATCGCATCGCAACGCGTCGACCGCGCCACCCCCGAGGTGGATGTGCGCGTCGACGAACCCGGGGGCGATCAGGCCGCCGCGCGCGTCGAACTCGTCGTCGACGGTGCCGAGCACCGTCCGCACCTCGTCGTGCCTCCCCGTTGCCACGATGCGGCCGTCGCGGACCCCCACCGCATCGCCGTCGATCACCGCACCCGCCGAGAAGAGGACGCCGTTGGCCACGAGGAGACTGCTCATCCGCCCAGTGTGGCGGCCACCCGCCCGACACGCCGAGGGAATGCCTCCGGGAGCGGGATCCTTGTCTTCTTCATGCGCGCGATCACGTACTCCCAGACCGGTGACTCCTCCGTCCTCACGCTCGGCGAGCGGCCCGTCCCCGAGCCCGGCCCCGGCGAGGTGCGGGTGCGCGTCGCCGTGTCGGGCGTGAACCCGACCGACTGGAAAGCCCGCGAGGGCGGGCGCCCCTTCGCCTTCCCCGAGGTGACGCCGAACCAGGACGGTGCCGGGATCGTGGATGCCGTGGGGTCGGGCGTCTCATCGGTCTCGGCCGGTCAGCGCGTCTGGGTGTACCTCGCGCAGCACGAGCGCCCGACGGGGACGGCGGCCGAGTACGCGGTGATCCCCGCCGAACGGGCGGTTCCGCTCGCGGACGAGGCCTCCTTCGCGATCGGGGCCAGCCTGGGCGTGCCGGCGATGACCGCGCATCGCGCGCTCACCGTGCACGAGAACGGCCCCGCACGCCTCGCCCCCGGCGCCCTGGCCGGACGCACGGTCCTCGTCCAGGGCGGCGCCGGTGCCGTGGGCCACGCGGCCATCCAGCTCGCGGTGTGGGCGGGAGCCACGGTGATCGCGACCGTCAGCAGCGACGGGAAGGAGGCCCTGGCCCGCGCGGCCGGCGCCCACCACGTGCTGCGGTACCCGAGCGAGACGCTGGAACGGGGGCGACACCTTCTCGGCGGCCGTGCGGGCGAGCTTCGCCAAGAACGTGCGCTGGCAGGGCCTTCTGCTGTACACCGTGGGGGAGGCGGCCCTGACGGCCGCCGCGGAAGACGTCTCGGCGGCCGTGGCCGACGGTGCGCTTCCGGTCGGGGAGGAGTCCGGGCTGCCGCTGACCTGGTTCCCGCTCGACGAGACGGCGGCGGCCCACGATGCCGTGGCTGCCGGGGCGACGGGCAAGGTCCTGATCCGGGTCAGCGACGAGGACTGAGCCCCGAACCGCGCGCGCGGAGGGCGATCACCGCGGCGGCGGCGCCCAGCGCGGCGGCCGCGATGCCGAGCGCGACGGGGCTGCCCAGACGGTGGGCGAGCCCGCCGACGACGGCTCCCATCACGAGCGAAGACCACAGCAGGAGCGGGCGGCGCCACGCGGTCCGGGATCCGCCCGTGAGCAGGGCGGCGAGCCCGAGTCCCAGGCTCACGAGCGTCCCCGTCGCGTAGGTGATCGCCACGCGCGCCCGGCCCTCCGCGAGGAACAGCGTGTTCAACGCCCCCATCGCCGCGGCGAGGAGGCCGACGCGCCAGAGGGTGGAATCGCCTCCGAGCGCGAGGACGGCCGTGAGGGCGACGGCCGTCGCCGATCCCGCGACGACCCACGCGCGCGGACGCGCGGCGCGCATGCTGACCGCGGCGCCGGCGGTGACGCCGATCACGAAAGCCGCGATGATCCCGGCCGACACGAGGGCGATGGAGGAGCCCCCGTCGAGGAGGTCGACCGCGCCCTGCGTCGAGTTGCCGCTCATGAACGAGACGAAGAGACCCCCGGTGTCGAGGAACCCGATCGCGTCGACGAAACCCGCGACGGCGGCCAGCGCGGCGGAGAGCGTGAGCGCGGGGCGGTCCACGTCCTTCACAGTGCCCTCCCGGTGCATCTCGCCTGAGTCGCATCTTCCTGCCCGGGGCGCGAGGGGGCAAATCGTCGGTCTCGAAACGCCGTCGGGGCCGTGTGCGCGCGGCACACGACCCCGACGGTCGATCTGATGGTGCTTACTCCTGCGGGCGGCGGCGGGCGATGACCGTGCCGGCGGCGATGAGCGCTCCGACCACGAGCATGCCGGCGCCGATGGCGGGCAGCGGCGAGCCCTCGGCGTTCGAACCGGTCTTCGCGAGGTTGTCGCGGGGTCCCGGGCCCGTCGTCGTGCTCGGCGAGGGGCTGGGCTGGGCCGTCGGCTCGGCCGTGGGCTGCGCGGTGGGCTCCGTCGTGGGCTCGACGGTCGGCTCGACCGTGGGCTCGACGGTCGGCTCGGGCGACGGCTCCACCGCCGCGGTCCACGCGAGCGCGGCGGCGGCGTGGCCGATCGCCGGGGCGAAGATGTCGACCGAATCGCGGTTGATGTTCGCGAGCGTGTCATTGACCGTGTGGTAGTTGCGGTCCATGAAGACGCCCGGGGTTCCGCCGAACATCTCGACCTGCGCCTCGGTCTTGATGTCGTCCCCGCCCGAGAACAGACCGCCCGACGGCACGCCGTTGTCGATGAACGCCTGGTAGTCCGAGCGACCCGAGTACTCGGTGTCGATCCACGGCTGTTCGATCGTGTCGAAGTAGTCGGTGTAGATCTTCTCGATCGCCTCCGACCCCTCGGGGATGTTCACGCCCTCGGCGGGGAACGTCGACCGGTCGGCGTCGTACACGCCCACGGTGAAGTTCTCGGAGCCGATCATGTCGTAGTTGAGGTACGACGAGATGCGGTCCCATTCGGCCGGGTCGTTCGCGACGAGGTCGTTGACGTACGCGGTCGAGCCGAGCAGGCCGATCTCCTCCGCGCCCCACAGGGCGAGACGGATCCGCTTGTCGTTGGGGACCTCGGATGCCGCGATCTTCTCGGCGAGGGCCAGCACCGCCGCGGAGCCCGAGGCGTTGTCGTTCACGCCCGGTCCTTCGGCGACACCGTCGAGGTGAGCGCCGATGACGACGGTGTCATCGGGATCGCCCGCGGTGCTGTCGGCGATGATGTTGAACGACTTCCCCACGAGGAACTGCTTCTCGATGGTCGCGGTGCCCTCGACGGGGGCGTCTTCCGGGGCCGCCGAGATGAGTGCCTGGATCGCGTCGCCGCTGGCCTGCGGGAGCGTCGCGGCGGGGGAGTCCTCTTCGTTGCGGGGGCCCGAGGTGACGTTGGTCAGCTGGTCCTCGGGAGCGGTGTTCTCCTCCGGGGGCCGCTCGTTGTTGTAGACGAAGACGGCGGCGGCCCCGGCATCCGAGGCGAAGCCGATCTTATCCTCGAAGGGGCAGATGCCGCGCTGGACGAGGACGATCGATCCGGCCGGCACGTCGGCGAAGTCGCTCGCGGCGCAGCCGAGGAAGCCGCCGTCCTCCGAGACGGGCAGGGCGAGGGGAGCGGTGACGTCTCCGTCGGTGCCCTCGCTGTTGTCGAAGTGCGAGCCGGTGTAGACCGTGCCGTCCACCACGAGCGAGGCGACGCCGAAGTCGGAGTAGGGAACGTCGAACTCGTGACGGGTCACGGTGAAGGCGCCGGTGTCGGCGAGGACCTTCTCGGCATACTGCGCGGCGGCCTCGTACCCGGGGCCGTCCCACGTCCGGTACCCCTCCCCGGCGTAGGACTCACTGATCGACGAGAGCTCGGTCAGGTGCGTCATGACGTCGGCGCCGGTGAGTCCGAGGTCGTTCGGAGCCTCCGCGTCCGGTGCGGCGAAGGCTGCCGGAGCGATCATCAGCGCACCGCCGACGAGCGCACTCGTCGCCGCGATCGCGGACGCGCGGCGGACACGCCGAGGTGGGGGGAGCAGGGTGTTTCTGGGCACAGGAATGCACCTCTCCGCGGGCATCGATGCCCGCATCATCCAGGGGGGAATGACACGTCGC
>JARBUN010000068.1 GCA_029239635.1 Microbacterium sp. | reverse complement strand
CGCGAGGCGTGGATCAAGGCGGATGCCACATGGGACGCCGTGCGGCGATCCACGGGCCGCTTCGACCCCGCGCAGGTGCGGTGGTTCGCCGAGCTGCACGCCCTCGCCCAGGCCTTGCGGACCACCGGGCCGTTCGCCCCCTCCGGTGACACGGTCGCTCTCGACACCGTCGACTCGCCGTTGCTGTGGCCGCACCTGTTCGCGGCCGAGGGACTCGGCATCCGGATCGTCCCGATGCATCCGCAGCAGACGGTGCGACTCGCGCGCGCGGCGACCGCCCGCGTGGCGCTCGACGCCGTGGGCGGGGGAGCGCTGCGCGTGTCGGCGGATCTCGAGGTCGACACCCGTCCCGTCAGCGCGACCCACGCGCGCGCCATCGGCACCGCGGGGCTCTTCGCCTTCGAGCTCGACCGCGACCCGGTGCCCGTCGTGCTCGCGGCCGTCGACCTCCCGGCGCCGCTGCCCGCCCTGCTCGGCGGCACGATCGTCGAGGTGCCCGCGGCCGAGGCGACCGAGTTCGTGGCCGAGGTGTACCCGCGCCTGGCTCGGCGTGCGCCGCTCTCCGTCGGCGCGGGGGTGCCTCCGCCGCCGCCGGCACGGCCGACGCTGACCGTGGAGGTCTCGTACCTCGACGACGACACGGTCGAGTACCGGTTCGACTGGGTGTACCCGGGCGGCTTCCGGGCCGCGTACGACGACCGGAGCGATCACGCCGAGCGCGATCCGCGGGCCGAGGCGCAGATCGGCGAACGGTTCGAGACGGCGTGGACGGCGGCATCCGACCTGCCCCCGATTCCGAGAGCGATCCTGCGCGACGCGGATGCCGCGGTCTTCGGCGCGCGTGTTCTTCCCGCCGTCGATGTGCTCGACGAGGTGCGGGTGCGGACGCGCGGCACGCAACCGTCGTTCCGCGAGCTCCGCGGCGACCCGTCCCTGCGCATCACGGCGGTCGAGTCGCTCGACCGGGACTGGCTCGACCTCGGCATCGTGGTGACGATCGAGGGCCGGCTGATCCCGTTCGGCGTGCTCTTCAGCGCGCTCTCGCGGGGCCGGACGCGCATCAAGCTGTCGGACGGCGCGTGGTTCTCGCTCGCCCACCCGGCGCTGCAGCGGTTGCGCGAGCTGCTCGAAGAGGCCGCAGCGCTGGACGAGTGGGAGACCGGACCGCGCCTGCCCCGCACCCACCTCGTCCTCTGGGCCGAGTTCGAGGATCTCGCCGACCAGTCCGAGGCGGCGCGCGAATGGCGGGAGCTCGCTCGGGCGCTGCGCGATGTCGCCGACGTCCCGCGGGTGTCGACACCGCTCGGCTTCCGCGCGGAGCTGCGCCCGTACCAGCGCGAGGGGTTGTCGTGGCTCGCGCTGCTGCACGCGCACCGACTCGGCGGCATCCTCGCCGACGACATGGGCCTCGGAAAGACCCTGCAGCTGCTCGCGCTCATCGCCCACACGCGGACCCTCGGCGACGCGCGACCCTGGCTCGTCGTCGCCCCGACCTCGGTGCTGCCGACCTGGCGCGACGAGGCCGCGCGTTTCGCGCCCGGGCTGCGGGTCGCCGTCGTCGAGGCGACCGCGGTGCGCCGCGACCGCACCGTCGCCGAGATCGCGGCCGACGTCGACGTCGTCGTCGCGTCCTACGGCGTCGTGCGGACGGATGCCGAGGAGTTCGCCCTGCCGCACTGGTCGGGGGTGGTGCTCGACGAGGCGCAGTTCGTGAAGAACCCCGCCACGCGCATCCACCGCGCGGTCGCCGCGCTCCGCACCGACGCCGTGTTCGCGGCCACCGGCACGCCGATCGAGAACGGGCTCGACGACCTCTGGGCGCTCCTCGCGCTGACCGCGCCCGGGTTGTTCCCCTCGATCCGGCAGTTCCGCGAGGACTACACCCGCGCGATCGAACAGCTGCCGTCGGATGCGCCCACCGACCTCTCCGCCGCGGCGGCGGGGGCCCACCGAGACAAGACCCTCGAGCGTCTGCGCCGACGCGTGCGGCCGTTCCTCCTCCGCCGCACGAAGGACGTCGTGGCATCCGACCTGCCCCCGAAGCAGGAGCAGGAGATCGCGGTGCCTCTCGATCCCGCGCATCGAGCGGTGTACGACCGGGTGCTGCAGCGCGAGCGACAGAAGGTGCTGGGACTGCTCGACGACCTCGACCGCCAGCGCTTCATCGTGTTCCGGTCGCTCACCCTGCTGCGCATGCTGGCGCTCGCCCCCGGCCTCGTCGACGAGCGCGACGCGCACCTCGGTTCGGCCAAGCTCGACGTGCTGCTCGAACGTCTGGTCGAGGTCGCCGCCGAGGGCCATCGCGCGCTCGTGTTCAGCCAGTTCACGTCGTTCCTCGACATGGCGGCGGAGCGACTGGATGCCGCCGGCCTCGCCCATGCCCACCTCGACGGCAGCACCGCCCGGCGCGGGGACGTGGTCGCGGGCTTCCGCGCGGGGGAGGCGCCGGTGTTCCTCATCAGCCTCAAGGCCGGCGGATTCGGGCTGACGCTGACCGAGGCCGACTACGTCTTCGTGCTCGACCCATGGTGGAACCCCGCCGCCGAGGCGCAGGCGATCGACCGCGCGCACCGCATCGGTCAGGACAAGAGCGTTTTCGTGTACCGCCTCATCGCGGCGGGCACGATCGAAGAGAAGGTCCTCGCGCTCCAGCGCCGCAAGGCCGCCCTCTTCGACGCGGTGATCGACGACGGCGAGGCGTTCGCCGCGTCGCTGGACGCGACCGACATCCGCGGGTTGCTGGGGCCGTGACCAAGGCCCCGCATACGAGGGTGTGAGAGGGTTCTCCCGTGCTGTCCCCGCAATCCCTGAGCGAGAGCGATCGCCGTGTCGTGGCGGCGTGGGCGGCGGACTGCGCCGAGCGTGTCCTTCCGCTGTTCGAGGCCGAAGCCCCGCACGACGACCGGGCGCGCGACGGCATCCGCCGCGCGCGGGCCTTCGCGCGCGGCGAGCTCGACGCCGCCGGCGAGATCCGTCGGCGATTCGTCGCGGGACGTTCCTCGCAATCGGCCACGACCCCCGCGGGCAAGGCCGCGGCGTGGGCGGCCGGCCAGGCTGCGGGCGTCGCGCACATGGGCGCGCACGCTTTGGGGGCCGCGGCCTTCGCGGCGAAGGCCGCCGGACTGGCCGACCCCGGCCGTGGCGGCGCCGTCGAGCTCGACTGGCAGATCACTCATATGGACACCGCCGTGAAGGACGCGTTGTCCCACCTTCCTCTCCTCGGACAGGACCCCTCCGGCCCCCTGGGGTCGGGACTGCTCGCCTCGGGGGTGCTCGGTGAGAACATCCGTGTCCTCCAGACGGCGATCGCTGCCCGCTGATCCTCGGTCGCCGTCGGCCGCTGGCATCCCGGCCGTCTCTCGAACCGCCGCGGCACCCCGCGGCCTTCCAGCCGGCCCCGCGTAGACTCGTCAGGTTCCGTCCACGACACAGGAGCGACATGAGAATCACCGGCCTCGGCCACGCGGGTATGTTCATCGAGACGGCGGGCGGCAGCATCCTCTGCGACCCCGTCATCGGTCCGAGCTTCTTCGGCTCGTGGTTCCCGTTCCCCGACAACCGCGCGCTCGACTGGGAGCGCTTCGGCCGGGCGGACTTCCTCTACATCTCGCACCGCCACCGCGATCACTTCGATCCGGCGATGCTGGAGCGCTACGTGCCGAAGGACATCGCGGTGCTGCTCCCGGAGTACCCGACCGACGACCTCGAGCAGGACCTCGTCGCGCTCGGCTACACGAACCTCGTGCGCACCGAAGCGGGCGTGCCCCTGCAGTTCGGCGACCTGAAGCTCATGGTCACCCCGCTCCGCGCCCCCTCGGACGGCCCGATCGGAGACTCGTCGCTGTCGCTCGATGACGGCACCGCCTCGATCCTCAACCAGAACGACTCGCACCCGCTCGATCTCGAGAAGCTCTTCGACTTCGGCAAGCCCGACGCGTACTTCACGCAGGTCTCAGGCGCGATCTGGTGGCCCATGGTCTACGATCTGCCCCAGGACGCCAAGCAGAACTTCGCGAAGCTCAAGCGCGATGCGCAGAACAAGCGCGCGATGTACTACATCGAGAAGGTCGATGCCGCGCACGTCTTCCCGATGGCGGGTCCGCCGATGTTCCTGCGCGAGGAGCTCTTCCGCTACAACGGAACGGGCCTCGAGAACGACTCGATCTTCACCGATCAGCGCGAGTTCCTCGCCCACATGAAGGAACTGCGCCCCGACCAGAACGGCTACCTGTTCCTGCCCGGTACCGAGGTCGAGGTGCACGGGTCGGACGTCACGGTCACCCAGACGCTTTACACGGATGCCGAGATCGAACGCGTCTTCGGCGACAAGTGGAACTACCTCGCCGAGCAGCGCGACAGCCGCCAGGCCGAGGTACAGGCCGAAGAGGCGACGCGCGCCGAGGTGCTGCCGCCCGCCGAGATGCTCGCCGCGATCAAGGAATGGTGGGAGCCGCTGCTGCGTCGCGCCCGCACGATCCGCAACGGCGTCGGGGGAGCGGTGCGTTTCCGCATCGGCGAGCTGGACATGGTCGTGGACTTCCCCAAGGCGAAGGTGCGCGAGTACGCGGGCGAGGAGTGCATCTACTGGTACACGATCCCCGCCGACCTCGTGTCGACGAACATCCGCGACCACGAGATCGACTGGTCGAACTCGATCTTCCTGTCGATGCAGTTCGAGGTCGGCCGTTCCGGCAAGTTCAACGAGTTCCTCACGACCTTCCTGAAGTGCCTGTCGCGCGACCGCATCGAGTACGTCGAGAACTGGTACGCCGAGCAGTCGGACCAGACCGAGGATGCCGAGATCGACGGGTGGACCGTCCAGCGCCGCTGCCCGCACCTGCGCGCCGACCTCACCAAGACCGGGAAGATCGAGAACGGCGTGCTGACCTGCTCGCTGCACGACTGGAAGTGGGACCTGGCCTCGGGTCGGTGCCTGACGACGACCGGTCACCCGATCCGCTCGACGCCGATTCTTTCGACGCCCAGCGGCGAGCGCGCAGCCGCTGAGCAGTCCGAGATCGCAGCGAGCTGACCCGTGCCCGGCTTTCATCACGTCGAGGTCTGGGTCGCCGATCTCTCCGCGGCTCAGGCCGAGTGGGGGTGGCTGCTCACGTCGATCGGTTTCGAACGGACCGCGCGGTGGGACGAGGGCGAGACATGGAGTGCGGGTGAGGGCCCGTACCTGACGCTCACGACATCGCCGAACCTGTCGGGGCCCGATCATGACCGTCGCGCTCCCGGGGTGAACCATCTCGCGTTCTTCGGCGGCTCTCGAGGTCAGGTGGATGCCGTGATGGCGGCCGCTCTCGAGCACGGGTGGCGACCGCTGTATCCGGAGCGGTATCCGTTCGCCGGAGGCCCGTCGCACTACGCCGGCTGGCTGGAGAACTCCATGGGGTTCAAGGCGGAGCTCGTCGCGGACGAGGACTGACCCGACCACGCGATTTTGGTTGATCTGCGGTAAGCGGGTAGTCGATCTCGAGGCGTGAGAACGAGCTTGCGGCGAGCGCAGCCGTCACCGCCGAATCAATGAGCGCCACCGAAGCGGCGCTGACCGCGGATCAGCACCTGAAGCGAACACAGCCAACCCCGCCGCGACGGGGAGCACCGCCGACGTCGCGAACGAGAATGAAGCGGCAAGCACGGCCGGACCGGCATTTACCCCGAGCGCGGAAGACTGCCACTGTCCCCGCGCTTCGCCAGCTCCAGCACCGGCCGATCCTGAGCCCAAGACCCATCTGCGCGCACCTTCGGCGAGCGACCCAGCGAGCGCTCCTCCACGGCCGATCCGCATCCGCCCACGCTCGGTCACGCCGCGCCGAAGCGACGCGGAGATCTCGCCGCAACAACGTCGGCGGTCGCACCTCACCCGTGCGTGGATCCGGTGGCGCGTGCAACCAGTAGGCGTCTCGACCGGTGACGGGATCCCGCTCGCGCACGATCCTCTCGCCCCGGTTGTGGAGTCCCAGGTGGTGGTTCCGGCAGAGCGGGACGCCATCGTCGACGTCGGTCCTGCCCCGATCCGCCGCCCAGTGATCGATGTGGTGCATCTCGCACTGCGAGATGAGGGCACGGCATCCGATGCCGACGCACCCGCCGTCGCGCACCGCGATCGCGATCCGCTGGGCGCGGGTGAAGAGACGCTGATGTCGACCGACATCGAGCGGCCGCCCCGCGTCGCCCAGGGAGACCGGCACGGCACCCGCATCGCACAGGTAGCTCTCGACCACCCCGCCCGGGAGGGCTTCGCCCCCATCCTCGAGGTGTCCGACCCCCCGAACGGTGGTCTCGACACTCATCACTTCGGCGCCATCCGACTCGGCCTCCGCCGACGCCGATGCCGTCGCCGACGCCAGCGCCTCCAGCACGATCCGCACCCCGGGCTGCCGGTCACCGAACGCCTGCGCCGGATCGGCGGCAGCGCCCGTCCGCATGACGGCCATCAAGGTGTCGTAGGCGATCTGCTCGCCCGATCGCTCATCAGCGGTCTCGGCGACCACGGCATCCGGATCCACGAACCGCGGCCCCCGCCGCGGACGCAACGTCGCCTGGAGAATCGCATCGACCCAGGCCGCCGCGTCGTCGTCGAACACGAACCGTCCGTGCCGTTGCCCCTGCTCGTCGACCCACGAACGATACGACCGGGCGGCGAAGCGCTCCTCGAACCGCGAGGTCACGCCGATGGGGTCGAGCCGGTCACGCGCGATCCGCGCGGACGCCCGCAACTCCTCGACCGGCAGGTGCGGGGCGTCGTCGATCAGCCGCTCGACGGCCGCGACCCAGGCGCGGGGCAGGAAGTCGGGATCGAGCTCGGGATACCTCTCGACCGGCGGCTCACCCAGTCCCACGCGGATCGCCTGGAACTGCGCGTGACTGAGCGCCCCGTCGCGGAGCGCCCCGCTCATGCGGTCGAGCCACTCCCCGCCGACATCTTCCGACACGGTCTCAGGTCGACCGCCGTCGGGCCCGACCGCCGGAGCAAGCGAGCGAAGCAGATCGCCGCCGGTCTTCACCGATCGCCACACCTCGCGCCGACTCCGCCCGGTGAGCGTCTGCAGCAACTCCGTGGCGTCGCGGTGTCCCTGTCGTCGCGCCAGCCCTGCCCCGCCCAATCCCCGCGCCGAACGGGCGTCGATCACCCGCGCCGCACACGCCGCCAGCACATCGAGGGCGTTACGCGCCGCGGTGATCTCGGCCACCACATCCACGACCTCGCAATCGCCGAGAAACTCGATCTCGTTCCCCGCGACCAGCGCGACGACACGCTCGCTCGCCAGCCGAAGGCGATCGATCGGTGCGCTCACATCCATAGAACAAATGTACGAATATCCCGTGCGCGCCACCAGCGCCAGCGCCCGACATCGACCGCCACCACTCAGATTTCACCCCACCGCACGCGCTAAGCTGGTCCAAGAACCACAGCAACCTTTAACCCCGTCCCGTGAGGCGGAGAAGGGAGCGGCGGATGAATACGCGCACCGTCATGCACGATGCCGATATCGCCCGCGCTTTGACGCGCATCTCGCACGAGATCCTGGAGTCCAACAAGGGACCGGAAGGACTCGTGCTCCTCGGAATCCCGACCCGCGGCGTCACGCTCGCGAATCGGATCGGCCCGCTCGTCAGCGAGTTCGGCGGCGCACCCGTCCCGGTCGGCTCACTCGACGTGACGATGTACCGCGACGATCTGCACCGCAATCCGACCCGTGCCCCGCGCCGCACCGAGATCCCCGCCGGTGGCATCGACGGCAAAGTCGTCGTGCTCATCGACGACGTGCTGTTCTCGGGGCGCAGCATCCGCGCCGCGCTCGACGCGCTGCAGGACATCGGCCGCCCCGCCGCGGTTCGCCTCGCGACGCTCATCGACCGCGGGCACCGCGAGCTGCCGATCCGCCCCGACTTCGTGGGCAAGAACCTCCCCAGCGCCCGTGACGAGCGCGTCAACGTGCGCCTCGCCGAGACCGACGGCGTCGAGGAGGTGACGATCGAGTCATGAGGCACCTCCTCGACACCCAGCACCTCTCGCGAGGCGAGGCCCTCGAGATCCTCGATGTCGCCGAAGACATGGCCGACACCCAGCGCCGCGAGGTCAAGAAGCTCCCGACGCTGCGCGGAAAGACGGTCGTCAACCTCTTCTTCGAGGACTCCACGCGCACCCGCATCTCGTTCGAGGCGGCCGCCAAGCGCCTCTCCGCCGACGTCATCAACTTCTCGGCCAAGGGCTCGAGCGTCAGCAAGGGCGAGTCGCTGCAGGACACCGCACAGACGCTGCAGGCGATGGGGGCGGATGCCGTCGTCATCCGCCACGGCGCATCCGGCGCCCCGCGGACCCTCGCCACCAGCGGCTGGATCACCGCGGGGGTCGTCAACGCGGGCGACGGCACGCACGAGCACCCGACGCAGGCACTGCTCGACGCGTTCACGATCCGCAAGCGCCTCTTCGGCGACGACAGTCGGGGCCGCGACCTCAGCGGCATCCGGGTCACGATCGTCGGCGACGTCCTGCACTCGCGCGTCGCGCGGTCCAACGTGTGGTTGCTGCACGCGCTCGGCGCGCATGTGACCCTCGTCGCCCCACCGACGCTCGTGCCGCAGGATGTCAGCGGGTGGCCCGTCGAGGTCGACTACGACCTCGACCACGCGATCGCGGCCGGCCCCGACGCGCTGATGATGCTCCGCATCCAGCTCGAGCGCATGAACGCAGCGTATTTCCCGACTGAACGGGAGTATTCACGTCGCTATGGACTCGACGCGCGGCGCCTGGCGGCCCTGCCGACCGATAGCATTGTCCTGCACCCCGGCCCCATGAACCGGGGTCTGGAGATCTCCGCCGAAGCCGCCGATTCGCCTCGCTCGACGGTGCTCGAGCAGGTCACGAACGGCGTCTCCGTGCGGATGGCCGTCCTCTACCTGCTGCTGGCGGGCGAGCGGCCCCACACCGAGAAAGAGGACCTCCGATGAGCCACGCCACCCCCCAGACCCTTCTGGTCCGCGGCGCGCGCGTCGAGGGTCAGGATGCCACCGACCTCCTCGTCCGGGAAGGGGTCATCGCCGAGACCGGCTCCGGTCTCTCGCACGCCGGTGCGACGGTCGTGGATGCCGACGGCCTCCTCGCCCTGCCCGGCCTGGTCGACCTGCACGTGCACCTGCGCGAGCCCGGGTACGAGGCATCCGAGACGATCCTCACCGGCTCCCGGGCCGCCGCCGCGGGTGGCTTCACCACCGTCTTCGCCATGCCGAACACCTCTCCGGTCGCCGACACGGCGGGCGTGGTCGAGCAGGAGCTCGCCCTCGGCGAGGCTGCCGGCTACGTCCACGTGCAGCCGATCGGCGCCGTGACCGTGGGGCAGAAGGGCGAGCGCCTCGCCGAGCTCGGCGCGATGGCCGACTCCCGCGCCCGCGTGCGCGTCTTCAGCGACGACGGCTTCTGCGTCTTCGACCCGCTGATCATGCGGCGGGCGCTCGAGTACGTGAAGGCGTTCGACGGCGTGATCGCCCAGCACGCGCAGGACCCGCGCCTCACCGAAGGTGCCCAGATGAACGAGGGCGCCGTCTCGGCCGAGCTGGGTCTCACCGGCTGGCCGGCCGTCGCCGAGGAGTCGATCATCGCCCGCGACGTGCTTCTCGCAGAGCACGTGGGCTCGCGCCTGCACGTGTGCCACCTCAGCACCGCGGGGTCGGTCGACATCATCCGCTGGGCCAAGAAGCGCGGCGTCAACGTCACCGCCGAGGTCACCCCGCACCACCTCTTGCTGACCGATGAGCTCGTGCGCGACTACGACGCGCGGTTCAAGGTCAACCCGCCGCTGCGCCGCGAGGAGGACGTGATGGCCGTGCGCGAGGGTCTCGCTGACGGCACGATCGACATCGTCGCGACCGATCACGCCCCGCACCCCGCCGAGGCGAAGGCCTGCGAGTGGGCGGCCGCCGCGAACGGCATGGTCGGCCTGGAGAGCGCCCTGCGCGTCGTGCAGCAGGCGATGGTCGACACAGGGCTCCTCGACTGGGCCGACGTCGCGCGCGTGATGTCGACCACCCCCGCGCGCATCGGCCGCCTGGACGGACACGGCACGCCCGTCGCCGCCGGACAGCCCGCCTCGTTCACCCTGTACGACCCGCGCCCCTCCCGCACGTTCGCGGTGGACGACCTCCGCGGCCGCAGCAAGAACTCGCCGTACCTCGGCCGGGAACTGCCGGGAGAGGTGCGCTGGACCGTGCGTTCCGGCATCCCGACCGTTGCCGACGGTGCGCTGCTCGAGACGCCCGGGGTTCTCGCGTGACCCGCGAGGGCGCCCTCCTCGTGATGGCGGGCGTCGCCGTGGTCGCGCTCGGGATCCTCGCGTGGGCGTGGTGGCGACGAACGCGGCGCGATGCGCGCTACACCGCCCCGGTGGGGGAGCTGCCCGCGGATGCCGTCGAGACGGCGGTGTTCTCGGGCCTCTACGTCGCCACGACCCGACACGACGAGCCGCTCGAGCGTCTCGCCATCAAGGGTCTCGGCTTCCGCTCCCGCGTCGACGTCACCGTCACCACGGCCGGCGTCGCTCTCGACCTCCCGGGCCAGCCCCGCATCGCGCTCACCCGCGACCGTCTGATCGACGCGAGCCAGGCGACCGTCGCCATCGACCGGGTGGTCGAGCGCGACGGCCTGACGCGCGTCAGCTGGCGCATCGACGACGACACGATCGTCGACACCTACCTCCGACCTCAGGATGCCTCGGCGAAAGCCCTCGCCGACGCCATCCGTCCGCTCATCACCACGACAGGAAGCGACGTATGACCGCCCTGATCCCTTCCGCGCGCCTGACGCGCGACCCGGCCGTCCTCGTGCTCGAGGACGGCACCCGCTACACCGGCCGCGCGTACGGTGCCCGCGGCGAGACCCTCGGCGAGGTCGTCTTCGCCACCGGCATGACCGGCTACCAGGAGACGATCACCGACCCCTCGTACGCCGGCCAGATCGTGCTGCAGACGGCCCCGCACATCGGCAACACCGGCGTGAACGACGAAGACCCCGAGTCGCGGCGCATCTGGGTCGCCGGCTACGTGGTGCGCGACCCCTCGCGCATGGTGTCCAACTGGCGCGCCGACCGCTCGCTCGACGACGCTCTTGTCGAGGACGGCATCGTCGGTATCTCCGGCATCGACACCCGCGCCGTGACCCGCCGCATCCGCTCGTCGGGCAGCATGCGCGGCGGTGTCTTCTCGGGCGAAGCCGCGAACCTGGATGCCGAGGAGCAGCTGCGTCGTGTGCGCGAGGCTCCGGGCATGGCGGGCCGCAACCTCTCCGCCGAGGTCTCGGTGTCCGAGGTCGAGGTCACCCCCGCCACCGCGGAGCGCATCGGAAACCTCGCCGTGCTCGACCTGGGCGTGAAGAAGTCCACGATCGACAACCTCTCCGCCCGCGGCTTCGACGTGCACGTGTTCCCGCAGTCGGCGACCATCGACGAGATCCGCGCGATCGAGCCGGTCGCCGCGTTCTACTCCAACGGACCCGGCGACCCCGCGGCATCCGATCAGCACGTCGAACTGCTGCGCGAGGTGCTCAGCGACGGCCTGCCGTTCTTCGGCATCTGCTTCGGCAACCAGCTGCTGGGCCGCGCCCTCGGCTTCGGCACCTACAAGCTGCCGTTCGGTCACCGCGGCATCAACCAGCCCGTGCTCGACAAGACCACCGGCCGTGTCGAGATCACCTCGCAGAACCACGGCTTCGCCGTGGACGCGCCGCTCGATGAGATCGTCGACAGCCCGAACGGCTTCGGCCGCGTCGAGGTGAGCCACATCGGCCTGAACGACAACGTCGTGGAGGGCCTCCGCGCCCTCGACATCCCCGCGTTCAGCGTGCAGTACCACCCCGAGGCCGCCTCGGGCCCGCACGACGCCAATTACCTGTTCGACCGCTTCCGCGACATGGTGATCGCAACTCAGGAGACCAAGACCAATGCCTAAGCGCGACGACATCAACTCCGTCCTCGTCATCGGTTCCGGCCCGATCGTCATCGGTCAGGCCTGCGAGTTCGACTACTCCGGCACCCAGGCCTGTCGTGTGCTGCGGGAAGAGGGGGTGCGCGTCATCCTCGTCAACTCCAACCCGGCGACGATCATGACCGACCCCGACTTCGCCGACGCGACCTACATCGAGCCGATCACCCCCGAGGTGATCGAGTCGATCATCGCCAAGGAGAAGCCGGACGCCGTGCTCCCCACCCTCGGTGGACAGACGGCCCTGAACGCGGCGATCCAGCTGCACAAGCGCGGCATCCTGGAGAAGTACGACGTCGAGCTCATCGGCGCCGACTTCGACGCGATCAACCGCGGCGAGGACCGCCAGATCTTCAAGGAGCTGGTCATCGAGGCGGGCGCCGACGTCGCGGCATCCGTCATCTGCCACTCGATGGACGAGCTGCTCGCCGGTGCCGAGAAGTTGGGGTACCCCCTGGTCGTCCGGCCGACGGGTGGAAGGAGTACGAGCTCGAGCTCATGCGCGACACCGCCGACAACACGGTGGTCGTCTGCTCGATCGAGAACGTCGACCCGGTCGGCGTGCACACCGGCGACTCGATCACCGTGGCTCCCGCCCTGACGCTCACCGACCGCGAGTACCAGCGCCTGCGCGACATCGGCATCGACATCATCCGCGCGGTGGGCGTCGACACCGGCGGCTGCAACATCCAGTTCGCCGTCGACCCGGCGGTCACCCCGGCGAGCTTCGAGCCCACGCTCGACTACGTCGTGGTGAAGGTGCCGCGGTTCAACTTCGAGAAGTTCCCCGCCGCCGACACCACGCTGACGACCACCATGAAGTCGGTCGGCGAGGCGATGGCGATCGGCCGCAATTACACCACGGCCCTGCAGAAGGCGCTGCGCTCGCTCGAGAAGCGCGGGTCGAGCTTCCACTGGGGTGAGGAGTCGCGCTCCGTCGACGAGCTGCTCGAGATCGCGAAGACCCCGACCGACGGCCGCATCGTCGTGCTGCAGCAGGCGCTGCGCAAGGGCGCCACGCCCGAGCAGGCGTTCGACGCCACGGCGATCGACCCCTGGTTCATCGACCAGATGGTGCTGATCAACGAGGTCGCGGAGTTCATCGGCGAGGCTTCGGAACTGGATGCCGACACCCTCCGCGTCGCGAAGGAGCACGGCTTCAGCGACGCCCAGATCGCCCAGATCCGCGGGCTCGACGAGGCCGAGGTGCGCGAGGCCCGCTACGCGCTCGACGTGCGCCCGGTCTACAAGACCGTCGACACGTGCGCGGGGGAGTTCCCGGCCCTGACGCCGTACCACTACTCCTCGTACGACGCCGAGACCGAGGTCACCCCCTCCGACCGCACGAAGGTCGTCATCATCGGCTCGGGCCCGAACCGCATCGGCCAGGGCGTCGAGTTCGACTACTCGTGCGTGCACGCCTCCTTCGCCCTGTCGGACGCCGGCTACGAGACCGTCATGGTCAACTGCAACCCCGAGACCGTGTCGACCGACTACGACACGTCCGACCGCCTGTACTTCGAGCCGCTGACGCTCGAGGACGTGCTCGAGGTGCTCCACGCCGAGAGCCAGTCGGGCACCATCCTCGGCGTCGTCTGCCAGCTCGGCGGCCAGACGCCACTGGGCCTCGCGAAGGGCATCGAGGCCGCGGGATACACGATCCTCGGCACCAGCCCCGAGGCGATCGACCTCGCCGAGGAGCGCGAGCTGTTCTCGCGCCTGCTCGACGAGGCCGGCCTCGTGGCCCCGCGCAACGGCACCGCGATCGACGTCGAGGGCGCGGTCACCGTCGCCGAGGAGATCGGCTACCCCGTGCTCGTGCGCCCGAGCTTCGTGCTCGGCGGGCGCGGCATGGAGATCGTCTACTCGACCGACGCGCTGCGCGACTACTTCGTGCGCGTCGCCGACCAGGCGATCATCGGACCGGGCCTGCCGCTCCTGGTCGACCGTTTCCTCGACGACGCGATCGAGCTCGACGTCGACGCGCTCTACGACGGCACCGACCTGTACATCGGCGGCGTGATGGAGCACCTCGAGGAAGCCGGCATCCACTCCGGCGACTCATCCTGCACCCTGCCGCCCGTCTCGCTCGGCCGCACCGAGGTCGACCGCGTCCGCCTGCTGAACGTGCAGTTCGCGATCTCGGCGGGCGTGCTCTACGTCATCGAGGCGAACCCCCGCGCGAGCCGCACGGTGCCGTTCGTGTCGAAGGCGCTGGGCATCCCGCTCGCCAAGGCGGCCAGCCGCATCATGGCCGGGAACACCATCGCCGAGCTCATCGCCGAGGGACTCCTGCCCGAGCAGGACGGCTCGCGCGTCCCGCTGGACGCACCGGTCGCCGTGAAGGAGGCCGTGCTGCCGTTCAAGCGGTTCCGCACCGCCGACGGACACACCGTCGACTCCGTGCTCGGCCCCGAGATGCGCTCGACCGGTGAGGTCATGGGCATCGACCGCGACTTCCCGACCGCGTTCGCGAAGTCCCAGGAGGCCGCGTACGGCGGCATGCCGACCTCGGGGACCGTGTTCATCTCGGTCGCCGACGCCGACAAGCGCGCCGTGATCCTGCCGGCCCACCGCCTGCAGGAGCTCGGCTTCACGCTCATGGCGACCGAGGGCACGGCCGAGATCCTCGCCCGTAACGGCATCCGGGTCCAGGTCGTGGAGAAGTACTCCGAGACGCAGGGCTCCGGCCAGCGGAACGTCGTGGATCTCATCAACGCGGGGGAGATCGACATGATCGTCAACACCCCCTCGGGCGGCACGGCTCGCGCCGACGGCTACGAGATCCGCGCCGCGGCCGTCGCCGCCGACAAGGCGCTGTTCACCACGATGGCGGTCCTCGGTGCCGCCGTCAGCGCGCTCGGTGCGATGAAGGACGGTTTCGGGGTCCGCAGCCTCCAGGAGTACGCCGTGGATCGCGCGGGACGCCTGTGAGCGAGACGTTCGGTCAGCGGCTCAGCGCCGCGCTTTCGACCCACGGCGCCCTGTGCGTCGGCATCGACCCCCACGCCGCGCTGCTGTCGGCGTGGGGGCTGGATGCCACGGC
>JARBUN010000180.1 GCA_029239635.1 Microbacterium sp. | reverse complement strand
CGCGCCGTGCGGCACTGCCTAGCGGGGGTCGGGGAATCCCTCGCCGAGTATAGGTCATGACCCGTTGCTGAACCGGAGCAGCCCGTCCGGGTGAGGAGCGCCGAGGTGGTCGTAGGCCTCGGGCGTGGCCACTCGACCGCGCGGCGTGCGCCCCATGAAGCCGATCCGCACGAGGTAGGGCTCGACCACCGACTCGATGGTCTCGGGTTCCTCGCCGACGGCCACCGCGAGCGTGCTGAGCCCCACGGGTCCCCCGCGGAACCGGCGCACGAGCGCATCGAGCACGGCGCGATCGAGTCGGTCGAGGCCGATGGCATCCACGTCGTAGAGGTCGAGGGCCGCACCCACGGTGCGCACGTCGGCGTCACCGTCGTCGGTGCCGTCCGAGGGTCCGTGCACGACGAGATAGTCGCGCACTCGTCGGAGCAGGCGGTTGGCGATGCGGGGCGTGCCCCGCGAACGTCGGGCGATCTCGGAGCGCGCCGTTCCCGGGAGGCCCACGTCGAGCATGGATGCCGATCTCGAGACGACCCGCTCGAGTTCTTCGGGCTCGTAGTACTCGAGATGAGCGGTGAAGCCGAAGCGGTCGCGCAACGGGTTGGGGAGCAGTCCCGCACGAGTCGTGGCCCCGACCAGGGTGAACGGTGAGAGGTCGAGCGGAATGCTCGTGGCCCCGGCGCCCTTGCCGACCATGATGTCGATGCGGAAGTCCTCCATGGCGAGGTACAGCATCTCTTCGGCCGACCGCGCCATGCGATGGATCTCGTCGATGAACAGCACCTCACCCGGGGTGAGTGACGACAGCAGCGCCGCGAGATCCCCCGCGTGCTGGATGGCCGGGCCGCTCGACAGACGCAGCGGCCGTCCGCTCTCGTGGGCGACGATCATCGCGAGCGTGGTCTTGCCGAGCCCGGGAGGGCCGGACAGGAGGATGTGGTCGGGCGAGCGCTGCTGGATGCGCGCCGCGTCCAGCAGCAGCTGGAGCTGCCCGCGCACCTTCTGCTGCCCGACGAACTCCGCGAGAGAGGTCGGGCGTAGCGCCCCCTCGATCGCGAGCTCGGTCTCGTCGTCGGGGGTTCCGGCGTCGCGGACGTCAGCCACCCACGGTCTCCTTGCGCGCGGGACCGAGGAGCGCGAGCGTGAGGCGCAGCAGTGCCTGGACCGAAGCCCGGTCGCTCTCGGAGGCCTTTTCGGCGACGGATGCCACGGCCTCGGCCGCCGTGCGCTCGGTCCAGCCGAGACCGACGAGCGCCTGCGTGACCTGCAACGGCACCTGACCGTGCGCGGCGACGGCCGCCGGAGCTGCGGCGGGGACGAGGGCGAGCTTGCCCGCCAGCTGCACGACGATGAGCTTCGCGGTCTTGGGGCCGATGCCCGAGACGCGGCGGAAAGGCGCGTCGTCGTCATCGGCCACGGCCTGGGCGATCTGCGGCACGGTCAGCGACGACAGCACGCCGAGCGCCGACTTCGGACCGACGCCGGTGACGCTGATGAGCTGCGTGAACACGGTGAGCTCCTCGCGGCTCTCGAAGCCGTAGAGCGAGAGGGCGTCTTCGCGCACGATGAGGTTCGTGTGCACGTGGACGTCGTCGCCGACGTGCACCGTCCGCGCGAATTGCGCCGTGACGGACACGGAGAAGCCGACGCCGCCCACCACGATGACCAGGGAGTCGTCGGCGACGTGAGCCGCCGTCCCGTGCAGCGAAGAGATCATGCGCCCAGCTTACGCGTCGCTTCGTACATGTGTTCGAGCGACACGAGGCGGGGCAGAGCGCCGCTTCTCGGCATCCCGCCAGGCGCGCTGCGCGGGAGTGAGCGTCGTCTCGCCCGTCGCGGCGGCCGCTCCCCCGCGCCACGCGTGGCACAGCGCGATCGCCAGGGCGTCGGCGGCGTCCGCCGGTTGCGGAAGAGCATCGAGGCGGAGCACGCGCGCGACCATCGTCTGCACCTGCAGCTTGTCGGCCGATCCGTAGCCGGTGATCGCCGCCTTCACCTCGCTGGGCGTGTGGGTGGCGGCGGGGATGCCGTGCTCGGCCGCCAGCAGGAGCGCGATGCCACTGGCCTGGGCGGTGCCCATGACCGAGTGGCGGTTGTTCTGCGCGAACACGCGCTCGACAGCGACCACGTGGGGGTCGTGCGTGGCGAGGACCTCCCGGATGCCCGCGGCGATCGCCGCGAGCCGCTTCTCGATCGGATCGGTCGGCGCCGAGCGGGCGACGCCCACGTGCACGAGAGAAGCCGTGCGGTTGGGCGAGACGTCGACGACGCCGATGCCGCAGCGGGTGAGGCCGGGGTCGATGCCGAGGACGCGCAGGGAACGAGACACGGCCCCCACGCTAAGCGCAGGGGCCGTGGTCGAGCTCAGGGCGCGCCCTTACTCGTCGTTCTCGAGCTCGGCCTGCACCTCGGGGGTGAGGTCGAAGTTCGTGTAGACGTTCTGCACGTCGTCGCTGTCTTCGAGTGCATCGATGAGGCGGAACACCTTGCGCGCGGTGTCGGCGTCGACCTCGATCTTCAGCGAGGGGACGAACTCGACGTCGGCGGAGTCGTACTCGATCCCGGCTTCCTGCAGGGCGGAACGCACCGTCACCAGATCGCTCGCGTCGGTGATGATGCCGAACCCGTCACCGTGCGGCTCGATCTCCTCGGCGCCGGCCTCGAGGGTCGCGAGCATGACATCGTCCTCGGTCGTGCCCTCGCTCGGCACGACGATGACGCCCTTGCGGCTGAAGTTGTACGCGACGCTGCCCGGATCGGCCAGCGTGCCGCCGTTACGGCTGAGCGCGGTACGCACCTCGGCCGCTGCGCGGTTCTTGTTGTCGGTCAGACACTCGATGAGGAACGCGACACCGTTCGGGCCGTATCCCTCGTACATGATCGACAGGTACTCGACCGCTTCGCCG
>JARBUN010000067.1 GCA_029239635.1 Microbacterium sp. | reverse complement strand
AACATCGCGTTCATGGAGTCGGTGCACGCGAAGAGCTACTCGTCGATCTTCTCGACGCTGTGCTCGACGAAGGAGATCGACGAGGCGTTCCGCTGGTCGACCGAGAACGAGTTCCTTCAGAAGAAGGCGCGCATCGTCATGGACTACTACCGCGGCGATGACCCCCTCAAGCGCAAGGTCGCCTCGACCCTGCTCGAGTCGTTCCTCTTCTACTCCGGCTTCTACCTGCCGATGCACTGGTCGAGCCGCGCCAAGCTCACCAACACGGCCGACCTGATCCGCCTCATCATCCGTGACGAGGCCGTGCACGGATACTACATCGGGTACAAGTTCCAGCGCGGTCTCGAGACGGTCGACCAGGCTCGTCGCGACGACATCAAGGACTACACGTTCTCGCTGCTCTACGAGCTGTACGACAACGAGGTGGGCTACACCCAGAGCCTGTACGACTCGGTGGGCCTCAGCGAAGACGTGAAGAAGTTCCTCCACTACAACGCCAACAAGGCGCTGATGAACCTCGGCTACGAGGCGATGTTCCCGGCGTCCGTGACGAACGTCAACCCGGCGATCCTGTCCGCCCTCTCGCCGAACGCGGACGAGAACCACGACTTCTTCTCGGGGTCGGGTTCGTCGTACGTCATCGGCAAGGCCGAGGCGACGGAAGACGACGACTGGGACTTCTGAGCCCGGGCGTACGACCGACCCCCGTTGACGTGACCCGCGAGGGGTCAGGTCGGCGGGGGTCGTCCCTTTCTCGGAGGCGAGGGCGTGGCATTCCGAAAACCCTCGGTGGATGAGAAAGGCTCACGTCATGCACGTCGCCGCTCTTCCGTTCGACCTTCATGCCTCCGAGGGGTCCGCGTGGACCCTCACCTCTTCGGGCGTCGAGGGAACCGCCCCCGCCGGAACCGACCTCTTCGTCGATCCCAGCGGACTGTCCGGCGTGGCCGCGGAGACGCTGCTGAACGCCCACACGCTCCTCGGGACGCCGCCGCAGGGGGACTTCACCCTCTCCGCGCGGGTGACGCCCGATCACCGCGCCACCTTCGACGCGGGAGTGCTGCTCGCGTGGGTCGACGACACGAACTGGGCCAAGCTGTGCTTCGAGCGGTCCCCGGCGGGGACGGCGATGATCGTCTCGGTCGTCACGAGAGGGGTGTCCGACGACGCCAACGGCTTCGTCGTGAACGCGCCGGAAGCGCGGATCCGCCTCGCACGCGTCGGCAACGTCCTGGCGTTCCACGCGCACGACGGCGACGGGTGGAGCTTCGTCCGCGCCTTCACCCTGCCGGGTGTGGCCGACGCGTTGACGGTCGGGTTCGAGGTGCAGAGTCCCACGGGGGACGGATGCCACGTCGTCTTCGACGACATCGCGTTCGAGCGTCGCACCTTGGGTGATCTCCGCAGCGGCGACTAGCCACCGCCCGCGGGCTCGGCGTGGGCCGGGACCTCAGCCCCGTAGCGCTGCGCTGACGGACGACGCGACGCGCGTCACCTGGAACCACAGCAGCGCGCGGAAGAACGGCCGCGCTGCGGGGAACCACCAGCGCCTCCGCGTCGACGCGGTCTCCCAGGTCGCGTCGACCCGGAGGGAGGTTCCGGATGCCGCGGGCTCGAGCGTGAAGATCACATGGCGCCGGTTCGTCGGGCGCAGGGACTCCGGCCACCAGAACGTCCAGTGGGCGACGCGGCGGGACTCATCGGCATCCACCGTGGCGTGCGGGGGACCGAGCTCGCCGGCCCGCCCGTCCTGCGGCGGGGCGATCCACACGCCGGCGGCGCCGGGCGCGACGGACGCTGTCGCCGCGTCCCACTCCGGGAGGCGGAGAGGGTCGGAGACGAGGGCCCAGGTGGCACCCGGAGTCGCCGGCACGAACGCGGTGGTCGATCGGTGGAACGGGTCGTCGCTCGGCGCCGGCGGGACGGTGACGGGAAGCGCGCTCGCCTGGGCGAGGAGATCGCCGATGCTCTCCGGCGTCGTGTGGAGTCGGTGGAGCACCGCGGTGACGAAGCCGCTCGGCTCGACGAGCAGGGCGCGCAGGACGGCGGCGGTGGCGCCGGTCTCGCCGCTGGCCGTGGCACGGGTCATGATGGCGCGGGCCTGATCCGTCCAGTCGAATCCGGTCGCGTCTCCCAGGGAGATCGGTCCGTCGGAGAGAGGCTCGACGTCGAGCCCGAGCGAGCCGAGCTGCTCCCTGTGCTGTGCCGCGATCGCCTCGCGCGCTCGTTCGAGGGTGACGCCGGAAGCCCGGAGCACCTGACCGGCCGTGCCGTCGTCGATGGTGAGGGCGAGGAGGAGGTGGTCGAGTCCGGCGTCCTTCCCGCCGCCGCGGGAGGCCTCCTCCATGGCCGCCACCCAGAGTCGGTGACTTGTGGCGAGCGCGGTCGTGAGCTTAGGCATGGGGTTTCCTCCGGGGGAGTTCGATCGACGAGTCGACCCGCTTGGCGTACTTCTTGTGGACGGCTTGGCGCGAGACGCCGAGGGCGTCGGCGATGTTCTGCCAGGTGAGCCCCGCGCGCAGCGCCGCCTCGACCTGCCGGAGCTCGAGAGTGTCGGTCAGCTGTCGGAGCGAGGCGATGGCGCGCAGGCCCGCGAACGGATCCGAGGTGTCGCTCGCCTGTTCGACGGGGGAGGGGCTGGGCATGTAAGCAACCTAGGTTGACAGGACGGCGTTTGTCAACCTTCGTTGCTTGCCGGAAAAACTTGCGCACTGTCGATAATGCGTATTACTGTGGCATCCACCACCTGATAATCCGCATAATCAGGTTCGCGTCAAGGAGGACGAATGTCCCGCACAGAGTCACGTCGCGTCACTCAGCGTCAGATCGCTCAGCTCGCCGGGGTGAGCCAGGCGACGGTCTCGCTCGTCCTGAACAACCGGACCGGGGGAGACATCCGCATCCCGGACGAGACGCGCGAGCGCGTGCTCCGCGTGATCGAGGAGACCAAGTACGTCGCGGATCCGTCCGCCCGCCGCCTCGCCGGGGTCGACAACCGCATCCTCGGCGTCTTCACCTACGAGCCCGCGTTCCCGACCCGGAGCCTCGACTTCTACACGCCGCTGCTGAACGGCATCGAGGCCGGCGCCGAAGAGCTGGGAAGCGATCTGCTGCTGTTCACCAGCACACCGGTGGTCGACGGCCGGCGCCGTCTCTTCCACGAGCGCAATCGCCTTCGCCTCGCCGACGGCGTTCTGCTGCTCGGTGTCGAGATGGATCCGAACGAGCTCGCGCGTCTGGTCATCGAGGGCTTCCGCGTGGTCGCCGTCGGTCGCCGCGACACCCCGGCGATCCCGTACGTCGGTATCGACTACACCGCGGCGACCGCCGAGGTGGTCCGCCGGGCGCTCGCGATGGGGCACCGCCGCGTCCTGTACCTGCGCCTCGACAGCGACGGCGAATCGGTGCGCGATCGCTATCAGGGAGTCCTCGACGCCACCGCGGGTGCCGACGTCGTCCTCGCGGATCGCCTCAGCGACGGCTCCGACCTCGCGGCCGACTGGCGCGCGATCACGACGTTCGAGCCGACCCTCGTGATCGCGGAGTCGCCCGAGGTCGCACAGAGCCTGCATGATCGCGCGCTGCACGAGGGCTACGAGGTCCCGCGCGACCTGAGCATCATCGCCCTCGGGTCCTCGCCGCGCGTGAGCCCCGACGACGTCAGCTTCACGCGGTTGAACCCCCCGCGCACCGAGCTCGGCCAGCGAGCGGTCCACCTTCTCGCGCGTCTGCTCTCGGACGACGACTACCCGTCGGCCGACGAGCTGCGCACTCTTCTCCCGTGTCCCATCATCGACGGCGCGACGCTGAGCGCGCCCACCCAGGAGGCCCGCGCATGAGCGCACTGCACACCGAAGTTCTCGTCGTCGGCGGGGGGATGGGGGGCGTCGCGGCGGCGCTCGCTGCGGCGCGACAGGGGCGCCGCGTCGTCCTCACCGAGGAGTACGAGTGGCTCGGCGGACAGTTGACGAGCCAGGCCGTTCCGCCGGATGAGCACACCTGGATCGAGCAGTTCGGCGCCACCGCCAGCTATCGAGAGCTCCGTGACGGCATCCGCGATCACTATCGACGGTGGTATCCGCTCACCGCGGCGGCGCGCAAAGAGGTCGCACTGAACCCGGGCGCGGGACTCGTCAGCCGCCTGTGCGCGGAGCCGCGGGCCGGCGTCGCCGTGATCGACGGACTACTCGCCCCCCACGTCTCGTCCGGGCGACTTCGCATCCTGCGGGGAGTGCGACCGACGGCGGCGTCGCGGCAGGGCGACCGGATCGACGCCGTCGAGGTCACCGCGCCGGACGGGACGCGTACGCGCATCACGGCCGACTACGTCCTGGATGCCACCGAGCTCGGCGATCTGCTCGCTCTCGCCGAGGTGGAACACGTCACCGGTTTCGAATCCCGCGCGCAGACCGGAGAGCCCAGCGCGCCCGAAGAAGCGCAGCCGGAGAACCAGCAGGCGTTCAGCTGGTGCTTCGTCATCGACCATGTCGAGGGCGATCACACCATCGAGAAACCGGACGACTACGACGAGTGGCGCGAACGTCAGCCCGAGTTCTGGGGAGCGCCGATGATCTCGCTCACCGGTCCGCACCCGCGCACCCTCGAGATCTTCACGCGAACCTTCACCCCCACCATCGACGGGGACCCTCTCGCCATGCTCGCCGACCAGCGGGCCGGAGGCGGTGACGAGGAGCTGTGGACCTTCCGTCGGATCCTCGCCAAGGGGCTCTTCGAGCCCGGAGCGTTCGACAGCGACATCGTCCTGGTCAACTGGCCGATGATCGACTACCTGGACGGGACGCTCACCGGTCCCGACCCGGAGGCTCACCGCGAGGCCGCGAAACGGCAGTCGCTCGCGATGTTCTACTGGCTCCAGACCGAGGCCCCGCGCCCGGACGGCGGTCGCGGGTGGCCCGGACTCCGCCTGCGTGGCGACATCACGGGTACGGCGGACGGCTTCGCCCAGGCACCCTACATCCGGGAGTCGCGGCGCATCGTGGCCGAGTACACCGTCGTGGAACAGGACCTCTCCATCGAGCTGCGCGGCCACGCCCGTCCCGCGCAGTTCCCCGACACGGTCGGCATCGGCATGTACCGGATCGACCTGCACCCCACCACCGGCGGCGACAACTACCTCGACGTCGCGTCCGTTCCCTACGAGATCCCGCTCGGGGCCATGATCCCCGTGCGAGTGGACAACCTGCTACCCGCGGGGAAGAACCTCGGCACCACGCACATCACCAACGGCGCTTTCCGCCTGCACCCCGTGGAGTGGAACGTCGGCGAAGTGGCGGGCACGCTCGCCGCGTTCTGCCTCGAGCGCTCGGTCTCTCCGCGCGAGGTTCGCGCGCAGAGCGATCTCCTCACCACCTTCCAGAACCGCCTGACCCAGCAGGGCGTCGAGCTGCACTGGCCCGACGTCACGGGCTACTAAGGAGCATTCACATGAAATCAGCAAAGATGCTGAGCGCGGCGGCCGTGATCGCCGCCGCCTCACTCGTCTTCAGCGGCTGCAGCGGTTCAGGCCCCAGCGCCGACGAGCCGGTCGCGCTGCGCATGACCGTCTGGACCTCGAACGAGGCCCAGCTCGCGCTCTTCAACGAGATCGCGGACGCCTACCGCGCCGACCACCCCGAGGTCTCGAGCATCACGTTCGATCCGCTCGACTTCGACAGCTACACGACGACCCTGACCACGCAGTTGGCGGGCGGCAATCCGCCGGACATGGCGTGGTTGCTCGAGAACTCGGCCCCCGACTTCGTGTCCTCCGGAGCGTTGGTCCCCCTTGACGACACGCTGTCGTCGACGGAGGGCTACCAGCTCGACGACCTGTCCGAACCCGCGACGCAGCTGTGGCGCACGGAGGACGGCGACCTCGCCGCCTATCCGTTCTCGACGTCACCGTTCGTCGTGTTCGCGAACGACGATCTGCTCGCTGCCGCGGGCCAGCCCACCGCGGCGGAGCTCGAGGCATCGGGGCAGTGGAACTGGAACACCCTGTCGGACATCGGTGCGAAGGTGAACGCCGCGACGGGCAAGGCCGGCTTCATCGTCCGTGACTTCGAGTACACGCAGTGGGACTACCTGTCCACCGTGTGGAACGGCTGGGGGGCGACGCCGTGGTCCGCCGACGGCAAGACCTGCACCTTCGACGCCCCGGAGATGGTCGACGCCTTCACCTTCCTCCACGACGCGGCCTTTACGAAGAAGTCGATGCCCGGCCCGGGCACGACCGCGGACTTCTTCGCCGGCGACGCCGCGTTCACGGTGACGCAGATCTCGCGCGCGTCCCTCCTCAAGGACTCCGGGATCACGTCGTGGGAGCTGCTTCCCCTGCCGGCCGGACCCGAGGGGGAGTACTCGGTGATCGGCCAGGCAGGACTGGGAGCCCTGGCTCAGGGGAAGCACCCGGAGCAGGCCGCCGACTTCATCGCCTTCTTCACGAACCCGGAGAACTCGGCCAAGCTCGCGACCTACTTCCCGCCGGCGCGCACGTCGCAGCTGACGGCGTCGACGCTCAGCGCGGCCAACCCCGTGCTGACCGAGACGCAGCTCGCTGACGTCGTCGTCCCGGCGATCACCTCCGGCACCGTGCGGCCCTCTCACACCGGCGCCGCCGAGATCCAGCAGGAGGTGCGCTCGGGACTCGATGGTCTGTGGGTCGCCGACGCGGACATCGCCGGCACTCTCGGCGGCGTCTGCGACGCCATCGGCCCCCTCCTCGAGCAATGAGCGGAGTCCTCGACGAGGCCCCCGTGGTCCTGGCCGCCGGCGCGTCACCGCGCGCCGGGGCCGGGCGCCCGGCGGAGAAGCGGCGTCGGCGTCGCCTGTCCCGCGGCGACACGCTGATCGGCTACCTGTTCGTCGCGCCCCAGGTCATCGGCATCCTGGCCTTCGTGATCCTGCCGCTGGCGCTGATCCTCTATTACAACTTCCACGAGTGGAACGTGCTGGCGAACACGTTCCGGTTCGTCGGCACCGAGAACGTCGAGCGGCTCTTCTCCGACCCGAAGGTCGCTCCCGTCCTCGGGGCGACCGCGGTGTTCAGCAGCGGCCTGGTGATCGGGAACCTCGGTCTCGCTCTCGTCCTCGCGGTCCTGCTCAACCGCAAGGTCCGTGGGATCACCTTCTTCCGGACCCTGTTCTTCTCGCCCGTCGTCGTCTCGTTGGTCGCCTGGACGATCGTGTGGGGCTTCCTGCTCCAGGACGACGGTGGCATCAACGGCCTGCTCGCGATGATCGGCGTCGACGGACCGAACTGGCTGCGCGAAGGCCCCACGGCGATGATCAGCGTGATCGTCGTCCAGGTCTTCAAGAACGTCGGCCTGAACATGATCCTCTTCCTGTCGGCGCTCCAGGGCGTCCCCAAAGAGGTGACCGAGGCGGCATCCATCGACGGTGCCGGAAAGGCGGCGATCTTCGGGCGCATCACGCTTCCGCTGATCTCTCCCACCATCCTCCTGACGACCATCATCACGATCGTCGGATCGCTCCAGGTGTTCGCCCAGATCGCCGTGCTGACGCAGGGCGGCCCGGGGATCTCGACGACCGTGCTGGTCTACTACCTCTTCCAGCAGGCGTTCGAGTTCCACCGATTCGGCTACGGCTCCACCCTCGCTCTCGTTCTGTTCGTCATCGTCCTGCTCCTGACCATCGTGCAGTGGCAGCTCCGCAAGAGATGGGTCTTCTATGAGAACTGAGCGGCGACCCGCCGTGCGGGTCCTCTTCTACATCGGGATGTCGCTGCTCGCGATCCCGTTCGTCTTCCCGACCTGGTGGATGATCACCTCGTCCTTCAAGCCGATCGGCGAGATCTTCGCGTTCCCGCCGACCCTGTGGCCGCAGAATCCGACGATTCAGCCGTACATCGACGCCCTCACCGAACAGCCGTTCCTGCTGCAGTACTGGAACAGCATGTACATCGCCGTCGTGGTGACGGTGGCCACGATGGTGTTCTCCGCGATGGCGGGGTACGCCTTCGCGCGGATCCGATTCCCGGGCGTGAACTTCCTCTTCGTCATCGTCCTCGTGGGACTGCTGGTGCCGTCCGAGGTGACGATCGTGCCGCTGTTCCAGATGTTCAATCAGCTCGGGTTGGTCAACACGCATTGGCCGCTGCTGCTGGTGTCGACCTTCGGCGCACCGAGCGTTCTGGCGACCTTCATCATGCGTCAGTTCTTCGTGACGCTGCCGGTCGAGCTGGAGGAGGCCGCCCGACTCGACGGACTGCACCGGGCGGCGATCTGGTGGCGGATCGCGATGCCGCTCGCCAAGGCGTCGCTGGGAGCAGTGGCCATCTTCACCTTCCTGCACACGTGGAACCTGTATCTGGAGCCGACGGTCTACCTGCAGAGTCCCGACCTGTTCACCCTGCCCCAAGCGCTCACCCGCTACACGGACGCGTACGGCGGCCAGATGTGGAACGTCCAGCTGGCGGCGGCGACCATGACGGCGGTGCCGGTGCTGATCGTCTTCATCTTCGCGCAGCGTCAGTTCGTCGAGGGCCTCGCCCAGACGGGCCTGAAGGGCTGAGCGACCCTGTCGAGCCGGGCGTCGTGGAGAGATCCCCGAGCCCGGCTCGACATTCCCGTATCCGCACCGCCCGCCGGCTTCGACGGTCTCAGCCGCCGGGCCCGCGAAACGCGAGGTCGCTGAGCCCGTCGACGCGACCGGAACCCGCACGACCCCCAACCGAATACTCGCGATGAAAAGGACAACGATGTTCACCCATTCGATGAGACGAGCGACGACGACGACCGTCGCGCTCGCGATGATCACAGGAGCGCTTGTGGCCTTCCCCTCCGATGCACGCGCGAGCACCCCGGCGACGACAGCGGTGGCCGGTGTGACGGCCTCCGTCGGCACCGCGGCGGAGTTCGTCACTCTGCGCGAGAGATACGCGGCCATGCTGACCGGCGGAGCGAGCTTCACCACCACCGACCCGGACATCTCGGCGCGGATCGCCGGGATCACGGCATCCGCTCAGCAGTCCTGGAACACGATGAAGAAGAACGCGGACCGCAACCGGCTCTGGGACGACTCGCCCCTCGGGAACGATTCGGCGGGCGTGACGCGGACGTACCAGCACCTGCGGGAGATGGCGCTCGCGTACGCGACCCACGGCTCGACCGTGGAGGGGAACGCGCAGCTCAAGGCCGACATCATCGACGGCTTGGACTGGATGAACTCGAACGCCTACTACGCCCAGGGCCCGTCCTACCAGAACTGGTGGCACTGGCAGATCGGGGCACCTCTCGCGCTGAACGACATCGTGGCCCTCGTCTACGACGACCTCACCAGCACGCAGATCTCGAACTACATGGCCGCGATCAGCTTCTACCAACCCTCGGTGGCCATGACCGGGGCCAACCGCCTGTGGGAGAGCCAGGTCATCGCGATCTCGGGGATCCTGGCCCAAGATTCCACCCGTGTCGCGGCGGGACGCGACGGTCTGAGCGCGCTGTTCCCGTACGTCGCCTCCGGCGATGGGTTCACGCAGGACGGCTCGTTCGTCCAGCACAACTTCTACGCGTACAACGGCGGCTACGGCACCTCTCTGCTCTCCGGGATCGCCGACCTGCTGTATCTGCTCAACGGATCCCCGTGGGACGTGACCGACCCGCAGCGATCGAACGTGAGCGAGTGGATCTACAACGCCTTCGAGCCGTTCCTCACCCAGGGGAACATGATGGACATGGTGCGGGGACGGGAGATCAGCCGCTACGGCGTGCAGGACGACGATGCCGCGGTGCCGGTCATGGCATCCATCATCCGTCTCTCCCAGGTGTCGCCCGCCTCGGATGCCGCCGCCTTCAAGAGCATGATCAAGGCCTGGCTGGCGGTGGATGCCGACAAGACCTTCCTGAGCCAGGTCTCGGTGGATCTCATCGTGCGCGCCCAGGCGATCCTGAACGACTCTTCCGTGGCGCCGCGGGACGAGCTCGTCTTCGACCGACAGTTCACGGGCATGGACCGCACCGTGCACGCGCGGCCGGGATTCCGCTTCGGGATCAGCATGGCGTCGAGCCGCATCGCCGCGTTCGAGTCGATCAACGCGGAGAACGCGAAGGGATGGCATACCGGCGACGGGATGACGTACCTCTACAACGACGACCTCAGCCAGTACAACGAGGATTTCTGGCCCACCGTCGACAACTACCGGCTGCCCGGAACGACGGTCCTGAAGAACACGACCCAGAAGGCGAACACGCGCACGGACCGATCGTGGGTCGGCGGCGCGAGCATCCTGGGTCAGTACGGCGTCTCCGGGATGGACCTCCACACGATCGACCGAACGCTGGAAGCGAAGAAGTCGTGGTTCATGTTCGATGACGAGATCGTGGCTCTCGGGGCGGGAATCACCAGCACCGACGGGATCGGCACCGAGACGATCGTCGAGAATCGCAAGCTGAACGCGGCGGGTGACAACGCGTTGACCGTGGACGGGACAGCCGAGCCCACCGCGCTCGGCTGGTCGGGCACCCTGACAGGTGTCGACCGTGCGCACCTGGCGGGCAGCGTCGCCGGCTCCGACATCGGCTACTACTTCCCCGGGGGTGCGACGGTGAGCGGGCTTCGCGAGCAGCGCACGGGGAACTGGAAGCAGCTCAACTCGTCGTCGGAGTGGGGGAACTCGACACCCCTCACGCGGAATTACCTGTCGCTCTCGCTCGATCACGGCAGCAACCCCACCGATGGCGCGTACTCCTACGTGCTCCTGCCGAACAAGACGAGCGCGCAGGTCGACAGCTACGCCGCCGACCCCGACATCAGCATCCTCGAGAACTCGACCTCCGCCCAGGCCGTGCGCGAGAACGGTCTGAACGTGACGGGCATCAACTTCTGGAAGGACGAGGTCACGACCGCCGGAGGCGTCACCTCCGACCGGAAGGCGTCGGTCATGGTGAGCAAGAGCGCGGGCACCCTCGACGTCTCGGTCGCCGACCCGACGCAGAAGAACGTCGGCCAGATCTACCTCTCGCTCGACACCCCGGCCACCGGCCTGATCTCGAACGATCCGGAGGTGACCGTGCTGCGGTACACACCGACGGTCAAGCTGAAGGTGAATGTCAACAAGGCGGGAGGCAAGGACTTCCACGTCGCGTTGTCGCTCGACGGCACCCCGCAGGCCAACCCGGCACCGATCGCGATTCCGAACACGTACGAAGCCGAGACGCTCCCGGTCAACGCGCTGACGAAGTCGTTCTCGGTCGCCAACGACGCGAACGCGAGCGGCGGGAAGAGGATCCAGATCCACAACTCCGTCGTGGGCGACTACATCGAGTACAGCCTCGACGTTCCGCAGGCGGGCACATACGACGTCGTCGCGCGGGCCTTCAAAGCGAGCAACAACGGTGTCTACCAGCTCGCGGTCGACGGAACGAACGTCGCGAGCCCGCAGGACTTCTTCTGGGGGACGAACGTCGCGCAGCGCGATCAGACGTTCGGCTCGTACACGTTCACGAAGCCGGGCAGTTATCTCGTGAGGCTGACGGCGACGGGCAAGAACGCCAGCGCCTCGGGCATGAAGCTGGTGCTCGATTACCTGAAGCTGCTGCCGACGGCGGGCGGCTAGGCGAGGACGGTGACCCGCCCGGGTCGGCGCCGGGCGGGGCACCGAGCGGGGCCGCCCGCGCCGTGGTCGTACGGGCGGGACGCCGGGAACCGGGCTCAGGGGCGCAGGCGCTCGGCCAAGACCCGTCCGGCCCGGCGCAGCCAGCGCGCCGGGTCGCGCCGGGCGTCGACGCTCGAGCCGGCGAGATCGGTGAGGGACACGACCTCGGCGAAACCCGAGGTATCGGCATCGCTCGCCACCTGACCGGCCACGAGGACCACGGGAACCCCGGCCTCGGCGGCGGCATCCCGGACGAACTGCGCGACCTTGCCGCGTGCGGACTGCCCGTCGAAGCGTCCCTCGCCGGTCACGACGAGCTCCGCGTCAGCGATCGCCGCCCCGAGCCCCACGCGTTGGGCCACCGCGGCTGCGCCCGATCGCAGCGCACCACCCCACGCGAAGAGCGCGAACCCCGCGCCTCCGGCGGCGCCGGCGCCGGGTTCGTCCGGTCGAGCGCCGGCAAGCTCCCCGGCGAGGAGGCCCGCGAAGGTGCGGACATCCGCGTCCACGCGCCGGCATTCGGCGGTCGTGAACCCCTTCTGCGGGCCGAAGACGCGTGCGGCGCCCTCCTCGCCCGTGAGGGGGCTGCGGACGTCGCAGAGCACCGTCACCCCACCGGGCGGGAGCCCGCGAAGCTCCGAGACGTCGATGACGGCGATGTCGCGGAGCCCTCGGGCCCCCGGAGAGACCGGGCCTGCCCGGGCGGTGAGGAAACGCGCCCCGAGCGCCGTCAACAGTCCGGTGCCGGCATCCGTGCTCGCCGACGACCCGATGCCGACGACGAGCCTTTCGACACCGTGGTCCAGGGCGGCGGCAAGCGCCTGCCCCAGGCCGCGCGTGTGGGCATCCCACGGGCGCAGAGTGCCGCCGAGGAGTTCGATCCCGCTCGCGGTGGCGAGCTCGACGACGCCCGTGCCGGCGGAAGGCATCGAGCGTTCCCTCCCCGCCGTCCGCCATCGGGCGCGCCACCGTCTCGATCGCGGGAGCGGCGGTCCGCATCCCTTCGGCGAGCGCACGCGCCACCTCGCCCGCGGTCGCGGAACCCTTGAAGCTGTCGGGGGCGAGGACGACCCTCACGCGGTGGTCTCGCGGCGGACGGAGGGGACCGGAGCGTGGAGAAGGTGCGGAGCGACGACCTTCTCGAACGCTTGGGCGGTCTCTTCCAGCACGTCTCGGGGATCTCTGGCCCAGATGTCGGCGTGGAAGAGACGGCGCGCGTGAGAGCGGCGAAATCGATCATCCCGTCGCCGGGATAGTGACGGCTGAGGAGCACGTCGGCGGCGAGGGGGGTCTTCCAATCGCACACCTGGTAGGTCGCGATGCGCCCCTCGCGTCCCGCCCGCTCGATCGCGCCGATCGCTCCGGGATCCCAGAACACGTGGAACGTGTCGACCGTGACGGCCACCTCGGACGGCGGGAAGGGCTCCGCGAGATCGAGGGCCTGGGCCAGGGTCGATACGACGCACCGGTCCGTCGCATACAGGGGGTGCAACGGCTCTATCGCGAGCGTGACGCCGGCATCCCGAGCGTGCGGGACCAGTTCGCCGATCGCGTCGCGCACACGGGCGCGGCTCCCGGCGAGGTCGCGAGACCCCGGGGGGAGCCCCCCGGCCACGATGACGAGCGTCGGGGTGGAACCGGGTGCTCCCGCCGCCGCCAGCTCCGCCGTCTCGTCGATCGCGCGGCGGTTGTCGTCGGGGGAGCCCGTTCCGGTGAAGAATCCCGCGCGACAC
>JARBUN010000179.1 GCA_029239635.1 Microbacterium sp. | reverse complement strand
GGGGTCTTCCAATCGCACACCTGGTAGGTCGCGATGCGCCCCTCGCGTCCCGCCCGCTCGATCGCGCCGATCACTCCGGGATCCCAGAACACGTGGAACGTGTCGACGGTGACGGCCACCTCGGTCGGCGCGAAGGACTCCGCGAGATCGAGGGCCTGGGCCAGGGTCGACACGACGCACCGGTCCGTCGCATACAGGGGGTGCAACGGCTCGATCGCGAGCGTGACGCCGGTATCCCGGGCGTGCGGGACCAGTTCGCCGATCGCGTCGCGCACGCGGTCGCGGCTCCCGGCGAGGTCGCGCGACCCCGGGGGGAGCCCCCCGGCCAGAACCGGGTGCTCCCGCCGCCGCCAGCTCCGCCGTCTCGTCGATCGCGCGGCGGTTGTCGTCGGGGGAGCCCGTTCCGGTGAAGAATCCCGCGCGACACGACGTCGTGAAGCGCAGGCCCGAGTCCCGCAGCATCGCGCACGCGGTCGCGAGGCCGACCTCGGCGACGGGCTCGCGCCACAGCCCGATCGCCTCGTAGCCCGCGGCGGCGGTCAGCTCCAGCGCGGTGCGGAGGTCGGCGTGCTTGATGGTCGCCTGATTGATCGACAGGCGCGGGTGGGCCCTCACGCGTCGACTCCGTTCACGCGCAGAAGGGCGTGCCAGCGGGATGCCGCCTCCTCGGGGCGCTCGAGGACGTTCGCCGTGTTCGCCAGCTCGACGATTCGCGACAGGTGGGGGAGGCTCCGCGCGGAGTGAAGGCCGCCGACCATCTGGAAGGCCGGCTGGTGCCCGTTGAGCCAGGAGAGGAAGGCCACTCCCGTCTTGTAGAAGTACGTCGGGGTCGCGAACAGGTGTCGGCTCAACGGCGTGGTGGGCTCCAGCACGCGCCGGTAGGTCGCGTGGTCGCCCGCGTCGAGGGCCTGGATCGCCGCGGACGCGGCCGGGGCGATGGCCGCAAAGGCTCCGAGGAGGGCATCGGAGTGGCTGCGGGTGCCCTCCGCCGTCGGATCGGCGTCGTCGATGAGGTCGACGTAGTGGAAGTCGTCGCCCGTGAACATGCGGACACTCTCCGGCAACCGCGCGCGGACCCACCGTTCGGCGTCGGCGTCGAGCAGGCTCATCTTGACCCCGGCGACGCGGTCGATGTTCTCCCCGATGATCTCGAGCAGCGTGGTCGCCGCGTCCTCCCCGAAGTACCCGGCCAGTTCCGGATCGAACGCCTCCCCGAGCCAGTGCAGCACGACCGGACGCGACGCGCGGCTCAGCACCTCGCGGTACACGCGGCGGTAGTCGTCCGCCGAGGTGGCCGTCCGGGCCAGATGACGGGATGCCATGAGCACGGCATCCGCTCCCTGCTCCTCCGCGAACTCGAGCTGCCAGACGTACGCGTCGACGATCCGCGAGAGCGACGCGGTGGTCGTCTCGAGGTGGTCGGTGTTGACCCCGACGACCAGGGAGCCGCGCTCTTCGCGCGCCACCTCCGCGGATCGAGCGATGAGCTCTCGCGTCGCGGTGGTGTCGAGCCCCATGTTCCGCTGAGCGGTGTCCATCGCGTCGGCGACGCCGAGACCCCAGGAGTGGAGGAAGCGACGGAAGTCGAGCGTCGCGTCCCAGTCGATGCGGGCGGGCGCGTCGGGGGTGTTGTCGGCCCACGCGAGGGGCACGACGTGCGCGGCCGCGTAGACGGCGCGGCTCCGCAGCGGAGAGGGGGGCGTTCGCCACGGGGGAGGGGTGCGGAGCTCGGTCCGCGCGAGCCGGCCATCCGGGTGGAGCAGTCGAAGCTCGGTCATCGGGCTGCGCTCCGTGCCCCCGCGGTCAGCTCGTCGAGGACGACCTTCCGCCCCTCGCGGCTCGAACGCAGGCCCGCCTCGGCCAGCTGGACGCCGCGCGCGCCGGCGAGGAGGTCGAAGGGGTACGGCGTTCCTTCGACGTACGAGACCAGGAAGTCCTGCCACTGCTGGCGGAAGCCGTTGAGGAACACGTCGTTGTCGGGCAGGCGGTGCCAGTCGGCGGCGTAGTCGTGCGTGTCCTCGAGGTCCGGGTTCCACACGGGCTTGGGCGTGGCGGTTCGCGGTTGGATCTCGGCGCCGAACAGGCCGACGACCGCCGAACCGTGGGTTCCGTCGACGTGGAACTCGACCAGTTCGTCGCGATGGACACGGACGGTCCAGGAGGAGTTGATCTGCGCGACGATGCCGCCCTCCAGCTCGAAGATGCCGTAGGCCGCGTCCTCGGCGGTGGCCGTGTAGTGCGCCCCCGACTCGTCCCAGCGGTCCGGGATGTGCGTGGCGGCTTCCGCGTACACGCTGCGCACGGGTCCGAACAGGTTCTCCAGCACGTAGTTCCAGTGCGGGAACATGTCGACGATGATGCCTCCGCCGTCCTCGGCGCGGTAGTTCCAGCTCGGGCGCTGGGCGCGCTGCCAGTCGCCCTCGAAGACCCAGTAGCCGAACTCGCCGCGGACGGAGAGGATGCGTCCGAAGAACCCGGAGTCGATCAGGCGTTTGAGCTTCTGCAGCCCCGGCAGGTAGAGCTTGTCGTGCACGACGCCGGTCTTCACTCCCGCCTCCGCGGCGAGACGGGCGAGCTCGAGGGCTTCGTCCACGCTCTCCGCGGTCGGCTTCTCGGTGTAGATGGTCTTCCCCGCGGCGATCGCCTTGCGCAGCGCCGTGGAGCGCGCTTTCGTCACGAGGAAGTCGGCGTAGATCTCCCAGCGCGGGTCGGAGAGAGCGGCATCCAGGTCGGTGGTGAAGTCCTCGATGTCGTGCCGGGCCGCGAGTTCGGCGAGGGTCGCGCGGGTGCGGCCGACGAGCAGCGGCTTCACGGTCGCGCGGGAGCCGTCGGGGAGGTCGATGCCGCCGGCGTCGCGGATCGCGATGATCGAGCGCACGAGGTGCTGGCGGTATCCCATGCGCCCCGTGGCGCCGTTCAGGATGACACCGATCTCGCGGGTACGGACGGGGGTGTCGGTGGGGAGGGTCATGTCTGCCTCTCTGCGGGCCGTCGGGGGCCGGGGTGGGTGGGGCGCGCCGGGCGGCAGCGCAACGTCAGGATCTGGAAGGGGCGGAGGGTCAGGGCCACGGCGTCCGTGTCGGCGCGGTGGAGCGCGGCGTCGAGGGGACGTTCGAGGAGGTCGACCTCGTCGATCGTCGCGAGCGGGATGCCGAAGGTGAGCCGCGCGTCCTGCCGGCCTCCCGTGGCCTCGTGCAGGCGGACGATGAGATCCCCGGAGCCGTCCTCGGCGAGCTTGACCGC
>JARBUN010000178.1 GCA_029239635.1 Microbacterium sp. | reverse complement strand
GCCAGCCTGGAGTTCCTCGAAGGTAAGAAGCTCCCCGGACTGGAGGTCCTCGGATGGGTGTGACCAGAACCCCCCTCATCGCCGGCAACTGGAAGATGAACCTCGACCACCTGCAGGCGGTCGCATTCGTCCAGAAGCTGCACTGGACGCTGAAGGAAGCGAAGCACGAGAACGGCAGTGTCGAGGTGGCGGTCTTCCCCCCGTTCACCGACCTGCGTACCGTGCAGACCCTTCTGGATGCCGACAAGATCGAGTTCGCGCTCGGTGGTCAGGACCTGTCCGCCCACGACTCCGGTGCGTACACCGGCGAGATCTCGGGACAGTTCCTCGCGAAACTGAACGCCCGTTACGTGATCATCGGTCACTCCGAGCGTCGACAGTTCCACAACGAGACCGACGAGGTCATCGCGGCCAAGACCCAGGCGGCTCTCCGCCACGGTCTCGTGCCCGTCATCTGCGTCGGTGAGACCTCGGAAGACCTCGAGAAGTTCGGCGCCAGCGCTGTTCCCGTCGGTCAGCTCGAGGTCGCGCTCGAGGGCGTGGCATCCGATGCCGACATCGTCGTGGCGTACGAGCCGGTCTGGGCCATCGGCTCCGGACAGGCGGCCACCCCCGACCAGGCTCAGGAGGTCTGCGCGAAGCTCCGCGCGGTCGTCGCCGAGAAGCTCGGTGCCGACGCGGCCGCGCGCACGCGTGTTCTCTACGGCGGCTCGGTCAAGGCCAACAACATCGCCGCGTTCATGCGCGAGCCCGATGTGGACGGCGCCCTGGTGGGTGGCGCGAGCCTCGTCGTCGACGAGTTCGCCGCGATCATCCGCTACCAGAAGCACGTCGGGGTCTGACCCCGGATCGGATGCCCGCGGCGCTTCGTCGCGGGCATCCGTGTGCCCGCCCCACCTCCCCGTATACTTGACGCTTGTGCGGTCGACCCGATCGCTGTGAAAGGCATTCGACAGTGCAGATTCTCGAGTTCGTCCTGCAGGTGCTCCTGGGCGTCACCAGCCTCCTGCTGACCCTCCTCATCCTGCTCCACAAGGGGCGCGGTGGCGGCCTGTCCGACATGTTCGGCGGCGGTATGAGTTCCGCGCTCGGCTCGTCGGGTCTGGCAGAGCGCAACCTCAACCGTTTCACGATCGTGCTCGCGCTGGTGTGGTTCGTCACCATCGTCGGCCTCGGTCTGCTGACCAAGTTCGCGGAGATCTGACATGGCTACTGGCGGCAACGCGATTCGCGGCTCCCGGGTGGGCGCCGGCCCGATGGGCGAACAGGACCACGGTTTCCACGCCGACCGCGTCGCTGTGTCGTACTGGGACGCTCTCGGAAACGAGACGGTCCGCTACTTCGCCGCCGGGATCCCCGACGACGAGATCCCCGAGACGATCGACTCCCCGCACTCCGGCCTTCCCGCCGGTCGCGACAAGAACAACCCGCCGGCTCTCGCGAAGTCCGAGCCCTACAAGACCCACCTCGCGTACGTGAAGGAGCGGCGCACCGACGAAGAGGCGGCTTCGCTCCTGGACGACGCCCTCCAGCAGCTGCGCGAGCGCCGCGGACAGTGACGTCGGCCCGCCAGACGCGGATACGAGAAGAGACCGGATGCCAGTGGCATCCGGTCTCTTGCGTGTTTCGCGTGACCGGTGTCAGTACTCGCGGTCGATGAGCTGCGGGGGAACCTGGTCGGCGGCCGACTCGTCGACGAAGAACGCCGTGCGACGACGGCCCTTGGCTCCGGCAGCCGGGACGCTCTGGTAGCTGGCACCGGCGAGGGCGAGTCCGAGGGCGGCGGCCTTGTCGGCTCCGGCGATGACCATCCACACGCGCTTGGACGAGTTGATGACCGGTCGCGTCAGGGAGACGCGATCGCTCGGCGGCTTGGGGGAGTCGCGCACGGGTACCGTCGCACGATCGGTGACCGAGATCTCGGGGCGATCGGGGAAGAGCGAGGCGATGTGCGCGTCGGGACCGACACCCAGGAAGCAGATGTCGAACGAGGGCCACGGACCCGTCTCACTGCGGTCCGACGGCGCGAACTGCGCGAGCTCGTCCGCGTACGCGATGGCGGCGGCATCCAGGTCGAGCCCCTCATCGGAGGAGGCGACCGCGTGGATGTTGGCCGCGGGGATGTCGAGGCCGTCGAGCAGCGCCTCGCGCGCCTGCTTCTCGTTGCGGTCGTCGGAGTCACGCGGGACGAAGCGCTCGTCGCCGAACCAGAAGTGCACGAGCGACCAGTCGATCTCGGCCAGACGGGGGTCGCGGGCCGCGGTGCGCAGAACCGCACCACCCATCGTCCCGCCGGTGAGGCAGACGTGCATCCGCTTGCCCTCGGCCACGCGCTTGACGATGCGGTTCACGAAGCGCGTCGCGACGTAGTCCGCGAGCGCCTCGGGATCGCGCTTGATGATGACGCGCTTGGACGCCCCGTTCTCGCTCACGCGTCGCTCCGCTCGTCGGCCGTGCGCAACAGGTGCGCGCACTCCGTGATGACCCGACCGTAGAGCACGTCGGGGTCGAGACGACGCAGCTCTTCGGCGAGGCACTCGCGAAGGGTGCGGCGAGGGAACGCGAGGTCGTGCGTGGGCTGGCCGGGCTGCGTCAGCACGGCCACCGCGGGCTCCGGACGCTCGAGGAGAATGTCCCCGCTCGCCCGGGTCAAGCGCACCGACTTGATGCCGGTGGCCCACTCCTCGGGCGAAAGGTAGGCGTAGTCGACGGGCGCCTCGAGCTTCAGACCGAGCTGCTCGCGCCAGCGCGTGAGGCGCGTCCAGGCGAAGTCGGTGTCTCCGGGCGCGTAGTGCTCGCCGAGACGGGCGACCCAGGCGGCGGGGTCCTCCTGCGAGGACGCATCGGTGATGCGACGCTGGGCGATCCGGCCGATCGCCGACTTCGACGGGTTCACCGGTGCATCGGCGGGCCACCAGGCGACGACGGGGGCGTCGGGCAGAAGGAGACCCGTGACCAGGCTCTCGGCATTGGATCCCGCGGCACCGTGGGCTCGCAGCACCACGACCTCGCTCGCGCCGGCGTCCCCGCCGACGCGGATCTGCGCGTCCAGGCGCGGCTCCTCGTCGTCGTCGCCGAACAGGACGGCGATGACGCGCATCGGGTCGGCACCGTGGTGGGTGACGATGATGAGGGTCAGCACGCGACCGAGGGCGACGGCGCCGCCCTCTTCGCGGACGCTGACGAGCTTCTTCGAGATCGCGCTGACGGTGGTGTCAGGCAGGTCGATGATCACGGGCGCCTCCAGGTGCGGCCGTCGCGGGCGAGGAGTTCGTCGGCGGATGCCGGACCCCACGAACCGGGCGAATACTGTTCGAGCGGACCGCCCTGAGCGGCCCAGAACTCCTCGATCGGGTCGAGGATCTTCCAGCTGAGCTCCACCTCTTCGTGACGGGGGAACAGCGGCGGGTCACCCAGCAGCACGTCGAGGATGAGGCGCTCGTACGCCTCGGGGCTCGCCTCGGTGAAGGCGTGCCCGTAGCCGAAGTCCATCGTGACGTCGCGCACCTGCGTGCCGTCACCGGGGACCTTCGAGCCGAAACGGATCGTCACGCCCTCGTCGGGCTGCACGCGGATGACGAGCGCGTTCTGCCCCAGCTCCTGCGTCTGGCTCTGTGAGAACAGCTGCTGCGGCGCGCGCTTGAAGACGACGGCGACCTCGGTCACACGACGGCCCAGTCGCTTTCCGCTGCGGACGTAGAACGGCACACCCGACCAGCGGCGCGTGTTGATCTCGAGCTTGATCGCCGCGTACGTCTCGGTGACGGACGCGGGGTTCATGCCGTCTTCCTCGAGGAAGCCGAGCACCTGCTCGCCCCCCTGCCACCCGCCGGCGTATTGACCGCGAGCGGTCGCCTCGGCGAGGTTCTCCGGCACGCGGACGGCGGCGAGCACCTTCTCCTTCTCGGCGCGGAGGTCCGCGGCGTTGAAGCTGATGGGCTCCTCCATCGCCGTGAGGGCGAGAAGCTGCAGCAGGTGGTTCTGGATGACGTCGCGCGCCGCACCGATGCCGTCGTAGTA
>JARBUN010000066.1 GCA_029239635.1 Microbacterium sp. | reverse complement strand
CCCTCAGCCGCACCGCGCCACCCCGATCCACAGGATCGTGATGGTCGTCACGCTGCGCGAGTCGGAGCTCGTGGCGCCCCACGTCGGTGTGAGGTTGGTGCGCACGCGGACGATGGACGTCCGGCCGAACGAGAACGGGGTGTTGGCCCGGAGTGTGATGCTGCGGGAGTCGGGTCCGAGATTGGCGATGGAGCCACGGCCGTCGACGAGGACGTCGAAGCTGCTGGGTGTCTCGGCGCCGTAGGCCCAGCCGATGGTGACGGAGCCGTCGAAGTTGTTCTGACAGGTCAGGTCGGATGGTGCCTGGGGCATCGCCGCCCGCACTGCGTGTGCGCGGAGAAGGCTGCCGCGTGCGCGGGTGAAGCAGCGGCCACGGCCGCGACGGTGAGAGCGGCGACGCACGCCGCCGTGTGTGATCTGAGGCGGGGCGTCCTGGCATCCCGTGAACGTCGTCTGTCGCGAAGCTCGGGGCGCGGCTCCGGCGGATTACCTGTGCCTCGTGCGGTGGGCGAAGCGAGGGCGATGGCGATGACCGCGATGAGCCCGAGGGTCGTCGAGGCGAGAGCAACGGCATCGCCGTCGCGCGCCTGCTGGATGGGGATGCCGATCCAGGGGACGCGGAGGGCGCCGATGCCGAGCACGTCGGACCGGAGCACCGGCGACGAGTCGACCGCGGGGTTGGCGTCGCCCTTGGTGAGGAGTTCGGCGCCGTCCACGGCATGGAGGCGGTGCAGGCGGAGCCGGCCGGGGTGATCCGGGTCGTTGACGAGGATGACCTGACCGGGACGCAGCTCGGCGGGGTCGATGGGTCGGCTGACGACGAGATCGCCGGTCTGGATGGCCGGTTCCATCGAACCGGTCATGACCGTGGTGGTCTGCCATCCGATGGCGAGAGGTGCGACCGCCCAGAACGTCAGGCCGAAGATGATGGCGAGGGCGGCCCGTGCGGAGATGACCGCGCAGAGGCGGAGCCAGGCCCACAGCGGGCGGGCGGGATCCGTGATGGATGGCCCGCCCGCGCCGTCGATGGAGCGACTCCTCAGCTCACTGATTTTGCGCTTCCCAGGTGAAGTTGACGTTGGCGGTGGCGCCCATGATGGACGAGGGGGCGTCCGGGGAGACCGAGTAGGTGATCTGGAACGTACGGGTCTCGGGGGAGTCCCCGCCCGCGGGGGACCAGCTCCCCGCGCCGCTGCGGTAGTCCGTGGCACCGTTGACGAACGAGGTCAGCGAGTTGTCGTAGACCGATGCGCCGGACGCGATCGGCGAGAAGCCGTTGCAGCTGCCGTTGCCGCCCCCGGTTCCCTGGGTGACCGTCAGGTTCACCCAATCGCCGATCCCCTGGGTCTGGGAGGCATCCGTGGCGTACAGCTTGACCGCGGACGGCAGGGTGCCGATGGAGGTGACGGCGACGCAGGTGGTGCCCGTCGATCCCGGCTTGAGGTTCGACGCGTCGAAGGCGGCGCTGTTGGGAGAGCTGTTGGAGAGTCCCACCGAACCCGCCGTCCAGTTGTTCGACGGGTTCGAGGTCGACGTGATGCTGGCGTGGTGCAGGCGGGGTGGTTCTTCACACGCGATCGACCGCGGGTCGACCGGTCATGCTCTCTCGACACCGTGGCGGAGGTGCCTAGGTAAACTATAAGTACGGCAAACTAGTAACTCAAAATGTGAGACATACTGTGGACTATTCTTGTTCAATGGGGTATGAGCAGGATCCCGCGAGGGACTCTCCCCCCTCTGCGAGTTCGGAAGCAATCGTCGCGGCGTGGTACCGCATGCAGGTGCAGAATGCGCACCTCCTGCAGCGCCTGGCGGTGCAGCACGAGCTCAATCCGATCGACCTCCGTGCGCTGAAGTTCCTCGGCGTCGACGATGGGCCTCGGACACCGAAGGACCTCACGGGCTTTCTGCAGGTCGGCAGCAGCCTCGGCAGCGCCGTCATCGAACGGTTGGAGTCGCGGCAGTTCATCAGCCGCGCGCCGAATCCGGGGGACCGTCGGAGCACGCTGTTGCATCTCGAGCCCGCGGGCATCCGCGTGGTCGAGCAGCTCCGCGGCCTGTACGGCCGGGCGTTGTCGGGATTGTTCGGTCACCCCGATCAGGATGCGATCCTCGCCGCGACGAACCAGATCGAGGAAGGGCTGCGTGACGCGGCCTCCTTCTGAGGGGCAGAGCCCCGCGTCGGCTCAGCGGTAGGACCGGATCAGCACCAACGCCCGCTCCGCCACCCCGGCCTCGCGCACCGCGAGCGCGTCGATCACCGTTGCCATCCGCTCCACGCGGTGGTGCCACTCGGGCCCGCGTTGCTCACGACGCGGGAGGGTCTCGAGTGCCTGGACTTCGCGCCACGCCGTGAAGAGGACGGTCTCGTAGAGCTGCTGGTCGGCCTCGGCCGCGTGCCCGCGGTGGCCGTCGGCCGTTCCCAGGACGGCGACGGCATCCAGTCGCGACAGATCCAGGCCCAGCGCCAGCGTGTTCAGTTTGTCGCGGAGGGCGCGGAGCTGCGCGCGGGCTCGACGGGAGCCTGCGCCGCGGAGAAGCACCTGCGCGAGCGACCAGACGATCATGGAGAGGGTCTGGACGCCGGTCCAGGTCGCGAGGGCGACGACCCAGAAGAGCGTTCCCGGGGTGAGGGAGGAGATCCGGAGGTCGTTGTACTCCAGCTGACGGCCGAGCTTGATCATCTCGGACGCGACGATCCAGCCCGCGGGATTCGCCCAGTCTTCGCCCGGTTTGTTCGTGAATCGCGGCTCCGTCGCGAGGAAGTCGTACGCTCCGAGCCGGCTCTGCGTGCCCGTGCTGAGCGTTCCCGTCAGGGGGAGCCCGGCACCGTACGAGCCGTCGTCCTGGATCCACAGGGGAAGGATCGCGTGTCCGGCACGCACGTCGCCGGTCGCCGGGTCGAGCGTCCCCGGTACCTCGGCCTCGACCTCCGCCTTGATGCGGGCGTAGGCCTCCAGGACCTCGAAGTAGTCGAGCTTCACGCCGTCCTCGACCTCTTCGTTCGGACGTACCGTGACGTAGTCGCCGATCCGGAGCAGGGGTACGACCAGATCGATCTTCTCCGGAAGGAGTGCGTCGTCGTCGCTGCGCTGCGCCGTGCGCTCCATGGCATCCCGAACGAAGTCCAGCGACAGCGTGTCGATGTTGGGGTCTTCGCGCTCGGCGTCCTTCGCGTTGTCGTAGGTCGGCAGGAGGGCGGGATCGCCGACGATCCGAAGGCTCGCGAGCGGGACGTCACCGGTGAGCTCGCGACCGTAGGTGGCATCGCTGCGCTCCATGGCGGATGTCGCCGCGAAGCCCGCGATCAGGGCCGCCACGAGCGGGATCCCGGCGACCGCGAGCGGGACGAAGTCGGGTGCGAGCCTGTCGACGAGGATGCCGGGACGTGACCGCCGCGGGGGAGTGGCGCCCTGTCTCGCGGCGTCGATCGCGTCGGCGACGAGGAGGATCCGTTCGGCGTGGTGGGCCGGGGGAAGACCCTTGCGAGGGGTGAGGTCGAGCGAGGAGCGGAGTTCGTCCACCGTCTCCGCCGTGCCTCCCGTGGCGATGCGTGCCCGCTCCTGGAGGCGTCGATCCAGCGCGCCTGCGGCGATGTGCGACGTCGTGCCGCGGGGGAGCTTCTTCTCGAGGCGGTGCTCGATCCGCGTCAGAGTGACCGCGAGGCGGCGTTCGGCCTCTCGCCATCTCGTCATCAGGTCCACGTGGCGGACGACGACCTCGGATCCGTTGTCGTCGCCGAAGGTGGTGTCGGCCTCACGGACCAGAGCGAGCAGGTCGCCGCGCTGGCGGCGGAGGGCCTCGATCTCGCGCTCCGAAAGGAGCTCCGACCGGGCGAGGACGTCGTCGACGGCGAGGGTCGCGGTCAGAGCGATCTGTCCCAGGATCGTGCCGCCCGCGGCATGCCCGACACGCAGCGACGAGGCGGCGACGAGCGCGTCCGCGCGACGGCGGAGCGCGGCGGTGCGCTGCGCGAACGTCGCAAGATCCAGCGGTTTCTCGGGGGCACCGCGCTCGTGCACGCGGGTCGACGGGTCGAGGAGCTCGCGTGTGAGCACCTGTTCCTCGTGGGCGAGCTTCAGGCTCTCTTCGCGGATCGCCGACCAATCCTTGTGCAGCTTGCCCTTCACGTTGTTCGCGACGGTGCGCGCGCGGCCCGTGGCCCTCCGGTCGAGCTCCGCCCCGGCGATGTCGACATGCGCCTCGAGGATGTCGAGCTCGAGGACGACGCGGGCGAGCTCGAGCCGGGCGCGGGAGAAGGTGCGTCGACGGGTGCGTTCTCGCGTGAGATAACGCGCCCAGAGCACCATCAGGAACAGCCCGACGAGCAGGGGCAGTGCCGCGAGGGAGACCCACAGGACGGGCGATCGGGGACCCCCGTCGAAGGCTCGCGACCCGGCCGTCAGGGCGGCGCCGACGACGGCGCCCGGTCCCTGGCCCTGCGTCAGGTTGTTGAGAAAGGTCTCGCGGATGTCGACGGCCGCGGAGTAGTTCGGATTCCACTCGTCGCCCTGCAGGCGCTTCGCCACCGAGGCGCGGGAGCCGGTCGGGAGGGCGAGATCGGGGTCGTCCTCGTCGATTCCGACCGAGAGCATCACGTCGGCCTGCTGGGGCAGCTCCCCGTTCTCGGACTCGTCCCAGGTGAGCTCGCGTTCGACGACCAGGATCGTGAACGGCTCGAAGCTCAGTGCGCGGCCCTGGGCTGCGGCATCCACGGTCTCCTGGGTGATGCCGTAGGGAAGGTCGCCGTCGATGACGAACGTGATCGGCTTGTCCGGCTGGGCGAGGATGTGAGCCTGCGCCACCTGGGCCAGCCCCGCGGACAGCGCAGCGAGCGCGACCGCGACGACGGGCACCATCCATTTCGTGCGGTACAGGATGTTCCGGCCTCGACCTTTGTCCCCCATATGTCGATGCTATGCGGGGCCGCCCGCCCGCGACCGGGGCTGGCGGCGCCCGCGACCTCCGCTCGGGGCGTCAGAACTCCCGCCGTCTCGTTCCTCCTGGCGCTCGACACGGATCGAGGAGAAGGCGCACGACGGTCATCGTGCTCCGGCCATCGCCCGCGCCGCCGCCGTCGCGTTCGCGGCGCGGATCACGGCGTTCGCGGTCGCGGAGAGGACGGAGGCGTCCCGCCCGGCGGCCCACGCGGAGCCCACGGGGGAGCGGTATTCGACGAGGGTGAGGGTCTCGGCATCCGCCCCGGCGCGCAGCGAGCTCTGGTGCACCGACAGGACCTGCAGCTCCAGCCCCGCGTCGGCGAGGGCGCGGACGAGCGCGTCGACGGGTCCCGTCTCGGAGACGCCGTGGTGCGCGGTTCCGTCGACCGTGACCGTCGCCTCGGCGCCAGCGCCGACCCGGAGGGAGGACACCCGCACGGCCCCCTCCGGACCGGACAGGTACGCCTCGGCGAAGATCGCCCAGATGTCGGCGGCGGACACCTCGTCGCCCGTGCGGTCGGTATGCTGCTGGACCCGGTGCGACAGGTCGATCTGCACGCGGCGGGGCAGCTCCAGGCCGTACTCCGTCTCGAGGAGATAGGCGATGCCACCCTTGCCGGACTGGGCCTCGGCGGCGGCCCGGGCGCGATGCTCGGCGAAGCCCTTGCGGATGGCATCCTGGTGCGTTCCGCTGAAGGCGGTGTGCACGAGGTCTCCGACATACGGATGCCGGGGCGAGACCTCGAGTCTGTTGCAGTGCTCCACCACCCGGCGGACTTCGTCGATGTCGGAGAAGTCGATCATCGGATCCACGCCCTGCGCGTGCAGGTTCAGGGCCAGGGTGACCAGATCGACGTTGCCCGTGCGTTCGCCGTTGCCGAAGAGGCAGCCCTCCACGCGCTGCGCTCCGGCGAGTACAGCCAGCTCCGCGCAGGCGACGCCCGTGCCTCGGTCGTTGTGGGGGTGCACGGAGAGGATGACGGCATCCCGTCGGGCGAGGTGGGTGTGCATGTACTCGATCTGGTCGGCGTACACGTTGGGGGTGGCGACCTCGACGGTCGCCGGCAGGTTCAGGATGACGGGACGCTGGGGCGTGGCCTGCCACAGCTCCGTCATCGCGTCGCAGACCTCGAGGACGTAGTCGGGCTCGGTCGATTGAACACCTCGGGCGAGAACTCGAACCGCACGTTCGGAAGGTGCCCCGCGAGCTCCCAGACATCTCGGCCGCCGGCGAGGATGAGCTCGCGCAGCTCGTCGCGTCCCCGGACGAAGTCGAAGTCGGTCTGCGAGGCCGAGGGATAGCCGACCTCGATCTCGGTGTAGCCCATCCGCACCATGAGGTCGAAGAAGAGGCGCTTGCGGGCGGGGTCCATGGGCTCGGAGAGTGCTTGGTTTCCGTCGCGCAGGTCGACGGGCACCCACAGCGGGGCTGCCGTGATCCGGCGCGTCGGCCATCGCCGTTCGGTGTCGGTCAAGGGGACGTCGACCCGGGCGAAGACGTCGGTGTAGCGGTGCGAGGGCATGCCGGAGGGGCGCTGCCGATTCCAGGTGGCGGTGGTCATGTCGTGGTTCCTTCGTGCGTCGGGGAGAGACCGGCGCGCGTGCGACTCCACGACGGGGAGCCGGTCTGGTCAGGCCCCGTCGTGGCGACGAAGAAGAAGGAATCCGCGGGAGGACATGGGGAGACGGTAGCATAAGTCCTCAGACAAGTTGAGGAGTCAGGATGCCGGACCTCAGACGCGTGCCCCTCGCCGATCAGGCGGCCGACGTGCTGCTCGCGCGTATCCGGGCGAGGGAGTGGGCCCTCGGCGCCAAGCTCCCCGGGGAGACGACGCTCGCGCCGCAGCTGGGCGTGGGACGCTCGACCGTGCGCGAGGCGATCCGTCAGCTCGCCGGCCGCGGCGTCCTGGACGCCCGGCAGGGATCGGGCGTCTACGTGACCGCGCTCGACGCCCCGGAGGATTGGGATCGGGTGCTCCGCCGTGCCGACATCGTCACCGTGCTCGAGGCGCGCACCGCGATCGAGGTCGAGGCCGCCACGCTCGCCGCCGTGCGGCGGACCCCGGCCGACCTCCGTGCTCTGAAGCGCGCGCTCGCCGGACGCACGGCGCCGGGACAGAGCATCGAAGAGCACGTGGATGCCGACACGGTGCTGCACCGTGCGATCGTCGTCGCCGCGCACAACGAGGTGCTCACGGAGATGTTCGACGGCTTCGTCCCGCGCGTGCGCCGCGCGATGGTCGACATGCTCCGCCTCCGACCCGCGGCCGACGAGGCCGCCGACCAGGATGCCCACGCGGACGTCGTCGCCGCGATCGCCGAGCGCCGGGCCGATGCCGCCGCCGCGGCGACCCGGGCGCACCTGGATGCGTTGAAGGCGGGCTTCGTGTGAATCCGCCTCCTCGGTTCCCTCGTCGGGAGCGAGATCATGGCGGATGAGCGCCTGCCGTCACCTACTCTCCGAGGGATGACCGCTTCGCCGCCCTTCGCCGTCGTCATGGTCGTCGCGTCAGCGCGAGGACTGGTCGACGGCGGCTGACCCGTCCCCGGTTCCCTCACCCCGCAGCGACGCGATGAAGTCGAGCTTGTCGAGCACCGGATCCGGGAGGAGGAAGGGGTACAGGTCGTCCTTGCCCATCGAGCGGTTGACCATGTTGAGCGCGGTCGCCAGTGGCATCCAGGTGTCCGTCACGAGCTCCCGGAAGGGAACGGATGCCGACACGTCGGCGCCGCGGGAGAGACCGTACGTGGCGGCCGTCTCGACGGTGTCCGTGATGTGCAGGTAGTGCGCCCAGGTCTCGGCGAAGTCCTCGTAGGGGTGCATGGTCGCGTAGGTCGAGATGTAGCGCTCCGGCCAGTCGGCGGGCGGACCCTCCGAGTAGTGGCGGTCGATCTCGGCCTGGTAGTCGGCGGTCTCGTCGCCGAAGAGGGCGCGAGCCTCGGTCAGGCGCTCGGTTCCCTCGACGAGGATCCACTCGAAGTAGTGCCCGACCTCGTGGCGGAAGTGGCCGAGCATCGTGCGGTACGGCTCGCCCAACTGCTTCTGCACCCGGACGCGGTAGGCGTCATCGCTCTCGGCGAGGTCGATCGTGATCACGCCGTCCGCGTGGCCGATCGTCACGTTCTCGGCCACGCTCGACAGCAGGTCGAAGCACAGGCCCTGCTCGGGGTCCTCGGCTTTTCCGACCACGGGGAATCCGAGACGGTCGAGGTCGACGAGCAGCCAGCGCTTCGCGCGCTCGGCGACCGGATACTGCGAGAGCCCCTTCGCGTCGGCGTCGTTCGGGCGCACGCGCGTCAGATCGCAGGCGGAGCACTGCCCTCCCTCGACCGGGGCGAGCCACGTGCAGCCGGACAGGTTCAGGTTGCGGCACACGTGCCAGGCGCGTTCGTCCGCGTCGAGGTACCGACCGTTCTCGTCGACCGGGACGATCTCCGCCTCGGCTCGCGAGAACCCGAGCGGGGTGTGGCACGAGACGCAGACCGAGTTCTCGAAGGTGAGCGCGTTCCCGCACACGCGGCATCGGAAGGACTTCACCGGTCGAGCCTGACAGAGCCGCGCCCCATCGCGGGGTGGGGTTGCGCGCCGCGCGGCTTCGCTGCACAGCGGCGGGGGCACGTCACCGGGACAGGGGATGCGCTGAGAACAGGCCATCGCGCCGCGCATCGCCCTGTTCCGGCGGCGTGCCCTGTTCCGGTGCCGACGCGCGCCGCGCGGCTTCCTAGAATCGTGAGGTCGCCCACCGAGAGGATCCCCGTGACCCCCACCCCGGCTCGCTCCGTCGCGCGCCGGATGCTGTGGCATCCGTTGCCCTGGGCGGTCGTGTGCTTCGCGGGGGCGGTACTGCTGTTCGGGGTCGCGCAGGAGTTCTGGGGTTTCCTGATGTCGCTCGTGGCGGGATGGGCTATCGCGCAGACGGTGCTGCACGGCCTGGCCCTGGTGCGGCCCCGCGGACTCTCGGTGGCCCTGCACCTCGCGCTGGCGGCCCTCGCCGGGGTCCTGCTCTTCGCCGTCGCTCAGCCGGGGGAGTGGCCGGTGCCGCCGGCGGTGCGCTCGGGCCTCTCGTTCGCGGCGCTCACGTTCTCGGGCTGGATCTGGCTGTCGCTGATCGGCCGCGTGACCGGTGCGGTGCAGGCGAGCTCCGACCGGCGCGCGGCGGTGCTCGTCGAGCCGGAGTGGGAGCGCTCTGGCACCGAGTGGACGCTTCGACTCCCCACGGTGCCGCTGCGACGCTCCACGTACCTCGCCGTGGGCGCGGTCCTCACCGCCGCGGCCGCCGGCGCGATGGGGACCTTCGTGCTCGTCTTCACGGACCTCGCCCAGCGCCTCGGACCGATGGCCATGTTGCTCGTGCTCGGCTGGACCGTCGGGCTGCCCGTGTACGTCCTCGTCCGCGCCCTCGCGCGGGTGCGCACGGTCATGGTCGAGGTCCGTCTCTGCCCGGAGAGGGTCCGGGTCCGGACCGCGGACGGCGTCACGCTGATGGATGCCGGGACCGATGGCATCCGGAGCCTGTCCGTGTCGTCGCGCAACGCGCCGACGCGCATCGTCGTGCGCCCGATCGGGGGTCCGGGGCTCGTGCTGCTGGTGGGCATGGCGCGTCGGCCGAAGGGGACGGCGGCGACGGTCCCCGAGCTTCCGCGGCGGCTGCGGCACGCCCTGGAGGGGGCGGGGTTGACGGCGACCGCGGGCAGGCGCGCCCGCGCGGGCGAGGTGACGCTCGAACGCGCCGCCGGATAATGGCGGGATGACCACCGCCCGGATCGTCATCCTCTTCGTCGTCGCCGCGCTCGCCGAGATCGGCGGAGCATGGCTCATCTGGCAGGCCGTGCGCGAGAACCGCGGGTGGTGGTTCGCGCTGCTCGGCATCGTCGCACTCGGCGCGTACGGGTTCTTCGCGGCCCTGCAGCCGGAGGCGAACTTCGGGCGCGTGCTCGCCGCGTACGGGGGCGTGTTCATCGCGGGCTCTCTCGCGTGGGGGATCGTCGTCGACGGGTTCCGCCCCACGACCTGGGACTACGTCGGCTCGGCGATCGCGCTGGTAGGTGCGGCGATCATCATGTTCGCGCCGGGGCACGCCGCGGCGGCAGAAGTGTCGTGACGGATGCCGTGCCCCGGCGCTGAGCCCGCCGCTCCGCGCGTGAGCCCGGCCGCCCGCACCTCGTGCTCCGCGCAGCGACACGCGGGGCGACCGGCTCGAGAGCTCGCCGCCCCGCCCCGACATCACTCGTAGCGCAGCGACTCCACGGGATCGGCCCGCGCGGCCCGCGCCGCCGGGAGGGTACCCGCGAGGAACGCGATCCCCATCACCGCGAGGGTCGTCAGCAGGATCGAGACCGGGTCGAAGGCGATCAGCTGCAGCCCGGGTAGGTCGCTGAACAGGCTCGCCGCGAGCTGCGCGCTCACCGCGGTGCCGACCCCGATCGCGATGACCGCGCCGAGCGCGCTGCCCAGCAGACCGATGAAGATCGCCTCGAGGCTGAAGAGCGAGAAGATCCGGCCGCTGCCCATGCCCATCGCCTTCATGAGTCCGATCTCGCGGGTGCGTTCCTGCACCGACATGAGCAGGGTGTTCACGATGCCGAAGCTCGCCGCGAGCAGCGCGATGATCGCGAACGCGTTGAGGACGAGCACGATGCCGTTGATCACCGCCTCGAAGGTGCCGAGCTGATCCGCGACCGTCGTCCCGGTGTAGCCCGCGTCGCTCAGCGCGGTCTTGACCTCGTCGATCTGCGCGGCGGTCGCCGACGACGACACCGTCGCGCTCGCCGACGCATAGCGGTCGAGCTGGTCGGCGGGCACCCCGGTGTTCTGCAGGGTGAACAGGGTCTTCTCGAGCGCGGAGTTCGTCGTGAGCGAGGTCGTACCACCGAAGGCGTCTTCGGTCACCCCGCTCACGGTCGCCTCGACGAGGTGCGGCGTGCGCACCGGGTCGGTCACCGAGATCGTCACCGTCGCGCCCACGGCACCCGCCGCATCGGCGAAGCCCAGGGGCGTCACCAGCGCCGACGGGAGCGCGACCTGGAGCGCGTCGGAGGCGTCATCGGGGGCGGTCCCGTCGGCGATGCGCGGGGTCTGCCCCGCGACGAGGCTGCCGACCTGCGCCACGTACGGGTCTCCGCCCGCGGCCTGGACGTAATCGATCGACACCGAGGTCACGGGGACGACCTTCGCCACGCCCGCGATCGCCGCGATGTCCGCGATGTCCTGATCGGTGAGCGCGGTCACTTCCCCCGTGCCGCCGGGGCGGCCGCCGGGCTGCGACGCGGAGGCGACGGCATCCGGATCGTACTTCTGCGGACCCGTCGAGGTCGCCGCGGTCGTCTTGGTCACGGTCAGCACGTCCGAGGCGCCCATCGAGGAGACGGTGCTGTCGATGAACGCGTTGATGCCGGTGCCGAGACCGTTCGTGATCGTGAGGGTGAAGGCGCCGACGAAGATCGCCAGCACGGTGAGGATCGTGCGCGTCTTCGAGCGGAAGGTGTTGGCGACGGCGGTGGAGATGAGGTCGACGGTCTTCATGCGGCGCTCCGTTCGTCGGCGACGATCAGGCCGTCGCGGATCTGCACGCGCCGGTCGCAGCGCGCGGCGAGGTCCTCGTCGTGGGTGACGACGATGAGGGTGATGCCGTGCTCGCGATGGAGGCGGAAGAGGATGTCCTCGACGACGGCCCCGGTGGCCGTGTCGAGGTTGCCGGTGGGCTCGTCGGCGAAGATCACCTGCGGATCGTTCACCAGGGCTCGCGCGATCACCGCGCGCTGCTTCTGTCCGCCCGAGAGCGCGGTGGCCTTGTTGCGCGCCTTGTCGCCCATGTCGAGCTCGGCGAGGGCCGCCTTCCCGCGCCGGGAGCGCTCGGCGCGGCCGACTCCCGCGATCTTCAGCGGCAACACGACGTTGTCGAAGACGGAGGCGCTGGGCGTGAGGAAGAACTGCTGGAACACGAACCCGAACGTCTGGTTGCGGGTGCGGTTGAGCCGGTGGCCGCGCAGGGTCGTGGCATCCACTCCGTCCAGGCGCACGGTGCCCCGGGTCGGAGCGTCCAGGAGGGCGAGCAGGTGCATGAGCGTCGATTTGCCCGATCCGCTCTTACCGACGATCGCGATGCTCTCGCCGCGATGGATGTCGAGGTTCACGCCGCGGAGGGCGTCGAAGCGCGCGGAGCCGCGTCCGTACGACTTGTGCAGATCGGTGACCGAGAGGAGCGGGGGAGGAGGTTCGGATGCCATGCCCTCACCCTCGCTCCCCGGTGGGGGTCGCGCGTCCCGCCGGTGGGGCACCCGTCTACCCCGGGCGGGTGATTCGCGAATGCCCCGCCCGGGCGATGGCCGGGGGCGGCGGGACGCGCGAGACTGGAGCGGTGAGGCCCGACGAGACGAGCGAACCGGCTCCGCGCTGGCCGTGGGCCGGCCGGCCGTGGCTGATCGACGTCGTCGTGGTGGTGCTCGTCGCCGCTCCGGCGTTCGCACCCCTCCCTTTCGCGGAGATGCGGCCCTCGAGTCCCCTCGCGTTCGCCCTCGTGCTGCTGCCCGCGCTCGCCCTGCCCTTCCGGCGTCGCTCGCCGCGAACGGTGCTCGCCGTCTGCGTCGCCGCCTGGGCCGTGGCGCTCACGCTCGGGACGCTCTCTCCGGGAGGGGCGGTGGCGATGGTCGTCGCGACCTACGGGGTCGCCCACCGCACCCCGCGTCGCTCGTCGATCATCGCGACGGCCGCAGCCGTGCTCGCGGTCCTGTCGACAGGGGTGATCGTCTCCGCGGTGACGGGCATGGACACCCGCGTGCTGCAGGTCGCCCTCTCGCTCTCGCTCGCCGGAGCCCTCGGCGACGCGGCGCGTTCGCGTCGCGCCTACGTCGAAGCCGTCGTCGAGCGCGCCCGCCGCGCCGAAGAGACGCGCGAGTCCGAGGCGAGCCGCCGCGTCACCGAGGAGCGCTTGCGCATCGCCCGCGACCTGCACGACGCCGTCGCGCACCGCATCTCGGTGATCAGCCTGAACGCGGGGGTCGCCACCTCGATGCTCGAGACGCGCCCCGACCGCGCGCGCGACGCCCTCGCGACCATCCGCACCGCCTCGCGCGATGTGCTCGGGGAGATCGGCACGATGATGAGCGTGCTGCGCGCGCCCGACGATGCGCAGGTCCGGGTCCAGCCGGGACTCGCGCGGGTGCCCGAGATCGTCGAGTCGGTGCGCGTCGCCGGCTGGGACGTCGTGGTGCGGGACGAGATCGGAACGGATGCCGAGGCCGCCGGCATCCCGCTCGGGGTCGATATCGTGGCCTACCGCGTCGTGCAGGAGGGGCTCACGAACGCGCTCAAGCACGGCACCACCCGACGCGCGCACGTGCTGCTGCGCCGCGACGGGGATGACCTGGAGGTGGTCGTGACCAACCCGATCGACCGGGTGCCCGGGGCTGCCGACGGGGACCTGCCCCCGTCGGGTTTCGGCCTGGTGGGACTGAGGGAACGCGTCGACGCGGTCCGGGGCGCGCTCGAGGCGGGGCTCGCTCCGGGCGGCTACCGTCTCGCGGCGCGGCTTCCGCTGCCCGCGCGCGCGGCCGCGACGCCGCTCGCGTTCTCGGGGGAGCGACCCTCATGACGACCGTGATCGTCGTCGACGACCAGGCGCTCATCCGCACGGCCGTGCGTGACCTACTGGACGCGGCCGAGGGCATCTCGGTCGTCGGCGAGGCCGCGGACGGCGACACCGGAGTCGAGCTCGCGCGGCGGCTCCGCCCCGACGTCGTGGTCTCGGACATCCGGATGCCGCGCCGGGACGGCATCGAGCTGACCGCGCTCGTCTGCGCCGACCCGGCGCTGACCGAGACGCGCGTGCTGATCCTCACGACCTTCGAGGAGGACGACTACGTCGTCGCCGCGCTCCGCGCGGGCGCGAGCGGATTCATCGGCAAGGGCGCCGAGCCCGACGACATCGTGCGGGCCGTGCTCTCGGTGCACGAGGGCGGGGCGCTGCTCTCGCCCGCCGCGACCCGCGCGCTGATCGAGAAGTACGTGCGCGCCACGGGCGCGTCGGACGTGCCGACCCCTGTCGCGCTCGAGAGTCTCACCGATCGCGAGCGCGAGGTGCTGCTGCACGTCGCCCGGGGACGCTCGAACGACGAGATCGCCGCGCACCTCTACATCTCGCCCCACACCGCGAAGACGCACGTGAAGAACACGATGCTCAAGCTCGGCGCCCACGACCGGGCGCAGCTCGTGATCGCGGCCTACGAGAGCGGGCTGCTCGCGCCGGGGCGGTGACGGAGACGCCCGCGGAACGCGAGACGGGGCGCATGACCATTCCCTCCGGTGATCCGACGACCCGACTTTCCGCCGTCCTGGCAGCCATCGACGCCGACCACCCGCTCAAAACGCCGCTGCACTACGACGTCGGACATGTCGCTCCGCGTCTCGACCGCCTCGAGGCGAAGGTCGCGTACACAGCGGACTACATCGCGTTCCTCGAGCAGCGGATCGCCGCGCTCGAGGAACGACTCGGGGCGGGCTCGGCGGGCTGACCCGCGCCTCACACGTGGAAGCGCGCCCCCTTCGCGATCCGGTCCACCGCGTTCCGCGGCCCGCGCAGGGCGATGCCCACGAGGTCGAGGTCCGCGGCCGGGACGGCGGCGACGGCCGCGCGATTCGCCGCGTCGTGCGAGGTGGTGAACAGCTCCCGCGTGTAGAGCGCGAGGGCGACGTCGTCGCGCGCCGCGGCTTTCGCTCGGGCGCGCGCCAGGGTCTCGGCATCCGCGGTCATCACCATGACGGGCTGGCGGAGCATCGGGAGGTACGTCGTGCCGTCCGCGTCTCGGTAGGGCTCACCGACGAGATCGGGGGCGCTGGTGGCGATGCCGCTCATCACGAAGGCCGTGACGTTGAGTTCCTGCCAGGGAGCGAGGTCGTCGGCGAGCAGCACGACCACCTTGGTGTCGAAGAGGGGAGCGGGAGAGGCATCGGTCATGGCTCCAGCCTCGCCCCCGGCGTCGGCGGTGTCTTGTACGTTTCTTGCATGGACGATCGGGTGCGGGCGTGGCATCCGGATGTCCCGATGCTGCGCGAGGTCTACCACGCGAGCTTCGCGCACAGCTATCCGCCGCACACGCACGACGACTGGGCCGTGATGCTCGTCGACCGCGGTGCCGTGACCTACGCCCTCGATCGCGCCGAGCACCAGGCGACGCCGACCGCGGTGACGCTCCTGCCGCCCGGGATCGCGCACGACGGGCGGCCGGCGGTCGAGGGCTCGGGCTATCGCAAGCAGGTGCTGTACCTCCGTGGCGACTGGCTCGACGCGGGAGTCGCGGCACGGATCGCGGATCGGCCGACGCTCACGAACGCTCCGGCGCAGACCGCGGCGCAGCGCGTGCACGCGGCCCTCGCCCACCCCGGCGATGAGATGGCGGCGGAGCACTGGCTGCTCGCCGTTCGCGAGGCGGTGCTCGCGCACGCGGGTTCGTCCGCCCCCGCTCGTCGCGATGCGCCGCTCGCCCGACGGCTCCGCGCGATGCTCGACGACCGCTACACCGAGTCGCTCACGATCGCCGAGGCCGCCGCCGTGCTCGGCGCTCACCCCGATCACCTCGTCCGCGTGTTCTCTCAGACGTACGGGATCGCACCGCACCGGTACCTCGTGGGCCGTCGGGTCGATGCCGCGCGGCGCCTGCTGGGGGAAGGATGCCGGCCGGCCGACGTCGCCGCGCGAACCGGCTTCCACGACCAGGCGCACCTCGCGCGGCACTTCCGCCGCGTGTGGGGTGTGACGCCGGGCGCGATCCGCGCGGCCTAACTCCGCTCCGCGTCGGCGGCCGTCGACAGACCCGCCATCCAGTCCTCCATGCGGTCCTGCGCCGCGCTCGTGTCGAGTTCGTCGCGCAGCTTTGGGTTCTCCTTCCAGAAGCGGAGCACCGCGTAGACGAGCCAGGCGTGGGATTCGAGCGCGTCGACCGGGAGGGGCACCTCCTCGACCGCACCGTCGGCGCCCGTGACGTGAAGCTTCAGCTCGGGGACCCCGTTCCCGGTCCGCGCGTCGACGAGCCCGCCCGGCACGACGTCGGCGATCGCGTCCCACGACCACGCGCGGTCGTAGTCTCCGCGATCGAACGAGTACAGCGTGATCCCGGAGCGGCCCACCATCAGACCGCGCGGACGCCGTGCGAACCATCGCGCGCGCCCGCGCACCGCGAGCGAGTTCGACCCGGCGAGAGCGACGACCGCCGCGGCCAGGGTCAGCGGGATCAGGTAGATGAGGATGAGCAGCGCCTGCCCGCCCTCCTGGACGCAGCGGACGACCAGGATGCCGCACGCCAGCGTCGTCCCCACCCCGCCGACGAGCAGCCACAGGCACGACCACAGCGTGGGGGCACGCTGCCGGAAGAACGAGACCCACGAGTCCGCGGGTCGTGTCTCGGCGCGGGTGAGCGCGAGCGCGTTGATGAACTCGGGGAGCGCGCGTTCCCCGCCGGCGCGTTCAGCGCCGAACGCGACCACGGCGAGGACGACGAGGAACACCAGAGCCACACCCATCGCGAGAAAGGTCTGTTCCGCCGCGACCGCACCCCACAGCGCGGCCGCGAGCACGAGACAGCTCGCGACGAGCACACCCGTCGTGCGCCGCGACCGCGGGCGCGCCGGGCGAAGGCTCCAGCCGGGCGGCAGCGGGTACGGGTCCAGCGGGACGCTCATGAGTCGATCTCAGCATCAATCGTCCTCGGGATGCCAGTGCCGTCCGTCGCACGCGGGCAGCCGGGCCCTCCGGGGGCCCGCGTCCTGCGGTCGGGGCGGGCGTAGCGTGAAGGGGGACCGATCCGATCGATCGCCTCCGGACGCTCGCCTACCGCTCGCCGAAAGGACTCCTCGTGACCACCGTCGCTGAGAACATCGTCGCCCTCCTCCGCCGCCAGAACATCGAACGGGTCTACGGCCTCCCCGGTGATTCGCTGAACGGGTTCACGGATGCCATCCGCCGAGACGGCGTGATCCGCTGGGTGCACGTGCGGCACGAGGAAGGAGCGGCGTTCGCCGCCGCGGCCGAAGCCGAGCTGACGGGCGAGCTCACGGTGTGCGCGGGGAGCTGCGGACCCGGCAACCTCCACCTCATCAACGGCCTGTACGACGCCAACCGCTCGCGGGTTCCGGTCCTGGCGATCGCCGCGCACATCCCGACGGCCGAGATCGGCACGAACTACTTCCAGGAGACGCACCCGCAGGAGCTGTTCCGCGAGTGCTCCGTCTACGTCGAGTACGTCGCCGACCCGGTGCAGATGCCGCGCCTGCTCGAGATCGCGATGCGCGAGGCGATCGAGAAGCGCGGGGTCGCGGTGCTCGTCATCCCCGGCGACGTGCTGCTGGCCAAGGCGAAGAACGAGCGCGTCGTCGCGATCGAGCGCGCGACCCCTCGCATCCTTCCTTCCGACGACGAGCTGCGGCGCACGGCTGAGGTGCTGAACGCCGCCCAGAAGGTCACGATCCTCGCGGGGGCGGGCGTCGCGGGGGCGCACGACGAGGTCGTCGAGCTCGCCGAGCGTCTGCAGGCGCCCGTCGTGCACGCGCTGCGCGGCAAGGAGCACATCGAGTGGGAGAACCCCTACGACGTGGGGATGACCGGACTCCTCGGCTTCTCGTCGGGCTACCGCGCGATGGAGGACGCCGACGTGGTGCTGATGCTCGGGACCGACTTCCCGTATCCGCAGTTCTACCCGCAGCACGCCACGCACATCCAGGTCGACATCCGGGGCGCGCAGCTCGGGCGGCGGCATCCGGTCGACATCGGTCTGGTCGGCACCGTGCGCGACACCGTCGAGGCATTGCTGCCGCTGTTGACCGAGGGGAAGCCTTCGCGGCACGCCGATGAGGCACGCGAGCACTACCGCAAGACGCGCGCGAAGCTCGACGATCTCGCCGTCCCGACGGGGCGCGGCAAGCCGCTGCACCCGCAGTTCGTCGCGCGGACGCTCGATCGCCTCGCCGCGGACGACGCCGTCTTCATCCCCGATGTCGGGTCGCCGGTGGTGTGGGCCGCGCGCTACCTCACGATGGCGCGTGATCGCCGTCTCATCGGCTCGTTCTCGCACGGCACGATGGCCAATGCCGTCTCGCACGCGATCGGCGCCCAGTCAGCGTTCCCCGACCGGCAGGTCATCGCCCTCGCCGGTGACGGGGGCCTCGCAATGCTCCTCGGCGAGCTCATCACGATCGTGCAGAACGAGCTGCCGGTGAAGGTCGTCGTCTTCGACAACTCGTCGCTGAACTTCGTCGAGCTCGAGATGAAGGCGGCGGGCTTCGTCACCTTCGGCACCGATCTGAAGAACCCCGACTTCGCGGCGGTCGCCGAGGCGATCGGGCTGAAGGGCTTCCGCGTCGACGACGCGGACGACCTCGAGGGTGCGCTGTCCGCGGCCCTCGCGTACGAGGGGCCGGCGCTCGTCTCGGTGAAGACCGCGCGGCAGGAGCTGTCGATGCCGCCGTCCGTCACGCTGGAGCAGGCCAAGGGCTTCACGCTCTACGCGATCCGCACGGTGCTCTCGGGGCGCGGGGATGAGTTGATCGACCTCGCCGCGACGAACTTCCGTCAGTTGTTCTGACCGACGCCGCCCGTCACGAGAACAGGGGAGCGCACGAGAACAGGGCGATACGGCGCGCATCGGCCTGTTTCGGGCGCGGTTCCTGTTCTCGTGGCGCGGCCGACTCGATTCAGCGGACGCAGGACGATCCGTCAGGCGATTCACAGTATGGTGAGCGGAGCCGGCGCACCCGACGCGCTTTCCCGCCGACCGTGAGGCCCTTTCGCATGCCCCGACTCCGACGCCGTCCTGTGATGCTCCTCTCGGCGACGATCGCGGCGATCGCCCTCCTCGGTTCTGCGGCGACATCTGCGGTCGCCGACGACGACGAACCCCCGTCCCTGCGCGCGGAGCTGTCTGCGGCCGGAGGCGCGCCGGGGGACACCGTCTCCCTGGACCTCGGTATGGCCGGAGCGGCGGACACGTCGGACTTCCCGGGCATGTTCAGCGTGTCGGGCGTCGAGGGGGCGGTCGACTTCACCGTCACGCGTCTCGGAACCTCGAGCGGCCGAACCGGCGATCTGTCCCTGGGGTCGCTGGGCTTCGTCGCGAAGGGACCCGGAGAAGCGCTCCTTCGCATCGACGAGGTCACGATCATCGACTCCGCCTTGGCCGGCACGACCCTCGCGCCCGCCGTCGGCCTGACGTACTCGGTCGCCCCCTCCGCGCAGGGGCCGGAGCCGTCCACGCCGGGCGGACAGGCCGTGCCGCCCTCCATCTCGGTGACGGGGCAGGGCTCGGGCGTGCCGCGAGGCGGAGACACGACCTTCCGTGGCTCGGCTCCGCAGTCGTCCGCGGCCCCGACCGCGACGCCGCCGCGGATCACGGCCTCCTCGCTCACCCCGCGTGTCGGCGAGACGATCACCCTGACCGTTCGCGGGTTGACCCCGGATGCCGTTTACCGGGTCGAACTGCACTCCGACGCGCTCCTGTTGGGCGAGGCGACGGCGGACGAGACGGGATCGTTCGCCCTGGAGGCGACGATCCCCGCCGCCGC
>JARBUN010000177.1 GCA_029239635.1 Microbacterium sp. | reverse complement strand
CCGGGCGAGGTCCCAGGGCAGCACGCCGATCTGCTCGTTCCACGAGCGCAGGGCGTCACCCGCCCCCACGACGGCGATCGTCGCCGCGGGGAGGGCGTACGCGATGCCCATCCCGGCCAGGGCGACGCCGGTCGCGCGCCGTCGCCCGAGCTGCGGGCGCAGCGACCAGCCGGCGACGACGAACACCCAGGCGAGCAGCGCGAATGCGAGCGCCAGATAGACGATGCGCAGGAAGGGCATCGCCCACAGCGCGGGCCAGATGCCGTTCGGACCCGAGACCGAGATCACGGCGAGGGCGACGACGCACCGCAGCACGAGCGCTCCCCCGACCGCGGCGATGATCGGCCACGGCGAGCGCTTGCCGAGGAGGAGTCGGACGACGATCGCGAAGAAGAGCCACCCGATCACCGCGAGGGCGGCGCCCCACAGCCCGTCGCGTGGCGTCTGCACGACCCGCGTGGCGACGAGGACGCCCGCCGGGACGACGATCATGAGCCAGCGATCGAGAGGCAGAAGGCCGAGGCTCGATTCCGCCGCGCGCCACGGCCGGGTCGAGGCGACCCAGCTCGCGCGGGCCGCAGCGGCGCCGGGTCGGCGGACGAGGCGTGTGCGCGCCGCGACCATTCCGACGATGATCCAGCCGACGCCCAGCACCAGGAGGATGCGCGCGGACCACTCGGTCGGGGAGTCGACCTCGATCGGGGTCCGGGCGAACGGATCGACCAGCATCGCCAGGATGCCGCCGGACACGAGCAGTCCCCCGGCGACGATCAGGGCCAGGATGCCTCGCCCCGCCGTCGTCGCCATGCACCTACGTTACACAGCGGTTCCTGGTGCCTTCATCGAGGGTCAGCTGCGGTCGTGGAGAGTGACGTGGTACCCATCGGGGTCGGCGAAGGTGAAGGTGCGACCGAAGGGTCCGTCGAGCGGTGCGAGGACGATGCGGTGCCCGTCGGCGACGAGCGCATCGTGGATCTCCTGCACGCCGGTGGCGTGGAACCAGAGCGCGACGCCGAGGCCGGGCTGCGCGACGGCATCCAGGTCGACACCCTCGACGAGGTCGCGCAGCGCGAACGCGATCGGGGTGGTGGTGAAGACCACCGCGTGCGGCGGCCCGGCGGGAGACCGCTCGAGGCCGAGGTAGCGCTCGTAGAACGCCTGGGAGGCGGCGAGGTCGCGCACCTGGAGGGAGAGGAAGTCGGGTCCGGTGACAGGCATGTCATACTCCTTGTGTCAGTTATCTGACATGAACTGTATGTCAGACTACTGACATGGCGCAAGAGCGTATTGACCTGGAGACCTCTCTCGGCTACCTCCTCAAGGAGGCCGCGAGTGCCCTGCGGGCCGCGATGGAGGACGTCCTGCGCCCTCTCGGCATGACCATCACGCATTACTCCTGCCTGGAGTTGCTGTCGCAGCGCCCCGGCCTGTCGAACTCCGAACTCGCCCGCGGCGCGTTCGTGACCCGGCAATCGATGAACGTCCTCCTGCAGTCCCTCGAACGCGACGGCATCGTCACCCGCCCGGATGCCGCTCCGGTCGGCAAGGCGCTTCCCACCCGCCTCACCGACAAGGGGCGCCACTCGCTCGAGCAGGCGAGCGCGGCCGTGCGCTCGGTCGAGCGTCGAATGCTCGACGGAATGACCGAGGCGGAGCAGGCGGCGGCCCTCCGTGCGCTCCGATCGATGGTGGCGTCCCTGAGGAGTTAGCACCGGCGCGCAGGATTGTGTAACAATCCATCCATGCTTCCCGCTCTCGCGATCCTCGCCGCGGCGCTGTGCTTCTCCACCACGGGGACCGCGCAAGCGCTCGCGGTCGTCGACGCCTCGCCCCTCGCGGTCGGGGCGGCGCGGATCGTCGTGGGCGGCGGCATCCTGGGTCTCCTCGCCCTCGCGCGGCGTCCGCGCACGCCGGCGCCCACCGGATCGCGTCTTTCGACCGCGGGGCTGATCACGCTGGGCGCGATCGGAGTCCTGGCGTATCAGCCCCTCTTCTTCCTCGGGACCCGCGAGAACGGCGTCGCGATCGGCACGGTCGTCGCCCTCGGGTCGGCCCCCATCGCGACCGGGATCGCGGATGCCGTGCGCTCGCGCCGCCTCCCCTCCCCGCGGTGGATGCTCGCCACCGCCATCGCGCTCACCGGCGTCGTGCTCGTGTCGGGGATGACCGGCGGGGCCGTGGCCCTCGCACCGGGCGGCCTGCTCGCCTCCGCCGGGGCGGGCATGTCGTACGCCCTCTATACGGTGTGCGGGAAGGCGCTCATCGAGAGGGGGTGGGATTCCACGCGCGTGATGGGCACGGTGTTCGGCGTGGCGGCCGTCGCGAGCCTGCCCGTGCTGCTCATCGCGGGGGCGTCGTGGCTCGCGACCCCGAACGGTCTCGCACTCGCGCTCTGGCTCGGAGTCGTCACGACGACGGTCGCGTACCTCCTGTTCGGCTGGGGTCTCGCGCGCTTGACGGCTGTCACGGTCTCGACACTGACCCTCGCCGAGCCGCTCGCGGCGACCCTCCTCGGGCTCTTCGTGCTGCGCGAACACCTCACCCCGGTCAGCGCGATCGGCCTCGCCCTCATCGCGGTCGGCCTAGCCGTCGTGTCTGTTCCGTCTCGTCGACGTGAGGAGGTTCCGGATGCCACGGCCCCCGCGTGACTCCCCCGTCGGCGCCGCGCCGACGGCCCCCGCGCCGGGTCCCCGCGCGGCCGATCTCGTCGCGGACGCGGTGCGCGCCGGCATCCTGTCGGGTGCGCTCGCTCCCGACACACCCCTGCGCGAGGAGGAGCTGAGCGCGACGCACGGCGTCTCGCGCCACACCGCGCGGACGGCGCTCACCCGACTCGCCGCCGAACGCCTCGTCACCGCGGAGCCGTACCGCGGCGTCCGGGTCTCGCTGCTCGACGACGACGCGCTCGTCGCCCTGCAGCAGCTGCGCTGCGCCCTCGAGACCGAAGCGGTGCG
>JARBUN010000065.1 GCA_029239635.1 Microbacterium sp. | reverse complement strand
CCGATGATGTCGATGTCGCACTGCAGGAACTGGCGGTAGCGGCCCTTCTGCGGACGTTCCGCCCGCCAGACCGGCGCCATCTGGATCGCGCGGAACACGCTCGGCAGCTGCGCGCGGTTCGTCGCGTAGAAGCGCGCCAGCGGGACGGTGAGGTCGTAGCGGAGGCCGAGGTCGGCGAGCGCGGCGGGATCGTCGGCCGCGGCGCGGATGGCCTCGGCATCCATCCCCCGCTTGAGGATGCTGAACGACAGCTTCTCGTTGTCGCCGCCGATCCCGGCGTGCAGGCGGTCGTAGTCCTCCATGACCGGGGTCTCGATCTCGTCGAAACCGTGGGCGCGGTAGCGCTCGCGGATGACGGCGAGCACGCGCTCGCGACGGGCCTTGTCAGCGGGGAGGAAGTCGCGCATGCCGCGCGGCGGGTTCACGGATGCCACCGTCCCATTGTTCCAGGCTCCACTCGACGCCGTGTTCGGGCACGGGTCCGCCCCCGTCGAGATGACCCGGGATCGCTGAGATGACCGCGTATGAAGGCATTTCGTCGGTCAAGTCGGGCATCCCACGTGATCCCGACGACCGTTACGCCCCCTCGGCCGCGCGCACCTCGGCGCGCAGGGTGCGCAGGCGCTCGCGCAGTGCTCGCTCGGCGTCCCAGCCGTGCTCGCGGGCGAGCTGCACCAACCCCAGGAGGGCGTCGCCGAGCTCGGACTCCGACGCCGGATCGGCGAGGCGGTGGTGCGGTGCGGACACCCCGACCTGCGCCGCCTTGCCGACCACCTTCTGCGCCAGCGCCAGCGCCGGCATGTGCTCGCTGACCCCGTCGAGCACGCTCGTGCGGTCGTGCTTCTCGGCCGCCTTCGCCGCGTTCCAGTGCACGAGGACCTCTTCGGGCGTGGATGCCACGGCATCCGCGAACACGTGCGGATGCCGACGCACCATCTTCTCCGTCAGTCCGCGAGCGACGTCGTCGATGTCGAAGGGGTCGTCGGGGTCGCCCGCGGCGATCTCGGCGTGGAAGAGCACCTGCCACAGCAGATCGCCGAGCTCCTCGCGCAGGTCTGCGCGCGTGCCGGACTCGACGGCGTCGATGACCTCGGCGCTCTCTTCGACGAGATAGGGGACGAGGTCGCGGTGGTCGATGGTCCGCGTCCAGGCGCAGTGCGCGCGGACGGTTCGCATGGTGTCGGCGGCCTGTCGCAGCGCGTCGTCGGTCACGGGGTCTCCCTCCGGGGCGGCGATGGCGCCGCTGCCCCGAGTATCCCCCGCACAGGCGCGCGGCGGGTCGAGGACGGGCCGAGGACGGGCCGGACTCCGGAAGATCTCGGACGCCAGGACGCATCAGCCGTAAGAATCCGCCGCCATCACGGCCTCCGGCAGCGAAAAGTCCGGAGTTCGGACCGCGGCGCCGCGTGAAGCGTGTACCACTGCGTCCTCGCGTCATCTGCCCGACACGCGACGCGGATAATCTGGGGCGTGTGCGAGAACTGACCCCGACCGAGGCCATCGACCTCGTGGGCCGCTTCGAAGCCGGCCAGGAGCTCCCCGAACAGATGCGCGCCGACGTGCGCCTGCTCGGATCGCTCCTGGGCCGCGTGCTTCAGGAGAGCGGCTCCCCCGGACTGTACGACGACGTCGAGCGGCTGCGGACGGCGACGATCCAGGCCTACACCGACGAGACGCCGGAGGCGTTCGAGCGGGCCGCGGCCATCGCCGACGGCTTCTCGATCGAACGGGCCGACGAGGTGGCCCGGGCCTTCACGGCCTACTTCCACCTGGTGAACCTCGTCGAGGAGCACCAGCGCGTGCGCATCCTGCGCGAGCGCGGCGATCGCCCCTCGCGCAGCGGTACGCCCGACACGATCGCGACGGCGTTCGAGCGCCTCTCGAGCGAGGTCGGCGAAGAGACGGCGCTCGCGCGCCTGCAGGCCCTGCGCTTCCACCCGGTCTTCACCGCGCACCCCACCGAGGCCCGCCGCCGGGCGATCTCGACGAGCATCCGCCGCCTGTCGGAGCTGCTCTCCGAGCACGACGACGCGGCGGGCAACGACGGCGAGATCCGCCGCGCCGAGCGCCGCATGCTCGAGGAGATCGACACGCTCTGGCGCACCGCTCCCCTGCGGCGCGAGAAGCCGTCGCCGGTCGACGAGGTCCGCTCGGTCATGTCCGTGTTCGACGAGACGCTCTACACCGCCGTGCCGCGCGTCTACCGCCGCATCGACGACATCCTCCAAGGCGAGCACGCCGGCTCGCGCGCCCCCATCGTGAAGCCGTTCGTCCGCGTCGGCTCGTGGGTCGGCGGCGACCGGGACGGCAACCCCTTCGTCACGGCATCCGTCACCCGCAAGGCCGCCGCGATCGCCAGCGAGCACGTGCTCCTGGGTCTCGAGCGCACGACCCAGCGCGTGGGTCGCGGTCTGACCCTGGATGCCGAGACCACGCCCCCCAGCGACACCCTGGTCGCCCTGTGGCACCGCCTGCGCGCGGCCGACGAAGACGCCGCCGCCGAGATCGCGGAGCGCTCCCCCGACGAGCCGCACCGCCGCATCCTGTTGCTGCTCGCGCGCAAGATCGCCGCGACCCGGACGCGCAACGCCGATCTCGCCTACCGCGACCCCGAGCACCTGCTCGCCGACCTGCGCACGGTGCAGGACTCCCTCGTCGCCGCGGGGGCCTCCCGCCAGGCGTACGGCGCGCTCCAGCGCCTCGTCTGGCAGGTCGAGACCTACGGCTTCCACCTCACCGAGCTCGAGGTGCGCCAGCACTCCGCCGTGCACCGCAAGGTGCTCGAGGAACTGCGTGCGGGCGGCGCCCGCAGCGAGCAGACCGACGAGGTGCTCGAGGTGTTCCGCTCGATCGCGTACGTGCAGGAGCGCTTCGGCCCCCGCGCCGCCGGTCGGTACATCGTCTCGTTCACCCAGTCGGCCGAAGACCTCGCGAACGTCCACGAGCTCGCCTCGTACGCGATGGGCCCGGGCGAGGCGCTCCCCGTGCTCGACGTCATCCCGCTGTTCGAGACCTTCGCCGACCTGCAGGCCGCACCCGGCATCCTCGCCGAGATCGTCTCCCACCCCTCGTTCGTCAGCCGACTGGATGCCACCGGCCGCCGCCTCGAGGTCATGCTGGGCTACTCCGACTCGTCGAAGGACGTCGGACCGGTCGCGGCCAACCTCGCGCTGTACGAGGCGCAGGCGAAGATCTCGACCTGGGCCCAGGCCGAGGGCATCGAGCTCACGCTCTTCCACGGTCGCGGTGGCGCCCTCGGGCGTGGCGGCGGGCCGGCGAACTCCGCGATCCTCGCGCAGCCCCCGCACTCCGTCGACGGCCGCTTCAAGCTCACCGAACAGGGCGAGGTCATCTTCGCCCGCTACGGCGACCCCGATATCGCGATGCGCCACATCGATCAGGTCGCGGCCGCCGTGCTCACGGCATCCTCCCCCTCCATCGAGCGTCGGAACCGCGGGGCCGCCGAGGCGTTCGCCGACGTCGCGAAGACGATTGACCTCGCCTCGCGCGAACGGTTCTTCGCCCTCGTGAAGGCACCGGGCTTCGCACCGTGGTTCGCCACCGTCACCCCGATGGAAGAGCTCGGACACCTCGCCCTCGGCTCGCGTCCCGCGCGTCGCGGCCTCTCGGTCGAGTCGCTCGAAGACCTCCGGGCGATCCCCTGGGTGTTCTCGTGGACGCAGGCGCGCATCAACCTCGCCGGCTGGTTCGGCCTCGGCACCGCCCTCGACGCGGTCGGCGACGAGCAGCGCCTGCGCGACGCGTACGAGCAGTGGCCGCTGTTCCGCACGATGATCGACAACGTCGCGATGAGCCTGGCGAAAGCCGACGAGCGCATCGCTCGCCGTTACCTCGCCCTCGGTGACCGCGACGACCTGGCCCAGCTCGTCATGGACGAGATGCTCCTCACCCGCTCGTGGGTCGAGCGCATCACCGGCGGCGGTCTGCTCGGCAACAAGCCGGTGCTGCAGCGCGCGGTGAAGATGCGCAGCCCCTACGTCGACGCGCTCTCGCTCCTGCAGCTGCGGGCCCTGCGCGCGCTCCGCGACGCGTCCGCCGAGTCGGAGACCCCGGATGCCGAGCACCAGCGCCTGCTGCTGCTGTCCGTGAGCGGCGTGGCAGCGGGTCTGCAGAACACCGGGTAAGAGGCATCCGACCCGATCCTCGGCGCGCCGGCTCCCCCGCGGGGTCGGCGCGCCGTCGTGTCCGCGGCGTGCGTCCCGCCCCGCGGACTCGGCCGCCCGCACACCGGCGCCTGCGCCGCCCCGCCGGCGCGGCGCGGCCCGACTCCGCATGACGGGCCCGGGCGGGCGGCGTCAGCCGAGCGGGCGGTCGTCGGCGTGCCGCGCGAGGCTGCGGCCGTACCGTTCGGTCAGTTGCACCATCAGGTCGGGGGTCTCGCGATCGAGGCCGAACACGTACCCGGGGAAGTCGAGCTCCTTCTGCGCCGCCCAGATCTCGTCGTGGCGGTCCGGCGGAAGGATCTGGAGCGGGTGCCCGACGGCGACCCATCCGATCGGCACGACGGTCTCGGCGGGGAGGACGGTCCGCAGGTGGATCACCGCGTTGATGCGGACCTCGCTGCGGTCGCCGATCTCGGCCCCGTTGAACACGCGCGTCCCCGTGGCGAGGAACACCTCCTCGCCCACATCCGCACCGGCGACGCTCGCCATCGGCCCGACGAGGGTATGGGCGCCGACGTGGACGGCGTGCGTGGAGCTCGCGCGGATGAGCGCGTTCTCCATCACGATGACGTTCTCGCCCAGCACGATCGGACTCCCCTCCGAGGTCAGGACGGCACCGTGGAGGACCTGGCATCCGGCGCCGATCGTGACATCGCCGCTGACGACGGCGGTCGGCGCGACGACCGCGTCGGGATGGATGCGGGGCTCGGCCCCGAGGTGAGCGAAGCGCATGCGGTCAGCGTAGACCCGCGACCGGCTGACGTCAGCCGATCAGCAGGACCGTCTCGCGGAGACCGAACGCGAGGACGAATCCGACCACGATCGACAGGTGCGCGCGCCGGGTCGTGACGAGCAGGATGCCGGTGGCCAGAGCCCCGAGCGCAGCAGCCCCGCCGTAGACGCTCTGGGTGAGGAGCACGGGCGTATGCCCGAGGAGAACGTCGCGGACGACTCCCCCGCCCGTCGCGGCGACCACCCCGACCACCACGACCACCCACAGGCTCGCGCCGTGCGCCGAGGCCTTCTGTGCGCCGATCACGGCGAACAGGGCGAGCCCGACACCGTCGAGGGTGAGCAGCACCGTCGGAGGGACCTCGTCGACGAGTTTCAGCAGCACGAAGGTGGCCCCGGACGCCGCCAGGGCCACCAGGATGCGACTCGAGGAACGCAGAGCCGCCGGGGGCAGATCGCCCAGGAGCACGTCGCGCAGCATCCCGCCGACGACGGCGGCGACGAACCCGACCACGAGAACGCCGAGCAGGTCGAAGCCCGCGTGGGCGGCGAGCGCTGCGCCCTCGACTCCGCGGACCCCGGTGGCGACGATGTCCAGGGCCGCGAATGCCCGCGCGCCGAGCGAGGGGCGCCCCGGGAGGGGGCGCACCGCGGTGCCGGACGCGCGAACCGTGAGCGTCACGCGATCCTCGGCAGGGACCAGCCCCAGACGACCGCACCGAGCCGGAGCGCGAGCGCCACGGCGAAGCCGACCGCGAGCGAGAGCCGAGGACGTCGGGTGGTCGCGAGCAGGATGCCGGTGACGAGAGCGCCCGCTGCCGCGGCGGTGCCGTAGATGCTCTCCGACAGAACGTACGGGGCGCGGGCCAGGAGAACGTCGCGGATGACGCCCCCGCCGGTCGCCGCCAGGGTCCCGAGAATCGTCACGACCCAGAGGTTCGCGCCGGATGCCGACGCCTTCTGCGCGCCGGTGACGGCGAAGAGCGCGAGGCCGATGGCATCCAGGATCTGCAGGGGCAGGGCCGGGAACGCGTCGACGATCTCGATGAAGACGAACGCGACGAGAGCACCGGCCAGCCCCGCGACGATGCGACTGGGGGTCCGCAGGGCGGCGGGCGGGAGGTCGCCGAGAAGGACGTCGCGGAGCACACCGCCCGCGAGCGCCACGATGAGCCCGACCACGACGACGCCCAACAGATCGAACCCTGCGTGCGCGGCCGCCGCGGCCCCCTCCAGACCGAACAGCGCCGTCGCCGCGATGTCGAGCGCGTCGAAGGCGCGAGCGCTGACCGTCGGGCGGAGGGCGTCAGGGCGACGAGGCGCGACGTCGGTCATGCGCTCATTCTGGCAGTGGCGCAGGAGGGGCCGGACCGCGGGGCGAACGCGACTCAGGGACGTTCGGTCACAGCGCGCGCCGCGCGCTGCCCCACCACGCCCGCGCGCAGCGAGAAGCCGATCAGCGCGGCGACTCCGGCGAGGACCACGACGGCGATCGAGGGCTCGCGGAGCGCCTCGGGCAGCAACAGGACCAGCCACGGCAGCACGGCGGTGGCCCCCGCACCGATGCCGGAGCGCCGCAGATCGCCCGCGCCCGCGCGATGAGCGGCGATCCACGCCTCGTCGGACGCGCGGGTGGCCCCCGTCCGGATGCCGATGAAATCGTTCCGCGGCAACGTGCCCGCCGCCCCGCGCCGCGCCGTCCAGAACGCGAGCGCGGCCACCGCGACCATCGCCACGGTGCTCGTCACGAGCGCGCCGATCATGGCGTCCTCAGACCGACGCCGTCTCGACCGGCAGCGGCCACAGCGCGTCGAGCAGCTGGCGCACCCACGCGATGAGGTTCGCGTCGCTCGCGTCCTGCGGGAGCGGCACGACCATGGCATCCCCTCCCGCGACGAGCTTCGCCTTCGGGTAGAGCCGCTGCAGGCGCACGCGCATCGAGTCCGCGAGGTCGGCCGGGGCGATGCGCAGGTTCGAGCCCATCGCCACGACGTCCGCGAGACCCGCCTGCGCGGCGCGGCGGCGCAGGCGCGCGATGGCGATGAGACCCTCGACCTCGGCGGGGGGCTCACCGTAGCGGTCGCGCAGCTCTTCGACCACGAGGTCGATCGCGTCGTCCTTGGCGGTGGCGGATGCCGCGGCCGAGAGCTTCTGGTACGCCTCGAGGCGCAGCCGCTCGCTGTCGATGTAGAACTCGGGCAGGCGCGCATCGACCGGCAGCTCGAGGCGGAGCTCGGTCGGACCGTCGACGTCCTCGCCGCGGAAGGTCGAGACGGCCTCGCCGATCATGCGGAGGTACAGGTCGAAGCCGACACCCGCGATGTGCCCCGCCTGTTCGGCGCCGAGGAGGTTTCCCGCGCCGCGCAGCTCGAGGTCTTTCAGGGCGACCTGCATGCCCGAGCCGAGGTCGTTGTTCACCGCGATGGTCTCGAGGCGGTCCGCCGCGGTCTCGGACAGCGGCTTCATCTCGTCGTACAGGAAGTAGGCGTAGGCGCGGTCGCGGCCACGCCCCACGCGTCCGCGCAGCTGGTGGAGCTGCGAGAGCCCGTACTTGTCGGCGCGGTCGATGATGATCGTGTTCGCGTTCGAGATGTCGAGACCCGTCTCGATGATCGTGGTCGACACGAGCACGTCGGCCCGACGCTCCCAGAAGTCGTCGACGACCTGCTCGAGGGCGTGCTCGCCCATCTGCCCGTGCGCGACGACGATGCGCGCCTCGGGTACGAGCTCGGCGAGGTGCGCCGCGACCCGCTGGATCGACGACACCCGGTTGTGCACGTAGAACACCTGGCCTTCGCGCAGCAGCTCTCGACGGATGGCCGCCGCGATCTGCTTGTCGTTGCGCGGCCCGACGTAGGAGAGGATCGGATGCCGGTCCTCGGGCGGGGTCGCCAGGGTCGACATCTCGCGGATCCCGGTGACCGCCATCTCGAGCGTGCGCGGGATCGGCGTGGCGCTCATCGCGAGGATGTCGACGTTGGTCTTGAGCTTCTTCAACTGGTCTTTGTGCTCGACGCCGAAGCGCTGCTCCTCGTCGATGATCATGAGCCCGAGGTCCTTGAAGACGACCTTCTCCGTGAGGATGCGGTGGGTTCCGATGACCATGTCGACCGTGCCGTCGGTGAGACCGGCCGATCCATGGGGATCGGCTTCTCCATGTCGGCCTTGATCTCGTCGATCGTCTGCAGCTGGTCCTGCGTCTCGGCGAACGGGAAGGCCTCTTCGAGCTCGCGCTGCCAGGGCGTGTCGGGACCGAAGGCGTAGCCCTTGGATGCCATGCGCGCCGAGTACAGCTTCACCAGCTCCACCGCGATGTCACGGACGGCCTTGCGGGCCCGGCCCTTCGCCGCCGCCCAGTCGCTGCCGCCCATCTTCGACAGGGTCGGAGCCTCGCCACCGACGTACTTCGACAGCAGGTCGAGCTGATCGGTGGGAACGAACAGCTTGTCACCCGGGTAGCCGCGCTTGGCCGGCGCGTACTCGAGGACGAGGTACTCCTTCGTCGTCTTCACCGCATTGCGGCCGCCGCTGGAGACCTCGCGCTGGGTGAGCTCGAGGAACTTGCCGATCCCGTGCGTGGCGTGCACGACGACGTCGCCGGGCTTGAGCTGCAGGGGGTCGACGACGTTGCGACGACGCGACGCGAGCTTCTTGACGCCGCGGTTGTCACCGCTCACCGACCGGCCGTAGAACTCGGTCTCGGTGATGACGGCGAAGCGCGCCTCGGTCAGCTCGAAACCGCGCTCCAGCGGCGCGCACACGACGTGCGCCACCCCGGGCTCGGGCGGTGTGAGGACGTCGTCCACGCGGCGCGCCGCGATCCCGCGCTCCGCGAGCACGTCACGCGCGCGATCGACCATTCCGGGACCGGATGCCGTGACGATCACCGACCAACCATCGGTCAGCAGCTCGCCCACGTGCGCCGTGGCTCCGTCGACGTTGCCCTGGAACGAGGGGACGGCGTCGGCCTTGATGCGGTGCGCGGAATCGTCGCCGCGGACGAGACCCTCGTCTTCGGCATCCGCCGCTCCCGAATCGAAGGCGCTGAACTGCCACCAGACGCCCCCGCGACCGCTCGCGCGCTCGTGCAGGTCGTCGAGGGTCACGAAGTCGCCGGAGTCGAGGTCGACGGGGGTGTCGGCCCCTGCGGTCGCCGCCGACCAGGCGGCCTCGAGGAACTCGCGGTTGGTGTCGCCGAGCGTCGTCGCGCGGGCGAGCGAACGCTCGGGATCGACGAGCGCCACGGCACTGCCCCCCGGCAGGTAGTCGACGAGGGTGGTGAGGTCGTCGACCAAGACGGGGATGAGGGACTCCATGCCCTCGGCGGGGATGCCCTCGGCCATCTTCTCGAGCAGCTGCCGCAGCCCGGGGTAGGCGTCGCGGAGCGCGGCAGCGCGTGCCCGCACCGCGGGGGTGAGCAGCAGCTCGCGACTGGGGACCAGGGTCACCGCGGTGACCTCGCCCGGAAGAGAGCGCTGGTCGGCGACCGAGAAGGCGCGGATCTGATCGACCTCGTCGCCGAAGAACTCGACGCGGTAGGGGTGGTCGGCCACGGGCGGGAACACGTCGAGGATGCCGCCGCGCACCGCGAACTCGCCGCGCCGCGAAACCATGTCGACCCGGTGGTACGCCAGTTCGACGAGCCGGGTGATCACCGCCTCGAGCTCCTGCCCGCGGCCTCCGACGGCGAGCTCGACGGGAGCGACGTCGCCGAGCCCCGGGGCGAGCGGCTGGAGGGCGCTCCGGACGGACGCGGTGACGACCAGCGGCGCCTCACCGTTCCAGGACGCGATCCGACGCAGCACGTCCAGTCGGCGTCCCACCGTCTCGGGACTCGGACTCAGCCGTTCGTGCGGCAGCGTCTCCCAGGCGGGGAAGTGCAGCACTTGAGCGCCCGGGAGCACGGCATCCAGAGCCGGCCCCAGAGATTCGGCGCGACGACCGGTCGGAGCGATCACCAACACGGCCCCGGGGTCACCGGCGGCACGACGACGCTCGATGAGGCCCGCGATGACGGGGGCATCGAGCCCGTCGACGAGGGAGAGAGACAGATCGACGGATGCCGCGGATGCAGCCTCACGATACGACTCAGCCTGCTCGAGGGCGCGCACGATCCCGGGAACTGTCACTCGGGAAAGTCTACGTGGGGCCACCGACATCGGCTCGGCGGGAGCCCCGATCAGAGAGTCGCGGCGCGAGCGCGTCTCGTAGAGTGCTGGCATGTCGTCGCCCTTCGCCGCTCCGTACGTCGCCCCCGCGACGGGGACCCTTCTGGCTCCCCCGCCGCCGAAGAAGCGGCGTCCGCTCGGCGCCTTCGCGCTGGTCGCCGGCATCCTGAGCATGGTCCTCGCCCCCGCGGTCGCGGGCTTCGCCGCCTTCCGCGTGGGCCGGGGTGCCGGCTCCCAGGTCGTCGCGCAGGGCGGGCAGAACCTCGATCTGCGCGTGCTGAGCCCCGTGCGGGACCTCGTGCTCGTCGTCGAGGTGGCGTTCTGGACCGGGACGGTCCTGGGCATCGCCGCTCTCGTCGTGGGGATCATCGCCACCGCGCGCAACAGCGGGCGCCCGATGGGCATCGTCGCCATCGTCCTCGCCGCCCTCGGCCCGTTCATCTTCGCGGCGCTCGTCGCCCTCGCGTTGGCCGCCGGCGCGGGGACGATCGCCGACTCGGGTGGCGCTTACACCTGAATCGGCGTCGATACCGTCTTTCCCGGCGCGCGTCCAGGTTGTTCTCAGAAAAGCGGGGGCTTCCCTATACTCGCGGCGACGGGATGATCCCATCCCACGATCGAAGGAGTACCCCGTGAGCAGCACGACGCCGCCCCCCGAGCCGTACAACCCTCCCCCCGCCACGCGTGCTGATGCCGCCGCCCAGGCCGGGTACCCCGCGGCCCCGGGCTACCAGCCCCCCACCGCATCCGCCCAGAAGCCTTCCAACCGCCTCGGCCTGATCGCGTTCGTCGTGGCGCTCGCGGCCATCGTCATCGGCTCGATCCTCGCGTTCATCGGCGGCATGCAGAGCGGTGCTCTCGTGCAGTACGCCTCCACCGGAGCGAACGGCACGACCGAGATCGACGCCTCCGCCCTCCCCGAGGCGGCCCAGCAGGCCGCAGCGGTCGCCGGTCTGCTCGCCGTGGCCGGCTTCCTGGTCTTCGGTGTCCTCGGTCTGTGGGGCTTCATCCAGGGCATCATCGCCGCGATCAAGAACCGTGGTCGGGGATTCGGCATCGCCGCGATCGTCCTCGCCGTCCTCGGTGGCATCGTGGTCGCCGTGATCTTCGGCATCGGCGCGACCGCCGGAGCGGCGCCGTACGTCAACTCCATCGGCTGAACATCTCAGCGACACGAAAGCCCCGGCCCGATGGCCGGGGCTTTCGTCGTAGGGGCGGCCGGTCAGGCGCGCGGGGCGTGGAAGCGCTGCTGCGCCGAGACCAGCCCCTCCTCGACGAGCATCTCGACCGCGTCCGCGGCATCCGAGACGAGGATCGGCAGCGTCTGGCGCTCGGTCGCACCGAACGGGTCGAGGACCCAGTCCGCCGGATCCTGCCGGCCCACGGGGCGTCCGATGCCGACGCGGACGCGCGGGAACTCCGGCGTGCCGAGCGCTTTGGCGACGTCGCGCACGCCGTTGTGGCCGCCATGGCCCCCGCCGGTCTTGAGCTTCACCGTGTCGAACGGGATGTCCAGCTCGTCGTGCACGACCACGACACGCTCCGGGGCGACGTCGTAGAAGCGCGCGAGCCCGGCCGCAGGGCCCCCGGAGACGTTCATGAAGCTGTTGGGCTTCGCGAGGACGAGCTTGGGGCCGCCGGGCCGCAGCCACGTCTCGGCGACGCGGGCGTTCGCCTTGTGCGCGCGGAAGGCCTCGCTCCGCCGCGCGGCGAGCTCGTCGACGACCATCTGTCCGATGTTGTGCCGGGTCGTCTCATAACGCGGACCCGGGTTGCCGAGTCCCACGATCACCCACGTGTCTGCCATGGCATCCATTCTTCCGGGTCGGCCGGAGACGAAACGAGGGGGCGCGAAGAACGCGCCCCCTCGTCGACGGACTGCGTGTACCGCAGCCGTCCGATGTCAGTTGTCGCCGGCCTCGGCCTCTTCGGACTGCTCCTCGGCGACCTCGGCGTCGGCCTCGGCGATCTCTTCCTCGGCGGCCAGCGTGTCGAGCGGCACCGAGACGCCCACGATGAGGGTCTCGGGCTCGGTGACGAGGCTCGCACCGGCGGGCAGCTTCAGGTCGGCGGCGGTGATCTGCGTGCCGTCCTCGGCGCCCTCGACGTCGACCTCGACGTTCTGCGGGATGTGCGTGGCCTCGACCTCGAGCGAAACGCTCGTGGCGTCGAGCATCGCGATGGTGCCCGAGAAGGGCTCGCCGACGACGACCACGGGGACGTCGACCTGGACCTTCTCGCCCTTCTTCACGACGATCAGGTCGATGTGCTCGATGATCTGACGCACGGGGTCCTTCTGCACGTCCTTGACCAGGACGAGCTGGCTCTTGCCCGCGATGTCGAGGTCGAGGAGGGCGTTCGCGCGACGGATGAGCAGCGCGGTCTGGTGACCGGGCAGCGCGACGTGCTGGGGCTCGGTGCCGTGGCCGTAGATGACGGCGGGGATCTTGCCCGCGGCGCGGAGGCGACGGGCGAAGCCCTTGCCGAAGTTCTCGCGGAGCTCCGCGACGACCTTGTTGTCTTCCGACATGATGTTCTCCTCGCGAGCGCACGGCCCGCAGCTTGGGGGCGGGGCACGGCCCGCACCGGTGGTCTGGATTCGACTCGAACGCGAGCGCGTGAGGAAAGCCGGGGGCCTGCATCACCGCGTCGATCACGGATGCCACGGTCACCAGCCGGTGTGCGACAGTCCCTCGCCGAAGTTCCCCGGAAGTCTACCAGCGCGAGCGCCCGCGCACGACCCGCGCGTGTCGAGGAGCACGGGAGCACCCCGGTAGAATCGAATCCCACCGACCCGAAGGATCATCATGGACAGCGGCTTCTTCTCCCACGTCGTGCTCTGGGTCATCGGCGGTGTCGCCCTGGTCGGCGGCATCGGCGCGATCGGCGCCCTCTTCTCCATGGGCCGCAACGCCGGGTACAAGAAGCACTGACGCGGTTCAGCGCGTCGGGGTACGCAACCGCAGGTCACCCACCACGACCTCGACGGTGACCCCCGCCCGGATCGGGGATGCCGAGAACGGCGCGCCCATCATGATCACGTCTCCCGGGCCCAATGTCGTCCACCCCGCCACGTACGCGAGACACGCCCGCGGGGACATCGGATAACGCCCCGCCGACGTCTCGCACACCGGCTCGCCGTCGACGAGAAGGCTCAGCGCCACGTCGTCGTCGAGACCCATCGCGGTGTCGATCCACGGACCGAGCGGGGTGTATCCCTCCCCCGATTTCGACTCGAAGTTGCGCGGATCGAGGACCGAGCGGTCGGGGCTGGACAGGTCGTTCACCGCGGTGACGCCGAGCACGTACTCGTGCGCGTTCTCGGCGGTGAGCCCCGTCGTGTCCCGACCGATCACCACCGCGACCTCCGCCTCGGCGACCGTCGTGCCGGCGTCGCGACGCAGGGTCACCGCCTGATCCGGCCCCGTGACGGTTCGCGGGCTCTTCAGCCACGCCTGGACGGGCGAGGCGTGATCGGGTCCGTTCTGGGCGATCCCCACGACGACCGTCGGGACGCACGGCGCTCCGAGCGGTCCCTGCACCGGGCCCCCGGCATCCACGATCTCCTTCCCTGCCGCGAACGCGGCGTAGGGGTCGTCGATCGGGATGAACCGGTCGCCGTCGATCCGGACGACGCGCACGCCGTCGGGCGTCTGCACGCGGGCCAGGCGGGTCATCGGATGGTCCGGACGGTGACGGTCGTGGCATCCACACCCTCTCCGGCCTCGTCGCGCGACACCTTGATCGCGTCGTCGGTGCGCGTGAGGTCGCGGCGGAGGGTCTCGGGAACCAGGAACGTCGACGCGGTCGTGATGAGGGCGAGCGTCGCCATGTAGATGGCCAGGAGCAGCCAGTTCGCCCCGCTCACGGCGATGATGTACGCACCGAGCACACCGGCGAGGCCACCGGCGAGGACGGCCGAGATCTCGCGGGCCATCGCCACACCGAGGTAGCGGTGGCGGTTGCCGAACAGCTCGGGGAGCATCGCGCACTGGGGTCCGAGCATCGAGTTGACGGCGACGCCGATGCCGATCGCGATCACGGCGATGGTGATCGGGTAGCTGCCGAGCGACATCAGCCACCAGGCCGGGAAGGTGAACACCAGCATGAACACCGCGCCCGCGCGGTAGACGGTCCGGCGCCCCATGCGGTCGGACAGGGCACCGGTCAGCGGAACCGAGAAGATGCCGATGAGCGAACCCAGCGTGACGCCCCACGTCAGCAGGCTGCGGTCGGCCTCGCCGCCGACGGTCGCGACGAAGAACGTCAGCGCCAGGGTGTTGAACATGTAGGAGCCGCCGTTCTCGGCCATGCGCAGGCCGATACCGACGATGACGCCCGGCAGACCGCGCGTGAAGATGTCGCGGACGGGGCGCTCGGCGATCTGCTCGCTCTTCTCGAGCTCGATGAACGTCGGCGTCTCGCGCAGGCGCATGCGGATGAACAGCGCGAGCAGGATCAGCGCGAACGACGCGAGGAACGGCACGCGCCAGCCCCAGCTGAGCAGCTGGTCCTCCGGCAGCAGGGAGATGAGGCTGAAGACCACGGCGGCGAGCAGGGTTCCGGCCTGGATGCCGATGAAGGGCAGCGCCGAGAAGAAGCCACGGCGCTTGACCGGGGCGTATTCGGCCATGAGCACCGTGGCACCCGCCTGTTCGGCACCGGCGCCGAAGCCCTGCAGCAGGCGCATGAGCACGAGCAGGATCGGCGCGAGGATGCCGACGGCCTCGTACGTGGGGAGGAGTCCGATGGCCGTGGACGCCCCGCCCATCAGGAGGATCGTGATCACGAGGACCCACTTGCGCCCGAGCTTGTCGCCCAGGACACCGAAGAACAGTCCCCCGAACGGGCGGGCGAGGAAGCCGACGCCGTACGTCGCGAAGGCCGCGACGGTGGCGAGGGCGGGGTTGTCCTGCGAGAAGAACAGGACGTTGAAGATCAGCGCCGTCGAGAGGCCGTAGAGCGCGAAGTCGAAGTACTCCAACGCGCTGCCGATGCTCGAGGCGAGGGTCGCGCGGCGCAGATTCGCGGCGTACTCGGGGTCATCCGTCGGCTGCGGCGTCGGTGTGGATGCAGTGGTCACGGCCATCTCCTTCGATCGGCTGGGGTCTTACGACTCGGCGACTGTACCAACCCTGTGGACACAGTTCAATATGTTGGACGGATTTCGAGATCGAGGAAGCGGCGCGGCATCGCCGAGCGAGTTCGGGGCGGCCTCGTGATCGGGGCGAGAGAATGACGCCCCAATGCGCGGAACGCGCCCCGTACGCCAGAGTCCCCGAGCGCGACGCGGGGATGACCGCGCGGAGCCTCAGACGGAGCGCGACGCGCTGAACGGGTTCGTGAGGGCTCGGGCCGCCTCGCGCAGCGCGGCGCCGACGCGGGCGACGCGCTCGGGCGTGGCATCCGCGACCGGGATGCCGACCCCCAGGGCGAGCTGCGGATCGCCCGGCGCCCACCCCTCGAGCGGGACGGCGACACCGACGATGCCGCGGAACGACTCCTCTTCGTCGACCGACCAGCCGCGCTCACGCGCGGCGGCGAGCTTCGCGATCACGGCGTCGACGTCGACCGTGCTGTGCTCGGTGAGCCGGGGCAGCGGACCGCGCGTGAGAAGGGCGCGGACGTCGTCGTCGCTGCGCGTCATCAGCAGCGCACGCCCCGTCGCCGACAGCGCGGCGGGAAGGCGCGAGCCCAGCGGCGTGCCGAGCCGCACGGATCGGGAACCCTCGTAGCGCGCGAGGTACAGCGCATCGGTGTCGTCGAGCACGGCCACTTGGACCAGCTCGGACGCCAACGCCGGCGAGGTCTCGCACACGGAGTAGAACTCGCGCACCTGGTTGAACTGCGCGGCGAACGCGCCGCCGAGCTCGGCCGTGCGGATGCCGAGACGATAGCCCAGCGGAACACGCTCGATCATGCAACCCGCCTCGAGCGACAGGCAGAGGTTCGCGGTCGACGACTTCGCCAGTCCGAGACCGGCAGCCAGCTCGGTGAGCGTCAGGGCGCGCCCCGCCTCGGCCAATAGGCCGAGGAGGCGGATGCTGCGCCCGACAGCCGGCGCCGGGTCGCGCGCGATCGCGCTCGCTTCGTCATCGCTCACGGCGACCTCCCGTCGTGCCGGCGTCGCGCGGGGCGACGCGTCAATAGAACTCGACCGTATCGACAACAGCGCGCATCGGCTCGCCGTCGAACAGGCGCGTGGCGTTCTCCGCGAAGCGCCGTGCGATGCGCTCCTCCTCTTTCCCGTTGAGCGCCGCCGTGTGCGGGCTCACGAGGACCCTCGGATGCCGCCAGAGCGGCGAGTCGCTCGGCAGCGGCTCCACCTCGAAGACGTCGAGGGCGGCGAAGGAGACGCGACCGTCGTCGAGGGCGGTCAGGAGCTCCTTCTCGTCGATCACGGTTCCCCGGCCGACGCTCGCGAGGATCGCACCCGGCTTCACCGCGGCGAGCACGTCGGCCCCGATGAGGTGGTGCGTCTGATCCGTCCCGGGGAGCGTGACGACGATGGCATCCACCTCCGCCACCGCGTTCACCAGATCGTCCAGCGGGACGAGTCGGTCGACCCCCTCGACCGGGGTCCCGGACCGTGTGGTCCCCCAGACCTCGGCGCCGAGCGCGTGGAAGCGGCGCGCGCACTCGGCACCGATCCCCCCGAGACCGACGATCAGGACGGTCATCTCGTCGACCTGACGCATCTCCCAGCGGTCGGTCCAGCGACGGTCGGCCTGCTGCCGGGCGAGGCGCGGCAGGTCCTTGGCCCCGGCGAGGACGCCGAACACCGCGAACTCGGCGAGAGGCCCCCCGTGCACTCCCGCGCTCGTGGTGAACACGACGCGGTCGAGCGCGGCCCGGTCGAGGTCGGCGGCCTTGACCTGCCCCCCGCCCCCGGCGGCGGTCGTCATCACCCACCGCAGGTCCGGGTTCGCCGCGACCGTGCGTGCGAGCGCGCTCGGATCGACGTCCGGGATGCCGAAGAGCGCCTCGGCGGAATCGACCATCTCGTCGAAGGCACGCTGTTCGTCGGCGGAGCGCTGGTGCGCGGGGTCTCCGGACCAGTCGGCGGGCCCGCGCATCGGGCGGGTGAGGGAGGCGTCGCGCACGAGCTCGATGCGCGGCTCGAGGCGCTCGATCAGTCGGCAGTGCTCTTCCTTCAGGGGCACGGCCACCACCGCGCGTAGGCTCTTGCGTGTCGACATCGTCGTCGTCTCCTTCCGCCGCGGTGCTGGTCGCCAGCCGCGGACTCGCCGAATCGTCGTTCACCATACTGAATCCTGTTCAACCCATTGTCCAGTCGATAGGATGCCGGCATGACCACGCTCGACGAAGAGACCGGCCCGTTCCCTCCCACGCCCGAGATCCGCCTCGGCGTGTGGGGCCTCGGCGCGATGGGCGAGCCGATGGCACGGCATCTCCTGTCCGCGCGGGGCGCCCTCACCGTCCACGCCCGCCGTGAGCGCCCCGCGCTGACCGCGGCGGGAGCCCCCTGGGCGTCGAGCGCGAAAGAGCTCGCCGCCGCCACGGACGCGGTCCTCGTCATGCTCCCGGACCTTCCGCAGCTCGAGGAGCATCTCGACGGTCCGGACGGCCTGCTCGCGGGCATCGCGGGGCGCCCCTACCTGATCCTGATCGGGTCGACGTCCTCGCCCGTCGGCGTCCGGGAGCTCGCGGACCGGATGCCGGCCGGCATCCGTATCGTGGACTGCCCGGTCTCGGGTGGCGAGGACGGCGCGAAGGCCGGGACCCTGTCGATCATGCTCGGCGGAGACACCGCCGACACGGATCGCGCCGCCGCCCTCCTCGCCCCCTGCGGCACCCCCGTGCGCCTCGGACCGCTCGGCGCCGGGGAGGTCGCGAAGGCGTGCAACCAGCTGGTCGTGGCGGCGACCATCCTCGCCCTCGGGGAGGCGACCGAGCTCGCGGCACGTTCCGAGGTCGACCCCGCCGCGCTCTGGGAGCTCCTCGGCGGCGGATACGCGGGGTCGAACCTGCTGAACAGCCGCCGGGAGAAGCTGGTGGCGGGCGACGACTCCCCCAGCGGGATCGCCGGCTACATGGTGAAGGACCTGCGCTTCGCCGCGGACATCGCCGCGGCGACCGACACGCGCCCCGCGCTGCTCCCCGCCCTCCGCGCGGCGTTCGACGAGATCGTCGATCGCGGCCTCGGCGAGCGCGACATCGCCGTCACCCGCCGCTTCACGGCGGCCCGCAGCGAAGACTGACGGACGCCCCGGTGGCCGCGGCCACCGGGGCATCCGTCGAGGCTCAGAGGGCGAAGACCACCTTGCCCGAGCGCTGCGAGTCCCGTGCCGTGGCGAAGGCTTCGTCGGCATCCGTCAGCGCGAACTCGTGCGTGAGGGCGCTCTCGATCCCCGGGGTCGTCGCAAGTAGCGCCACGGCGTGATCGATCTCGTCGCGGAAGCGGAACGCACCGAGGAAGCGCACCTCCTTCGAGATGAAGGGGGCGAGGTTCACCGGCCGCGGCTCGTCGGGAAGCATCCCCACCTGCACCACGGTGCCGCCCGCGCGGACCGCACGCAGGGCCGTCGAGATCGACACCGGCACCCCCGAGCACTCGAGGACGACGGCGTAGGCTCCGGCCTCCACCTCGTCCGTCGACACGTCGATCGTGGCGTGCGCGCCGAGCGCCCGCGCCCGTTCGAGGGGTCCCGACAGCACGTCGGTCGCCGTGACGCGGGCGCCCGCTGCGACGGCCGCGGCGACGGCCATGAGACCGATCGGGCCGGAACCGGTCACGAGCACCTCGAGCCCGTCGACCGGACCGGCCTTCCCCAGCGCGTGGAGGGCGACGGCGAGCGGCTCGGCGAGGACGGCCCGGCGCACCGGGAGGTCGTCGGGCAGGACCCGCACCATGTCGGCCTCGACGATCAGGTATTCGGATGCCGCGCCCTGCGTGTGCGGCCAGGTCGACGCGCTGCCGAGGTAGGAGCCCCCGGGCCACAGGTGCGGGGCGTCCTCGATGCCCTCGCGCGGCGTGCCGAAGCGCGCGGGGTGGACGGTGACCGGCGTCCCCGCGGCGAGCGCACCGGAGGGGTCGAGATCGACCCGCCCCGAGAGCTCGTGGCCGGGGACGAGCGGCTCGCGCACGACGAACGCGCCATTGGCGCCCTCGAAGTAGTAGTGGAGGTCGGATCCGCAGATGCCGACGTAGTCCACGCGCAGGCGCACCTGCCCCTGCCCGGGTTCCGGGACGTCGGCCTCGCGCACGGTGGCGGTGAGCGCCTTCTCGATCTGCAGCGACTTCATTGCTCGACCTTTCCGCGGTCAGACGACCGCTGTCATCCCGCCGTCGACGAAGATGTTCTGCCCCGAGACGAAGCTCGACGCGTCGGACGCGAGGAACAGCAGCGCTCCCCGCAACTCGTCGAAATCGCCCCAGCGGGCCGCGGGCGTGCGCTGCGCGAGCCAGCGCGTGAACTCCGGATCCTCGACGAGGTCGCGGTTCATCTCGGTCGCGAAGTACCCCGGGCTCAGGGCGTTGACCTGGATGCCATGACGGGCGAGGTCCGCGGCCATCCCGGCGGTGAGCTGCGCGACGCCGCCCTTCGTCGCCGAGTAGGGCGCGATCGTCTGGCGCGCGAGACGCGACTGCACCGAGGCGACGTTGACGACCTTCCCCGAGCCGCGGGCCACCATCGCGGGCGTGACGAACCGCGAGACGTAGAAGACGCCCGAGAGGTTCGCCGCGACGATGTCGTCCCAGTCGCTGACCGGGAACTCGTGGATGGGCGCGCGGCGCTGCACGCCGGCGTTGTTGACGAGGATGTCGGGCACGCCGATGTTCTCGAGAACCTCTCCGACGGCGTCCTCCACCGCCCGCGCGTCGGTCACGTCGAAGGTCACGGCGTGCGCCGGGCGACCCGACAGTTCCTCGGCTTCGGCGCGCGTGTGCTCCACGGCATCCACGTCCCGACCGTGCACGATCAGCCGGGCCCCGCCGCGGGCGAGGGTGAGCGCGAGCGCCCGACCCAGGCCGCGGGACGAGCCGGTGACGAAAGCCAGGCGGTCCGCGACGTCGAAGAGGTCGGCGTTCGAGGGGGTCATAGGAGTCCTCCGATCCCGAAGACGGCGAGCGCGGCGAGGAAGCCGAGCACCGACTCGATGGCTTGTTGCACGGTCCAGGTCTTCAGGGTGGTCTTCACGTCCATGCCCATCAGGCGGCCCACGAGCCAGAACCCGGAGTCGTTGACGTGACCGGCGAACACCGACCCCGCGGCGGTCGCCAGCGTGATCGCGGCGATCTGCAACGGCGAGAAGTCGCCCGCCATGACGGCCGGAGCCGCGAGACCGGCGGCGGTGACGAGGGCCACGGTCGCCGAGCCCTGTGCGAGGCGCAGGATCACCGCGATGATGTACGCCGCGACGATGACCGGGAGACCCAGGTCGCTGAGGCTGTCGGCGAGCGCGTCGCCGATGCCCGAGGCGCGCAGCACGGCCCCGAACATGCCGCCGGCCCCGGTGATGAGGATGACGGATGCCACCGGCCCGAGTGCCGAGTCGACGACCTTCTCCAGCGCCGTCCCGTTCTCGCCGCGGCGGAAGCCGAAGACCACCGTCGCGACGAGCACGGTGATGAGCAGCGCGACGGGCGAGTTGCCGAGGAGGACGAGCACCTGGACGACGATGTTGTCGGTGTCGACCACCCCGGCGGCGCCGAGGGTCGTGAGACCGGTGACGGGGAGCACGATGCGCTTCGCCACGAACTTCCCCCAGAGGTAGCCGGAGAGGTACCAGATCGGGAAGGCGACGATGAGGCCGACGATCAGCACGATGCCGAGGTTCGCGCCGTACAGCTCGCTCGCACTGACCGGACCCGGGTGCGGCGGGAGGAACACGTGCATGACCGAGAACGCGGCGGCGGCCGGCAGGCCGAAGAGGAGCACGTTGTTGCCCGAGACACGACGGGCGATCGCGAAGATGATCGGCAGCATCATGACGAGGCCGGCGTCGAAGAACATCGGGAATCCGAGGATCAGCGACACGATGCCGAGGGCGAAGGGCGCGCGCTTCTCACCGAAGACGCGCACGAAGGTGTCGGCGAGGGCCTGCGCCCCACCGGAGTGCTCGATGAGCCGGCCGAGCATCGCACCCAGCGCGACGAGCAGGGCCACCGTGCCGAGCGTTCCGCCGAAACCGTCCGTCAGGGTCTTCACCACGGCCGAGACCGGGATGCCGGCGGCGAACGCCGTGACGAGCGAGACGATGATGAGCGCGAGGAACGCGTGCACCTTCAGCCAGATGATGAGCACGAGGATGAGCGCGATCGCGCCCGCCGCGATGAGGAGCAACGGCGTGGTGCCGAGTGTCTGCGTCCAGTCTTCCAAGGGATCTCCATTGATACAGGGGGGATGCGCGGCACCGGGGTGTGGCTAGCTCGATCCGCGACGCCGAGAGGCGTTCGCTGAATCTTCACACAATGATCATATTTTTGACAAGATATGGTCGTACCTAAGGACCCGAGGAGGGGCACATGGCGCGAGCGTCGCACGGCTCGTTGGTGGATGCCATCGGTATGCGCATCGTCGACGGCGACCTCCCCGCGGGTCGCGTGCTGACCCTCGCCGCCCTCGAGACCGAGTACGCGGTCTCGCGGACCGTCGTGCGAGAAGCCGTCCGTGTGCTGGAGGCGATGGGCATGCTCGCGCAGCGGCGCCGGGTCGGCATCACGGTGCGCCCCGCCGACGACTGGAGCGCCCTGGACACCCGGCTCATCGGTTGGCAGCTGGCCGGACGCCGCCGCGACCAGCTCATCGCCAACACGACCGAGCTCCGGGCTGCGATCGAGCCGGTGGCCGCGCGCCTGAGCGCGCGCCGCGCGACCGACCTGCAGCGCGGCGAGCTGCTCCGGCTGGCCGACGAGCTCGCCCGCCTCGGCGCCGCGGGCCTCGGCAACTCCCCCGAGTATCTCGCCGCCGACATCGCGTTCCACGACCTGATCCTCGTCTCGAGCGGCAACCTCATGCTCGCCGCCGCCCGCGCGCCGATCGCCGCCGCGATCGAAGGCCGCGCGTCGCACGGGTTGACCCCCGGCATCCCGAATCCCGACGCCCTCGACAATCACGTCGCGACCGCCGCCGCGATCGGCCGCGCCGACGCCGACGCCGCCGAGGAGCACACCCGCCGTTACGTCGCGGCGGTGCTCACCGAAGTCCGCCGCACCATCTGACCGACCGATCGACGAAGAGAGAGCTCATGGTCACCCCACCCCCCGTCCTCGTGTTCATGGGTCCCGCCGGGACCGGAAAATCCACCGTCGCGGGCATGCTCGCCGGCCGCCTCGGGTGGGACTTCCAGGAGGGCGACGACCTGCACCCCGAGGCCAACGTCGCCAAGATGGCCGCCGGCCACGCGCTGAACGACGACGACCGCTGGCCCTGGCTCGACCGGGTCGCGGCGTGGATCGACGGCCAGGTCGCCGCCGGACGCCCGGGAATCATCACGTGCTCCGCGCTGAAGCGCAGCTATCGCGACGTGCTGCGCCGTGACAATGTGACCTTCGTCCTGCTCATGGGCGACCCCGCTCTCGTGCTCGAGCGTCTCCTGCGCCGCCAGGGGCACTACATGCCCCCGTCGCTGCTCACGTCGCAGTTCGAGACCCTCGAGATCCCGGATGCCGATGAGCAGGCGATCCGCGTCGACCTCGATCTGACGCCCTCCCAGCAGGTGCAGGAGGTCATCGACCGCCTCAGCCTGGACATCGACACTCCCTGAAACACGCCAAGGCCGAGCCGATACAGTGACGGAGGCGGCCCGCGTGAATCGCCCACCCTTCCTCGCACCTGAATACGGAGCAACGAATGACGTCCACCCCCTCCCCGACCGGACCCTCGACCGACCAGGACCAGGCCCCGCACAAGGCCGCTCAGGTGCACGAGGGTGCACCCGGCCCCGAAGAGGTCGCGCGTCCCACCGCCGAGGCCGACTCCCGCCCGGCAGGCGACGGACCCGCGCACGCGAACATCGGCGTCGTCGGGCTCGCGGTCATGGGCTCGAACCTCGCGCGCAACCTCGCGAGCCGCGAGGGCAACACGGTCGCCGTGTTCAACCGCAGCGCCGACAAGACGGAGCACCTCGTCGAGGCGCACCCCGAGGCGAACTTCGTCCCCTCGTTCTCGTACGAGGACTTCGCCGCCTCCCTGACGACGCCGCGCACCGCGATCATCATGGTCAAGGCCGGCCGCCCCACCGACTTCGTCATCGACGAGCTCGTGAAGGTCTTCGAACCCGGCGACATCATCGTCGACGGCGGCAACGCCCTCTTCACCGACACGATCCGTCGCGAGAAGGCCGTGCGCGAGACCGGCATCAACTACGTCGGCATGGGTGTCTCGGGCGGTGAGGAGGGAGCCCTTCTCGGCCCCTCGCTCATGCCCGGCGGCTCGGACGAGTCGTGGATCACGCTCGGTCCGATCCTGAAGTCGATCGCCGCCGTCGCCGAGGGCGAGCCGTGCGTGACGCACGTCGGCCACGACGGCGCCGGACACTTCGTGAAGATGGTGCACAACGGCATCGAGTACGCCGACATGCAGCTCATCGCCGAGGCCTACGACCTCATCCGCCAGGCCACCGGCAAGACCCCCGCGGAGATCGCCGACGTCTTCGCCGAGTGGAACCGCGGCGAGCTGGAGTCGTACCTCATCGAGATCACCGCCGAGGTGCTCCGCCAGAACGACGCCGAGACCGGCAAGCCCCTCGTCGACGTGATCCTCGACCAGGCCGGGGCCAAGGGCACCGGCGCGTGGACCGTGCAGACCGCCCTCGACCTGGGCGTCCCGGTCTCGGGCATCGCCGAGGCCACCTTCGCGCGTTCGCTGTCGAGCCACCCCGAGCAGCGCCAGGTCTCGCGCGAGCTCCCCGGCCCGTCCGGCACCGAGCTCCTCTCGGGTGCGGATGCCGATGCCTTCATCGAGAAGGTGCGCCTGGCGCTCTACGCCTCGAAGATCGTGGCCTACAGCCAGGGCTTCGACGAGATCCGGGCCGGCGCCGCGCAGTACGGCTGGAACATCGACCTCGGCGCGGTGTCGAAGATCTGGCGCGGCGGCTGCATCATCCGCGCACAGTTCCTCAACCGCATCGCCGAGGCGTACGACGCCGAGGCCGAGCTTCCCGTGCTGCTGACGGCCCCGTACTTCGTCGAGGCACTCGGTCGCGCGCAGGACGCGTGGCGCGACATCGTGTCGCTCTCGGCGGCCAGCGGCATCCCCGCTCCGGCGTTCAGCTCGTCGCTCGCGTACTACGACGGGCTCCCTCTGGTCGGGCGACCGCACCGAAATCGAAGCCGAGGACACCCACTGATCGACCCTCGGATCTCCGAGGGTCGACGGTGACGAAGCGGCGGCGGGCACTGCTCGTCGCCGCTTCGGCGTTGTACGCCTTCGCGGTGTGGTGGATGACGCTGCGCCCCCGGATCTACGACGCCTCGGTCGGCAGCCTCCTGCACACGGTCCTGCACGCCTTCCACTCGTGGCCGCCCACCGCGTGGATCACGTTCGACGTGGTGGAGTTCACCGCGAACGTGGCGATGTTCGTCCCGCTCGGCATCCTCTTGATCGCGTGGGGCGCACGGTGGTGGCACGGCATCCTGACCGGAATGGTCCTCAGCGCGGCGATCGAGACGACGCAGCTGCTGTTCCTCCCGACGCGCGTCGCGGACGTGCGCGACGTCGTCGCGAACACTCTCGGTGCGGCGATCGGGGTGGCAATCACGGTGCTTCTGGGCCGGCATGCAGCGCGCTCTCAGGATTCCCATAACCCACGCCATAGAAAGCTCATAGATACGAGCGCACAATGAGTTTCATGACCGCGACCGCCGCCGCCCCCGCCTTCACCCGCCCCGACGATGCCCGACCTCGACGGCATGGCGGTGCTGCAGCGCCTGCGGCACTCGGGCAACGACGTGCCGGTGCTGTTCCTCACCGCGAAGGACGCGGTCGCGGATCGCGTCGCGGGTCTCACCGCGGGCGGGGACGACTACGTCACCAAGCCGTTCAGCCTCGAAGAGGTGGTGGCGCGTCTGCGGGGGCTGATGCGCCGCGCCGGCACCGCGCTCACGCGCGACTCCGAGCCGATCCTGCGCGTGGGCGACCTGTCGCTGAACGAGGACAGTCACGAGGTCGTGCGCGGGGGCCACGAGATCGAGCTGACCGCGACCGAGTTCGAACTGCTGCGCTTCCTCATGCGCAACCAGCGCCGCGTCGTGTCGAAGGCCCAGATCCTCGACCGTGTGTGGAACTACGACTTCGGCGGCCGTTCGAGCGTCGTCGAGCTCTACATCTCGTACCTGCGCAAGAAGATCGACGCCGGGCACGACCCGCTCATCCACACGGTCCGCGGCGTCGGCTACATGATCAAAGCGCCGCAGTGACGACCCCGCCACCCCCCGAGCCCGTGCGGTGGTGGCGCCGCGGTCGGCCGTGGAGCCTGCAGGCGCGCCTGATGACCGCGGTCATCGGCATGGTGGCCTTCATCCTCATCATGATCGGCGTCTCCACC
>JARBUN010000176.1 GCA_029239635.1 Microbacterium sp. | reverse complement strand
CCTCGACACGGGGTACTACGCCTCGGGACCCGAATGGACGGCGGCCCGGGCGGCCCTCGTGCATGCGGCGCCCGCCGCCCGGAGTTACGAGGAGCTCTATCCGCTGATCGACGCGGCGACGCGCGCCGCGGGCGGAAAGCACTCCCTCTTCCAGCCTCCGGCGGCCCGAGACCAGGCGAACGCGTCGGACCCGATCCTCCCGACCGTCGCGGTGTCCGACGGGGTCGGCGTCGTGACCCTCCCCGAGCTGATCGACCCCGACGACCGCGCACAGCAGGATTACGCCGACGTCGTCGCCACCGGGATCGCCGCCCACGCCGACCAGGCCTGCGGGTGGATCGTCGACGTGCGCGGCAACGGCGGCGGCAACATGTACCCGATGCTCTCGGGCGTCTCGGCTCTCCTGCCCGACGGTCCCGCGCTGTCGTTCCGGACGCGGGGCGGCACCGCGACCACGGTCACCGTGCAGGAGGACGGCGCCGGCCTCGAGGGCCAGACGATCGTGCCGGTCAGCCCGCGCGGCAAGATCACCGGCGTGCCTGTCGCCGTGCTTCAGGATGCCGGAACCGGATCGAGCGCGGAGGCCGTCGTCACGGCCTTCCGGGGCATCGAGAGCGTTCGCCTCTTCGGCGCGCCCACCGCCGGCTACACCTCGGCGAACCTCCCGATCCCGCTTTACGACGGGGCGAGGATCATCCTCACGCAGAGCATTTACGCCGACCGCACGGGGACCGAGTTCCCCGAGACGCCGATCGCTCCCGACGAGCCCGCCCCGGTCGACGCGGCCGAGGCGGCACGCGCGTGGCTGGGCGATCAGGGCTGCCGTTGACGCGAGCCGGGGTGCCGTCTCGGCGGTCCGCCCGTCTCAGTCGAGTGATCCCGCGATCTCACGCAGCGTCGCGAGATGGTGCCGCCAGGCGGCACGGCCCTCTTTCGTGAGGGTGAGCGAGGTCCGGGGCATCTTGCCGGCGAAGGACTTGCCGACGGACAGGTATCCCGCCGCTTCCAGGGTCGACACCTGCTTGCTCAGGGCGGAGTCGGTGATCTCCACGGCATCCCGAACCTCTTTGAAGCTCAGGGTGCCCGCCCTGTCGAGGGCCGCGATGATCGAGAACCGCACGGAGTTCTGCAGCAGCTCGTCGAGCTTGTGCCGGGGGTGGGGGACGGCGGTCGTCACGACCGGGCCTCGCGGGCGGCGCAGAGGAACGACACGACGAGGATGAGCCCCGAGGCGACGCTCGCCAGCACGACCGATCCGTGCGCGAAGATCACCACGGCCAGCGCAGCGGCATAGGTGACGAACCAGCTCGCGATGTACGCGGTCCAGCGACGGCTGCGGGCGAACGCCGCTCGGCCCTGGATGCTGATGACGAAGAAGATGATGAGCGCGAACACGACCGCCAACGTGCTGACGTACGCGAGACCGAAGGCGTCGCCCGTCCCGAGGGCCATCGCGAAGGTCCCCATCGCCGTGGCGACGCCGAGCGCCACGATGAAGGTGATGTAGGGCCACCGGGTCGCATCGTGAGCGGAGCGGCTCAGCCGGTCGGCTCGATCGAGGAGATGCTGCGCTTCCGCGGGGGTGAGGGCGGGGTGTGTGTCCATGGGGTTCCTTCCGACTCCTTCATCATGTCAAGTACTTTCCAAAGGAGCAAGTACTTTCTTTCCGAATGGCCGTCTCCCTTGCCGCGTCCGCACCGACGACGAACCCCGCCGGGGCCGCCCCGGAAGAGGGGCCGCCGCCGGCGGGGTCGGGTCGATCAGATCGTGCGCGCGAACGGGTCGAAGTCGCGGGGCACGCCGGTCGCGACGTGCGGACGGTCCTCGGCGATCGCACGGACCATGTCGAGCAGACCCAGGCCGCGGCCGACGACCACGCCCTCCTGCTCGACGTCGATCCACGGCTGGTCGAACCGGGCGCCGTCCCGCAGCACGCCGAGCGGCTTGACGTAGCGCGTCGGCCCCTCGAAGCGGTTGGGGTCGGGCAGCACGATCGTGCCCTCGGTGCCGTGGATCTCGAGCACACCGTGACGCTCGAGCGCCGAGTCGAAGCTGAACTGCCCCTGCGCTTGCTGGCCGCTCTCGAACGCCGCGAGAAGCTGCACCGTGGTGGGCACCTCGACGTCGAAGAACGTGCCCTCGTCGGGGCCGGCGTGGATCTCTCGCTGTGCCTGCGGCTTCGCGCCGAGGGCAGCGACCCGGTCCACCGGACCGAGCAGGCTCACGAGCGCCGTCAGGTAGTACGGACCCATGTCGAGCAGAGGGCCGGCACCGCGCGCGAAGAGGAACTGCGGTCCCGGATGCCAGAGGTCGGGCCCCTGCGTCTGGAACGAGGCCTGCGCGAACACGGGCTGGCCGATCACGCCGTCGAGGATCGCGCGCTTGGCGGACTGGAAGCCCGGGCCGAGCACGGTGTCGGGCGCGGAGCCGATGCGCAGGCCCGCGGCCTCCGCGTCGCGCAGGAGCTGCGCGGTGCCGGCGCGGTCGAGGCCGAGCGGCTTCTCGGTCCAGACGTGCTTGCCCGCGGCGATCGCGGCGGAGGAGACCTCGACGTGCACGGCGGGGATGGTGAGGTTGACGACGACCTGGATGTCGGGGTTCCCGAGCACCTCGTCGGCGGTGCCCCACGCGGCCACGCCGTACTTCTCGGCCTTGGCACGGGCACGCTCGGTGTCGATGTCGCCGACCGCGAGCACGGTCACGTCGGGGAACGACGTGAGGTTCTCGAGGTACGTGTCGCTGATGACGCCGGCACCGATGATGCCGACTCCCACGGGGGCGCTCACGCGGCGAGACCCTTCTCGAGGAGGAACGCGTAGCTGGCGGCGATGTCGTCGAACACGTCACCGGGAGCCTGGTCGTACTCGATCACCGCGTACTTCACGTCGGCGGCGACCTGCATGGCCTCGACGAGGGGCACCTGACCCTCGCCGGGACGGCGCTGGTCGAGCTGGCGCGTGGCGCTGCGGTCGGCATCCGGGGCGAAGGGGTTCGGCACGGGCACGATGCCGTCCTTGACGTGCACGGCCACGAGCCGCGAGCCGAGACGCTGGACGAGGGCCGGCACGTCCTGACCCCCGGTCAGCGCCCAGAACAGGTCGAGCTCGATCGCGACACGCTCGTCGGTCAGCGAGACGAAGTGCTCGAAGCCGCTCTTGCCGTCGACGTCGATCAGGAACTCCTGCGCGTGGTTGTGGTAACCGACGTTGAGCCCGAAGGTCGCGGCGAGGTCGGCGGCCTTGTTCAGACGGTCGGCGATGTCCGCGATGCCGTCGGCGGTCACCCAGCGGGCGGGGTCGACGAAGGGGTCGATCACGGTCGAGATGCCGATCTCGGCGGCGGCCTCGAAGACGACCTCGGGAGCGGGGGTGGGAATCGAGCCGTCCGGCGTCCACAGCTCATCCGAGAGCAGCGGGGCGTGTCCGGTCGGGGAGGCCAGGCCACTGGCATCCAGAGCCGCACGGATCTCGGCGGGGCGGCGCACGAAGTCGAACGCCTCGACGTTGCGGAGGCCGATCGCGGCGAGGCGGTCGAGCGAGCCGCCCGGGTCGGCGGTGAATTCTGCGGCCAGCGTGTAGAGCTGGACGGAAGGGATAGGGAGCGACATCGGACCTTTCCTTGCTCGTCGTCGAGGGCGCCACGGGTGGCGCCGAGGGCATTGCGGGAACGCTACCACAAAACCGACCACTGGTTGCTTTTATCTCGCCTACACTGACGGGGTGACCAGCGACGACGAGGCCGAGGCCCCCGCCAGCGAGGGCGACGACCGCCTCGGACGCTCCGGCGCGTACACGAAGGGCGTCGCGCGCCGGCAGGAGATCCTCGACCGCGCGATCCACGTCTTCGCCGAACGCGGGGCCGAGGGAGCGTCGCTGCGGAGCATCGCGCGGGCGCTCGGCGTCTCGCACGCGGCGCTCCTGCACTACTTCGACTCGCGCGAGCAACTGCTCGTCGCGGTCTACGATCACGCCTCCAAGTCGACGCCGGCCGCCCCCGACGCGACCGCCCTGTCGTCGCTCACCGACTCCGCCGAGAACAACACCTCGGTCCCGGGACTCGTCGAGCTCTACACGACGCTCGTCGCCGCATCCCTCAAGGCCGACAGCGCGACCGCTCGCGACTACTTCACCGACCGCTTCGCGCGCCTGCGCGAGGAGCTCGCCGACCGCCTCCGCGCCGAGCAGGCCGACGGCCGCGTCCGTGCCGACTGCGACCCCGACCAGGTCGCCGCGCTGTTGATCGCGGCCTCCGACGGCCTGCAGGTGCAGTGGCTGCTCGAGCCCTCGATCCCTCTTGCCGACGTGCTCGGCGCGCTCGGGGGCCTGCTGGCACCGCCGCGCTGACCGCGGCCGACGGCGGAGCGCGAGATCACTCTCGTTCACCGAGATCGCGCGCGATGACGCCGCAAAGCCCGTCATCTCGATGAACGGGAGCGATCTCGGCGATCGACGGCGACGGGCACCAACGACGAACCCCCGGCACCCAACGAAGGGCACCGGGGGTTCTGAGCGGCAGCGTCAGACGCGCGCCTCGACGCCCTGGCCCGCCACCGGCACCAGCCGGGTGAGCTGCGTCACGTGGCGCGGCTCGAGCTCGGCGAGCGACGAGACGCCGAGGAGGGTCATCGTGCGTTCGATCTCGCTGCGGAGGATCGCGATCGTGCGATCGACGCCCTCCCGTCCGCCGGCCATCAGGCCGTAGAGGTAGGCGCGGCCGATGAGCGTGAACTTCGCCCCGAGGGCGATGGATGCCACGATGTCGGCGCCGTTCATGATGCCG
>JARBUN010000064.1 GCA_029239635.1 Microbacterium sp. | reverse complement strand
GTCGTCGCCGTGTGGCACCGTTCCCGCCCACGGCGATAGGGTCGAAGACGGCAACGGCGCCGACCCTTCACCCGAATCACAGCACCAGAGGACTCTGCCCATGAAGATCGGCATCCTGACCAGCGGCGGCGACTGCCCCGGGCTGAACGCGGTCATCCGTGGCGTCGTGCTGAAGGGCACGACCAACTACGACATCGAGTTCGTCGGCATCCGCGATGGCTGGCGCGGGGTCGTCGACGGCGACTTCTTCCCCCTGACGCGTCACGAGGTGAAGGGTCTGTCGAAGGTCGGCGGCACCATCCTCGGCACCAGCCGGACCAACCCCTACGAGGGGGTGCGCGGCGGCGCGGAGAACATCTCCAAGACCCTCTACGGCCACCGCATTGACGGCATCCTGGCCATCGGCGGCGAGGGCACCCTCGCGGCGGCCGACCGCCTGTCGAAGGACGGCATCAACGTCCTCGGCGTGCCCAAGACGATCGACAACGACCTGCGCGCCACCGACTACTCGTTCGGCTTCGACACCGCCGTCAACATCGCGACGGATGCCATGGACCGCCTCCGCACGACCGGTGACTCGCACCAGCGGTGCATGGTGGCCGAGGTCATGGGGCGCCACGTCGGCTGGATCGCCCTGCACGCGGGCATCGCCGCCGGCGCGCACGTCATCTGCATCCCCGAGGTGCCGATGTCGATCGACGAGATCGTCGAGCAGGTCACCCGCGCCCACGACCGCGGCCGAGCGCCGCTGGTCGTCGTGTCCGAGGGGTTCAAGCTCACGGGCATGGACGAGGCGTTCAGCGACAAGGGCCTCGACGCCTTCAACCGCCCCCGCCTCGGCGGCATCGGCGAGCTGCTCGCCCCCGAGATCGAGCGCCTGACCGGCATCGAGACCCGCTCCACCGTCCTGGGCCACATCCAGCGCGGCGGTTCGCCGTCGGCCTTCGACCGCGTCCTCGCGACGCGCCTCGGCCTGCACGCCGCCGACGCCCTGCACGAGGGCGCCTGGGGCCAGATGGTCGCGATGCGCGGCACCGACATCGTGCGCGTGCCCTTCGCCGACGCCCTCGGCGAGCTCAACAGCGTGCCGCTCTACCGCTACGAGGAGGCGGCCGCGCTGTTCGGCTGAGCCTGCTGCCTGACGCCCCGTCCCGCTCGCGCGGGGCGGGGCGTCGTCGTTGCGGGGCGTTGCTGGCGGCGGGGGATCGGTGTCGGCGGGGCATGGGTGTCGCGGGCGTCGCTGTCGCGCGTCGCCCGAGGTCGGGGCGTCTCGTTCGTCCACCATGTCCCACTCTCCGTCGATGCGTGTCCCACAACTGGTCGGCTGGAGCGTGCCCAGGCAGCCAGAATCGGGACATGGCCGTCAGAGCGGACGACGCTCTCGGCGGGCCGCCTGTGGACAACCGGGAGTGAGGGTGCTCACGACGAGATGCTGAGGCATGCCTCGCCCTCGCCCGCTCCCTCCTCAACTCCCGCGACACTTCTCCGTCAGCGCCGCGACGCGGCTCGGCGTCACTCCCGCCCGTCTGCGCGCATCGGATCTCGAGGCGCCGTTTCACGGCATCCGTTCGTCGGATGCCGTCGGGTCCATGACACTCGTCGAGCGATGTCTCGCTTACGCGCCGCGGCTGAAGCCGGGGCAGTTCTTCAGCCATGAGACGGCACTCGCTCTGCTCGGCATCAGCACACCGGAGTGGCCGTACACGCCCGGTATCCACGTCTCGGCGTATCGCCCGGCGAGGGAGCCTCGAACGCGAGGGGTCATCGGCCACCGTCTGCAGACTCGCAGCCCGGCGATGGTCCCTGGACCGCTCGGTCTCCCTGTCGAGAACCCCGTTCGGGCGTGGCGTCAATGCGGAGCTCTCTGGGCGCTGGACGACCTGGTCGCCGCAGCGGACGCGCTCCTCAGCGGGCGGCCTCAGATCGCCGAGATCGACGATCTTCGGTCCGAGATCCACGAGATGGGCGACGTACGGGGCGGGATCCTCAGGGAAGCGGTGAGCCTTGCTCAGCCGGGCGTCCGGTCACCCAGGGAGACGCGCCTGCGCTTGTTGCTCGCTCGGAACGGACTCCCCGCACCCGAGGTCAATGCCGACATCTTCGACGCGCGCGGCGTCTTCATCGCGGAGATCGATCTCGCCTTCCCGGGATGGATGGTGGCGGTGGAGTACGACGGGCGAGTTCACGCTGAGGACGAACGGCAGTTCGCGCGTGATGCCGACCGATGGGCGGCTATCCAGGCGGCGGGCTGGGATCACGTGCGCATCCTGAAGCATCACTTCCGTGACGGAGGCGCCCCGGCGGTGGCCCTGGCGCGCGCCGCGCTCGTGCGTGCGGGCTGGCGGCCGGGGCTTACCGCTCGCACGGATTGAGCCGTGTCCCCAAAGTCGTCGGTTGGGGATCGCCCAGGCGACGAAAAGTGGGACGAGGCCCGTCGAAAAGGGGACGAGAGAAGACGGACGCCGCCTCGCCGCGGCGGAGCCCGCGCCGACCGCCCCGCCGCGACGGCGGCGGGGCTTTGGGCCAGTGGGCTACTCCGCCACCCCCAGCACATCCAGCAGCCACGCCAGCTCGAAAGCGCGCTCGCGCCACGCGTTGTAGCGGCCGCTGACGCCGCCGTGGCCGGCGACCATCTCGCACTTCAGCAGCGCGTCGGCTCCGACCTCGCGCAGGCGCGCGACCCACTTCGCGGGCTCGACGTAGAGCACGCGCGTGTCGTTCAGCGACGTGACGGCGAGGATCCGCGGGTACTCCACACCGGAGCGCACGTTCTCGTAGGGCGAGTACGACTTCATGTACGCATACACGTCGGCGTCGTGCAACGGGTCGCCCCACTCGTCCCACTCGATGACCGTGAGCGGCAGCGAGGGGTCGAGGATCGTGGTGAGGGCGTCGACGAACGGCACGTCCGCCAGGATCCCGGCGAACAGTTCGGGGGCGAGGTTCGCCACGGCGCCCATCAGCAGCCCGCCGGCGCTGCCACCCTCGGCGACGATGCGGTCGGGGGTCGTGTACCCCTCGGCCACGAGGTGGCGCCCCGCGGCGACGAAGTCGGTGAACGTGTTGCGCTTGGCGAGGAGCTTGCCGTCCTCGTACCACTGACGCCCCATCTCGCCTCCGCCGCGCACGTGCGCCACCGCGAAGATCACACCGCGATCGAGGAGCGACAGGCGCGGCACGGAGAAGCCGGGCTCGATCGAGTGCTCGTACGAGCCGTAGCCGTAGAGGTGCACCGGTCGCGGCGACGAACCGGGCTCGCCGAACGAGCGCTTCCAGACGAGCGACACGGGCACGCGCGTACCGTCCTCGGCGGGAGCCCAGACGCGGGCCTGACCGTAGTCGGCGGGGTCGAAATCACCGAGCACGGGCTGACGCTTGCGCAGGAGCAGCTCGCCGGTCTCGATGACGTAGTCGTACACGGTTCCGGGCGTGACGAACGACCCGTAGCCCAGCCGCAGGACGGGCGGGGCCCACTCCGGGTTTCCGCCGGTTCCGACGCTGTACAGCGGCTCGTCGAACGCGATCTCATCGACCGCCCCGTCGGCGTACGACAGCAGGGCGAGGCGGGCGAGCCCGTCGCGCCGGTACGCCACGATCCCCCAGTCGCGGAACGTGTCGACGCCGAGCAGCCGGTGCCCCGCGCGGTGGGGGACGACGACCTCACGCGGCCCTTGCGGGGCGGATGCCGAGACCCGCACGAGCTCGAAATCGAGCGCGCCGTCGTTGTGGAGGATGTACAGCACGTCTTCGCCGTCGATGACCGCGTGGGACACCGAGTACTCGACGCCCTCGCGTCGCGGCCACACGATCCGGGGCTCCGAGCGCAGGTCGTCCGCGTCGACGAGGAGCTCCTCGGACGTGATGGACGAGCCGACCCCGATCGTCAGGTAGCGCTCGCTGCGCGTGAAGTCGGCGCCGACCCAGGAGCGGTCGTCGGGCTCGTGGAAAAGCTTGACGTCCGTCTCCACGGACGTGCCGATCTCGTGCAGCCAGACGGTGTCGGGACGCCAGGCGTCGTCGACGGTCGTGTAGACGATGAAGCGCCCGTCGGGGGAGAAGGTCGCCCCGGAGAACGTGCCGGGGATCTCATCGGGAAGCGTCTCGCCGGTCACGAGGTCGCGGACCCGGACGGTGTACCGCTCGTCGCCGGCGGTGTCGATGCCGTAGAGCATGCGCGTCGCGTCGTTGGACACCTCGAAGCTCCCCAGCGAGAAGAAATCGGTTCCCTCGGCCTCGACGTTGCCGTCGAACAGCACCTGCTCGCCCGGCACCGGCTCGTCGGGGGACAGGACCGGCGGCGTCCAGTCGTCGGGGGAGTCCAGCGGTGCGCGGCACTGGATGCCGTACTGCGCACCCGCGACGGTGCGGCCGTAGTACCACCAGTCGCCACGGCGCGTCGGCACCGACAGATCGGTCTCGCGCGTGCGCCCCTTGATCTCGTCGAAGATGCGGTCACGGAGTCCCGCGAGGTGGGCCGTGCGGGCCGTGGTGTAGGCGTTCTCGGCCTCGAGGTGGGCGACGACCTCGGCGTCGTCCTTCGCGCGCAGCCACTCGTACGGATCGTCGAACGTGTCACCATGGTGCGAGCGGGCGATCGGACGGCGGGCGGCGACGGGCGGAACGGGCGAAGCGTCGATATCGGTCACCCCTCCACGGTAGTCGGCCCTGACGTCCGTCCGCCTGGGCGTTCCCCTGCCGCGAACGGTGGCCGCCGATGACATGATTTCCACGCGACCTCGGTGAACGGGTGTCGAACTCCAGGTGAACTCTTCGTTCGTCGCGCCGATCCCGTCGGCATCCCTTCTTCCTCCTCACGGAAAGCGAACGGTGGAGAGCGCAGCCCTCGTCATCGTGCTGGTCATCGGCCTGGCACTCTTCTTCGATTTCACCAACGGATTCCACGACACCGCGAATGCGATGGCGACGCCCATCGCCACCGGTGCGTTGAAGCCGAAAGTCGCCGTCCTCCTCGCGGCCTGTCTGAACCTGGTCGGCGCGTTCCTCTCGACCGAGGTGGCCAAGACGATCTCGGGGGGGATGATCCGCGAGGACCAGCTCTCGCCCGACATCTTCCCGCCGATCATCTTCGCGGGCCTGATCGGCGCGATCACGTGGAACATGCTCACGTGGCTGCTCGGCCTCCCCTCCAGCTCGTCGCACGCGCTGTTCGGCGGCCTGATCGGCGCGACCCTCGTCGGCGTCGGCGCCGCGGCCATCGACACCGGCGTCGTGCTCAGCAAGGTCATCCTCCCCGCCCTGATCGCGCCGCTGACGGCCGGGATCATCGCGTTCACGGTCACCAAGATCGCCTACGGCATCACGCGCCGGTACGACACGAAGGCCGATGGCCGCGACGGCTTCCGCTGGGGGCAGATCTTCACCTCCTCGCTCGTCGCGCTCGCGCACGGCACCAACGACGCGCAGAAGACGATGGGCGTCATCACCCTCGCGCTCATCACCGTCGGCTGGCAGTCCACGTCCGAGCCGGATCCGCAGCTCTGGGTGATCCTGGCCTGCGCCATCACGATCGCGCTCGGCACCTACATGGGCGGCTGGCGCATCATCCGCACCCTCGGCAAGGGCCTGACCGACGTCAAGCCGGCGCAGGGCTTCTCGGCCGAGACATCGACGGCGGCGACGATCCTGGCATCCAGCGCCCTCGGCTTCGCCCTCTCGACCACGCAGGTCGCCTCCGGCTCGGTCATCGGCTCGGGCCTCGGGCGGCGCGGATCCACGGTCCGCTGGAACACGGTCGGTCGCATCATGATCGGCTGGGTGCTGACCCTCCCGGCCGCCGGTGCGGTCGGCGCCGCGGCCGCTCTCATCGTCGTCTGGTTGGGGGGCTGGGGCGTCGCGGTCGACGCGGTGATCGCGGTCGTGATCATCCTCGGTCTCTTCCTCCGCTCGCGTCGCGACTCGGTGACCTCGGCCAACGCGATGAGCGAGGTCGCCGACTCGGGGGCCGCCGTCAAGGTTCCGCGCAAGCCCGGCCCGACGCGTCGCCAACGCCGTCTCGAGCGCTCCGGGAAGGACGACGCGTGACCATCGACTGGGAAGCCTTCCTGCACGTGTTCATCGCCGCGATCATCGGCGCATCCGTCGTGGTGACCTTCTACGCCCTCGGGCTTCGTCTGCTCGTCCGCGGGGGGCGCCCGCCCCTGGTCGCGCCCGCCGAGTTCACGGATGCCATCACCGTGCTCACCGACAAGCAGCGCCGCCGTGCCGAGAAGGCGGCGGCCAAGGCGGCGGCGCGCAATCCGCTCAGCGACGGGCAGAAGCGTGTCGCGCTCCTCGGCGCGTACCTGTGCTTCGGGGTGTGCGCGGCGGCCGTGCTGGGCGCGCTGCTGCTGATCCTGTTCAACCACTGAGCCGCGTTCGGCGCCGATCCGGCGCGGTGTCGGAGGCCTCTCCTAGGCTGTGGCCATGGCATCCGTGCAGTTCGGTCAGCACGCGCCCGCGCGGCGCGTGATCCTCCACCTCAGCGACACCCACCTGCTGGGCGGCGATCGCCTGCTCGGTGGAAGGTACGACACGGCGGCGAATCTCCGCCGGACTCTGGATGCCGCGGAGTCCGCCGGCGTCCGGCCCGACGCGATCGTGTTCACCGGCGACCTCACCGACCTCGGCGAACCCGAGGCGTACCGGGCTCTGCGGGAGGCGGTCGAGCCGTGGGCGGCCCGCCTCGGCGCGCCGGTCATCTGGGTCGCGGGCAACCACGACGAGCGTCCCGCGCTGCGCGCCGGGCTCCTCGACGAGAGCCCCTCGCTCGAGCCGGTCACCGGCGTGTGGGATCTCGACGGACTGCGGGTCATCGCTCTGGACTCGACGGTGCCCGGGTGGCACCATGGCGACCTCGATGCCGCGCAGTTGCAGTGGCTGCGCGACGAGCTCGCGACCCCCGCACCGCTCGGGACGATCCTCGCGCTGCACCACCCGCCGCTGCCCACGCACATCCCGTTCTTCGACATCCTGGAGCTTCGCGACCAACCGGGGCTGGCCGCCGCGATCGCGGGAAGCGACGTGCGCGCGATCCTCGCGGGCCACCTGCACTACTCGACCTCCGGCACGTTCGCGGGCGTCCCCGTGAGCGTCGCCGCGGCCTCCTGCTACACGATGAACCTCGCCCGTCCCGCCGACGAGGTCAACGGGATGGATGCCGGTCAGTCGTTCCACCTCGTGCACGTCTGGGACGACACGATCACCCACGCCGTCGTCCCGGTGGTCGACGCCGACACGTCCGGGTACTTCACGCCCGCGTGGGTCGACGAAATGGCGGCGCTCACGCCGGAGGGACGACTCGAGGCGTTCTCGCGCAAGCGCTGAGCGCCGGGCCCGCCAGTGCCGCGCGCCGCGCCTGCAAGCGCTGAGCGCCGGGCCCGCCAGCGCCGCGCGCCGCGCCGGGGGCACCGCACGCTACGCCCTCCCCGGCTGCGCACCGCGCCCGCAACCGACACCGCGGACGGTCCGAGGTTGCCGACAGGCCGTCGCGTCCAGAGGTGCTCGCCGCCCCGGTGGTTAGGCTCGTGGCATCCCTTTCACGTGACCCCACAAGGACGACACATGACCCTGGACGCAACGACGCGTACCCGCACCGAGACCGACTCCCTGGGAACCCTCGAGATCCCCGTCGACGCGTATTGGGGCATCCACACCGCCCGCGCGCTCGAGAACTTCCCGATCGCCAAGCGGCCCATCTCGGTGTACCCGGATCTCGTGCGCGCTCTCGCGATGGTGAAGCAGGCGTCGGCCCGCGCCAACCGCGAGATCGGCGTTCTCGACCCGGCGAAGGCCGACCTCATCGACCGCGCCGCGCAGCGGGTGATCGACGGCGAGTTCCACGACGAGTTCGCGGTCGGTGTCATCCAGGGCGGCGCCGGCACCTCGACGAACATGAACGCCAACGAGGTCATCACCAACATCGCGCTCGAGATGGCGGGCCGCGAGAAGGGCGACTACGCGTTCCTCTCGCCGATCGACGACACCAATCGCAGCCAGTCGACGAACGACGTCTACCCGACCGCGATCAAGATCGGGCTCGCGCTGACGCTGAAGAGCCTCCTCGAGGAGCTCGCCCTGCTGCGTCAGTCGTTCCTGGCCAAGGCCGACGAGTTCCACGACGTCCTGAAGGTCGGCCGGACCCAGTTGCAGGATGCCGTCCCCATGACGTTGGGGCAGGAGTTCCACGGCTTCGCCACGACGCTCGGCGAGGACTACAGCCGGCTCACCGAGAACGCGTACCTGCTGTACGAGATCAACATGGGGGCGACGGCCATCGGCACGGGCATCACCGCCCACGCCGGCTACGGCAAAGCCGTCCTGCGGCACCTGCGCGAGATCACGGCCCTCGATCTCGAGACGGCCACCGATCTCGTCGAGTCCACGAGCGACACCGGCGCCTTCATGTCGTTCTCGTCGTCGCTGAAGCGCAACGCGATCAAGCTGTCGAAGATCTGCAACGACCTGCGCCTGCTCTCCAGCGGGCCTCAGGCGGGTCTCGGCGAGATCAACCTGCCGCCCCGTCAGGCGGGGTCGAGCATCATGCCCGGCAAGGTGAATCCGGTCATCCCGGAGGTCGTCAACCAGGTCGCCTTCTCGGTGGTCGGAGCGGACATGACGGTCACCATGGCGGTCGAGGGCGGTCAGCTGCAGCTCAACGCCTTCGAGCCCGTGATCGCGCACTCGATCTACCAGTCGATCACCTGGATGCGCCAGGCGATGTGGACGCTCCGCGTCAACTGCGTCGACGGCATCACGGCCAACCGCGAGCGCCTGGGCGCGATGGTGGGGTCGTCGGTCGGTGTCGTCACGGCCCTCACCCCGTTCATCGGTTACGCCGCCTCGGCGGCCCTGGCCAAGACGGCCCTGCTGACGCATCGGAACGTCGCCGACCTCGTCGTGGAGGCGGGGCTGATGTCCCGCGAAGAGGTGACCAAGCAGCTGTCGCCCGCGCGCCTCTCGGGGCTGCACCCGATCACGCAGGCGATCCCCGTCCAGCGCGCCGCGGACAGCGTCGTCGAGGAGTGATCGACGCGGCGCCGGGGCCTGAGGGCCTCGGCGCCGCGGTCCGTCTCGCGGAGGTCAGTCCAGGATGCGGCAGTGCGTGGTCAGCTCGCCGATTCCGTCGATGCCGACCGTGACGGTGGAGCGGTCGCGGAGGAAGATCTGCGGGTCGCGCGAGTAGCCGGCACCGCCGGGGCTTCCCGTGGAGATGAGGGTTCCGGGGAGGAGGGTCGCCGACTCCGACAGCTTGTGGATGAGCGTCGCGACAGACCGCACCATCTGGCCGGTGCTGGCATCCTGCACCGTGTGACCGTCGACGACGGTCCAGATGTGGAGGTCTTGGGGGTCGGGGATCTCGTCGGCCGTCACGACGAACGGACCGGTCGGAGTGAAGCCGTCGAACGACTTGCAGCGCGACCACTGCGCCTCGGAGAACTGGATGTTGCGGGCCGTGATGTCATTGACCACCGTGTAGCCCCAGACGTGGTCGAGGGCGTCGGCCTCCGCCACGTCGCGCCCGGGACGCCCGATGATCACACCGAGCTCGGCTTCGTAGTCCACCGCCTCGCTGAGCGCGCGCGGCCACGACGTCGTCGCCTCGTGCGCGGTGAGGGAGTTCGGCCACAGCACGAACACGGTCGGACCCGCGTCGGTCTTGAGCCCCAGCTCGCCCGAGTGAGCGGCGTAGTTGAGTCCGACGGCCAGGATCGACGGGGGAGCGAGGACCGCGGAGGCGAAGTCGACACCGGCCAACGGATGCCGCGCTGCCCCGGCCGCGGTCTCCCGCACCCGGTCGAGCAGCTCGTCGCCGCCCGCGATGAGCTGCTCCAGGGTGCGAGGGGCTCCGGCGAAGAACTCGTCGACGAAGGAGAACTCCTCGGCGTGGACGCTGATCAGACGGGGGGACTCCGCCCCTTCCGGGGAACGGACGTGGGCGAAACGCATGCCTCCACGCTACCGGGCGCCTCGCGTCGACCGCTTCCACAACCCTCGGATCCTCCGGCTCGGCGGCCCCTAGGCTGTGCGCATGAGCTACCCGTCGCCGCTCTCGCAGCCGTCCCCGGGTCAACCGGCCCGCATCTCGACGACCCCGCCCGTCGCCGTCTCCGCCGCACCGCCGCGGGTGCGCGGCGGCGGCGTGGCCCTGTGGATCGTCGCCGCTCTGCTCGTGCCGGTGCTGGCGCTGCTGGTGCTCTACTTCACGCGGTTCCTCGGGCCTGCGGCATCCTTCATCGGACTCGTTCTGGCGGTCATCCCGTTCGTGGTCGTCTGGTTCGTGGTGCGCTACATCGACCGGTGGGAGCCCGAGCCGCGTCGACTGCTGGTGTTCGCTGCCGCGTGGGGCGCTGTCGCGGCGGTGGCGATCGCGCTCGGCGTCGATCTGCTGGTGACCTTCGTCACGGGAGGACTCCCGGATGCCGTCAGCTCGGTCGTGCAGGCACCGATCGTCGAGGAGATCGCGAAGGGGCTCGGCGTCCTGCTGCTGTACGCCTTCGCGCGGCGGTTCTTCGACGGCCCCGTCGACGGCATCGTCTACGGCGCGCTCATCGGGGCGGGCTTCGCGCTCACCGAGAACGTGCAGTACTTCGCGATCGGCTACCTCGAGGGTGGTCCGGGCGAGGTCGCGACGACCTTCTTCCTGCGTGCGGTGCTCTCGCCGTTCGCGCACGTCATGTTCACGAGCATCACCGGTTTCGCTCTCGGGCTCGCCGCGCGCCGGTCGTTGCGCACCGGCGCCGCGCTCCGTTACGCCGTCCCGGGTCTGGTCGGCGCGATCGTCCTGCACGCGGTGTGGAACGGGTCCGCCACGTTCTTCAACTTCTTCGAGGTGTACGCGACGCTCCAGGTGCCGTTGTTCGTGGCGTTCATCGTCGGCATCCTGCTTCTTCGCCGCGAGGAGTCGCGGCTCACCCGCGCCCGCCTGGGCGAGTACGCGGAAGCCGGCTGGTTCACCCCTCAGGAGGTCGACATGCTCGCCACCGCTCCCGGTCGGCGCTCGGCCCTCGCCTGGTCACGGACGCTCCGGGGGGACCGCTCCGCCGTCATGAAGAGCTTCATCAGGGATGCCACGGCCCTCGCCGCGGCGCGCCAGCGGGCGCTCTCGGGTCGGGATCCGCACGCGGTCGCGACCGAGCGTCACCTTCTGGAGAGGACGACGGCGGCGCGGGCGGCGCTGCTCGCGCCCTGAATCCGCTTCGGCGGGGGAGTGATCGCGGCCGGGTCTTGACAGCGCCTCGAAGCGGGAGCACCATCGATCTAGGCCAACTCAGCGCCCGGTAGACACGCAGGCATCGCCGCGGCACCGGGCGCTGAGTCTTTCCCCAGACGGTGTTCCACGACCTCGCGGGCCGCCGCGGCGTGCTTGGATGGACCCATGACTGATCGCACCAAGCCGGAGTTCGACGCTCCCAGCGGCCCCGCTCCCTCCGACCTCGTCGTCCGCGACATCATCGTCGGCGACGGCGACGAGGCCAAGCCCGGCGACACCGTCACCGTGCACTACGCCGGTGTCGAGTACGAGTCCGGCGAAGAGTTCGACTCGTCCTGGGGTCGGGGCGAAAGCATCCAGTTCCCCCTCCGCGGCCTGATCCAGGGCTGGCAGGACGGCATCCCGGGCATGAAGGTCGGCGGTCGCCGCGAGCTCGTCATCCCGCCGCACCTGGCCTATGGCCCCGCCGGCGGCCACTTCCTCGGCGGCAAGACGCTGATCTTCATCATCGACCTGCTCAAGGTCGGCTGACGACACACGATGTTCACGAACCCGAGGGAGCCGCGGCACCCTCGGGTTCGTCTTTTTTCACGATCGTGGAATACATTCGTGTGAATGGGAGTTTCCTCCCCGCAGGACGCCGATACGGCTCCCCAGACCTTTAGGAGTGACATGACCGACACCACCACGCTCGAGATCCCCGGCTACAAGGCGGGCACCTGGGTGCTCGACCCCTCGCACAGCGAGGTGACCTTCACCGTGCGTCACATGATGATCTCCAAGGTGCGCGGCACTTTCGGCATGAAGAGCGCCACGCTCGTCGCCCCCGAGAACCCGCTCGAGGCCACCGTCGAGGCCTCCGTCGACGTCACCTCGGTCGACACCAAGGACGAGGGCCGCGACCAGCACCTCCGCTCGGCCGAGTTCTTCGACATCGAGACCTACCCGACGATGGACTTCCGCTCGACCGGTGTCCGCGTCGAAGACGGCGACTTCCTCGTCGACGGCGAGCTGACCATCCGCGGCGTGAGCAAGCCCGCGACGTTCTCGATCGACTTCGGTGGCTTCGGCACCGACCCGTGGGGCAACTACAAGGCCGGCGCGACCGCCAAGACGGTCATCAACCGCGAGGACTTCGGTCTGACCTGGAACGCCGCCCTCGAGACCGGCGGCGTCCTCGTCGGCAAGGACGTCACCATCGAGCTCGACCTGCAGTTCGCTCTGCAGGCGTGATCCCGCCGCAGCGCATGCTGCGGGAGTGATTCATGCGAAGGCCCCGGGTGCTCGGCATCCGGGGCCTTCGTCGTCGCCGGGCACGGTCTCGGACCGTCAGACCCGGGCGCGACGGGACAGGCGCAGTCGTTGCTGCACGAGCAGGATCCCGAGGAACACGACGGCGGCGCCCACCGGCTCGTTCCACGAGATGCGCTCGCCGAGGATCAGGATGCCGAGCGCCACCCCCACGACCGGGGTGATGTACGTGACGGTGGAGGCGCGGGTGGGTCCCCAGGCCTTCAGGGTGTTCTGGTTCCACACGTAGGCGATGCCCGTGCCGAGCACGCCGAGAGCGATGATGCTCGCGACGACCGGGAGCGTGAGGTGCATCGGCGCGGCGAGGATCAGCGGTGACAGCAGCACCATGAACGCGGCGGCCGGGCCGATGTAGCCGAAGGCGAACGCGATCCCCGACAGGCCCGTGTCCCCGAGGAACCGGCGCATGTACGCGAGGCTGAAGCCGTAGCAGGCCGTCGCGCCGAGCAGAGCGAGTTGCGCGATCGTGCTGCCGCCGACGTCGGCGATCGCGCCGGGCGCGATGATGACGACGACGCCGAGGATGCCGATCGCGATCCCGACGAGCTGACCGACTCGGAGGCTCTCGACGCGGAACACCGCCCACGCCATGATCGCCGTCATGATCGGTGTGGTCGCGTTGAAGATGCTGGCCAGCCCCGACGACACGTGCTGCTCGGCCCAGGCGAACAGCAGGAACGGCACGACGCAGAAGGTCGCCGAGAGCACGCAGAGGTGCCCCCACACGCGGATGCTGCGGGGGAGGCGTTCGCGGCGGATCGCGACGATGGCCGCCAGCGCGAGGGCACCGAACAGCAGACGGCCGCCCGCGACCTGCGCCGGGGTCATACCGGTGAGCGCGATCGCGATGAAGAGGAAGCTCGAACCCCACACGATGCCGGTCAGGACGAACTGCACGGCGATCGAGACGGGGGAGGGGGAGGGTGCGGATGCCACGATCCCGACGATAGGGCCGGGCTGCGACATCGCGCGGCCGAGAGCACGGCAACGGCGGAAATCCGCCGATCGATGACCGTCAGGCCGGGGTGCTTCTGCCGCGGTCGGGGCGCGCCGAGAGCCGCGGAGGCTCGTACGCGCGTACCGGTGGGACGGGTCCCTCGTAGCGTGTGACCGAGACCGCGACGCGCGCGCCGCTCGAGGCCTGGGTGAGCGTCGACGTTCCCACGTCCTTCGTGAGGACGTTGACGTTGCCGTTCACGCAGTCGGCGATGTGCGGGGCGCTGGGATCGAACCACGATCCCGTGTGCATCTGAGCGACACCGCGGAGCAGCGCGTCGCTGACGATCACGCCGGCCAAGAGACTTCCTTGGGCGCTGCGGACGATCGCGACGTCTCCGTCCTGAAGCCCCCGGGCCGCGGCATCCCCCGGATTCAGGCGTATCGGCTCGCGGCCCGCGACCTTCGTGGATCGACTGGGTGCCGCCATGTCGAGCTGACTGTGCAGGCGGTGGGAGGGCTGATTGCACAGCAGGTGCAGGTCGTACGGGGAGTCCGCTTCCGCAACCGGCTCGATCCACAGGGCGTGCCCCGCGGTGTCGGACAACCCGAAGCCGTGGAGAGTCGAGGAGAACAGCTCGATCAGGCCGCTCGGGGTGTCGAGCGGGTGGGCTGCGGGGTCGGCGCGGAACGGGGCGAAGGCTCCGTCCCGGTAGGGGCGTTGCGGCAGCGGGGTCCCGCCGTCGCTCCAGAACTCGGCGAAAGGCGGCGACTCGGGGTTCTGCCCCCGCCAGCGCTCGTAGATGCGCTCGAGCCAGGCTCGTGCGTCGAGGCCCTCGGTGTGATCCGCGCCGAGGCGACGTGCGAGCCGGTCGTAGATCCAGAACTCCTCGCGGGCTTCGCCGGCGGGCGCCACGGCCCGGGGCATGGCCCGCAGGCGGGAGTCGCCGGCCCCGGCGGCCAGGTCGTCGCGTTCGAGCGGCGTCGCCGCGGGCAGGACGATGTCGGCGTGTCGGGCTGTCGGTGTCCAGTGGAACTCGTGCACGACGAGCGTGTCGATGCGCGTCAGTCCGCGGCGCAGACGACGGAGGTCCTGGTGGTGGTGGAACGGGTTTCCGCCCGCCCAGTAGACGACGCGGATGTCGGGAAGGCGCAGCGTGCCGCCGTCGTAGGGAAGCTCCTCGCCCGGGTGCAGGAGCAGGTCGCTGATGCGCGCGCAGGGGATGAAGTCGTCCACCGGATTGCGGCCCTGGGGGAAGGTGGGAAGCCGCACCTGCTCGACGCCGATGCCGTGGTCGCCCATCGAGCCGTAACCGTGGGAGAAACCGCCGCCGGGGAGTCCGATCTGGCCGAGGAAGGCCGCGAAGGTCAGCGCGGCGAACACCGCCTGCTCGCCGTGCTCGGCGCGCTGAAGGGAGTACGTCACATTGACCAGCGTGCGACCCGCCGCCGCACGGCGGGCCAGGTCGCGGATCGCCGGAGCGGGAACCCCCGTGATGCTCTCGGCCCAGGTCGCGGTCTTCGCGACACCGTCAGCCTCTCCCGCCAGGTACGCGCGCACCCGCTCGGCGCCGACGGTGTGCCTGGACAGGAACGCGTCGTCGGCGAGTCCCTCGTCGATGAGGGTGTGCGTGAGGGCGAGGAGGAGGGCCGTGTCGGTGCCGGGTCGGATCCCGATCCACGCGGCATCCAGGTCGGCGGCGATGTCGTCGCGCTGCGCCGAGACGGACACGATCCGGGTGCTGCGCGCGGCTTCTCGGGACAGTCCGCCGACGACCTGACGGTTGTGACCGCCAGGGATCACCGACGTGTTCGACAGGCGCATCCCGCCGAAGTAGAGCAGAAGGTCGGTGTGTTCGGCGACGTGGGGCCACGACGGCGGGCGCGTGCGGAGCTCCTCCATCCCGTTCTTGCCGATGAGGTGAGGCAGCAGGACGAGGCTGGCCCCGCGGCTGTAGTCGTTGATCGACGAGGTGTACCCGCCGATCACGTTGAGGAAGCGGTGCAGCTGGCCCTGTGCGTGATGCAGACGCCCAGCGCTTCCCCACCCGTAGGAGCCGCCGAAGATCGCCCGGTTGCCGTGCGCGGTGCGGACCCGGTCCAGTTCGGCGGCGAGGAGGTCGAGTGCCTCATCCCACTCGACTTCCACGTACTCCTCGTCGGGTATGCCTCGACGATCGTCCGGGCCGGGGCCGTTCTCGAGCCACCGTCGACGTACCGCCGGACGCGTGACGCGGAGCGGGTGATGCTGCCCCTCCGCGACGCCCGCGATCGCCGGGGAGGCATCCGGGTCGTCGGCGTACGGTCGTGTTCGCAGCACGCGGCGCCCGTCGTCCGACACCTCGACCTCGAAAGTGCCCCAGTGCGCGCTGCTCTCCTGCGTCCGCGTCATCCCGCCATGCTTTCCCAGCCGCCCGCGGGGGCGATGTCGCCGCGCAACGCGGCGTCACATTCGAGGGCGTCGCCGGGGCTCACGGTTGCGGGTCGAGCGCGTCATAGGCCCGGAAGCGCGGCGAGAACCGCACGAGCGTACCCACGATGGCGAGGATCAGGATGCCGCCGAACAAGGGCGGCACCCACAGGGCGGTCAGCGTCGCGAGGGTACCCGCGTAGAGGGCCCCGACGCGCGGACCACCGGCCACCACGACGATGAAGATGCCCTGGAGGCGCCCGCGCATGGCATCCGGGACAGCCGCCTGCATCATGGTGGAGCGGTAGATCGCACTGACGTTGTCGGCCGCCCCGGAGATCGCGAGCGCGACCGCGGCCAGGACGATCAGCGCCACGGCGGCGTGGGTCTCGTCGACGAGGTCGGGGCGGAGCCAGCCGAGGCTCCCCGCGACGAGGATCAGGCCGAAGAGGCCGATCGACACGCCGTAGACCTGGATCGCCCGTTCGATCCCCAGGCCCTGGCGGCGCACCCGCCCGATCGGGCCCGAGAAGAGGCTGGACAAGAACGCGCCCGCGGCGACCGCCGCGGTGAGGACGCCGGTGGTGATGGCCCCGCCCCCGAGCAGCACCGCGCCGATCGCGGGGAAGAGGGTGACGGGTTGGCCGAAGGTCATCGCCGTGATGTCGAGGAGGTACTGGAGGCGGATGTTCGGGGCGCGGCGCAGGAACCGTGCGCCGTCGCGCAGCGACTCCAGCCCCGGTCGCACCACTTCGCCCTCGGGCCGCAGGCGCGGCAGCGACCAGAGCCCGAGGAAGAGCGAGGTCATGAGGAGCACGTCGAGCGAGTAGGTCCAGGCGTACCCCGCGACCGCGACGAGCACGCCGGCCAACGCGGGCCCGGCCATGACCATGATCCCGACGGTGACCCCCTGCAGGGCCGCGGCCGCCGGCAGCAGCTCGCGCGCGATGAGCCGCGGGGTGATCGCCGACTTCGTCGCCATCACGATGGAGTTCGCGGCGGAGTTCACCACGCTGAGGACGAAGAGCCACCCGACCGTCTCGAGACCCGTCCAGGCGAGGGCGGCGAGGAGCGCGGTCGAGACGAAGGTGACCACGGCGGCGAGCAGGGCGACGGTGCGCCGGTCGAAGGCGTCGGCGAGCATGCCGCCGTACAGTCCGGCGAGGACCATGGGGAGCAGCCCCGCGACCGCGATCATCGAGACGGCGAAGGTGCTCTGCGTCAGCTCGAACACGTGCAGCATGACGGCGACGACCGTGAGCTGACCGCCGAGGCCCGCGAGCGTCGATCCGATCCACAGGCGCGCGAACGCGGGGGACGTGGTGAGCGGACGCAGATCGATGAACGCGCTCTGCCGGGCGCTCACGCGTCGACCTCGACGCGCTTCACGCGCGCGGTGTGCCCGCGCAGGATCTCGACGTCGCGGGCGGGCACACCGAAGTGCGCCGCGAGGGCCTTCACCACACCGGAGTTCGCCGCGCCGTCGACGGCCCTCTCGCGCACGTGCACGACGAGGCCCTCGGCGGTGTCTTCGACGAGGGGACCGCGCCGACTGCCGGGCTTGACGCGGACCGTGAGCTGCACGGATCGAGGCTACGCCAGGGCGCGGACATCGGGCTGCGCCGCGACGCCGCCGGCAGCGAGGCCAGGGCGCTGTGGAACGGTGCGGTCGCGGCATCCGGATGCTGGTAGACTCATGCGGTTGCCGTTTGATCGGCCGCGGATAAAGAGAGCTCGCACATCAGGTGCCGGGCGCCGCGCAATGAGAAGGAAGGGGATCCCATCTATGGCACTCGAAGCAGACGTCAAGAAGGCGATCATCGAAGAGTACGCGACGCCAGCGCCGTCGCCTGCTGGGTTACCTGCAGGACGTCGACATCAACCGTTACCGCTCGCTCATCGAGCGTCTCGGTCTGCGTCGCTAATCGCACCAGCGTCTATCGCGCAAAACATTCTTGGAAGGCCGCCCCACGGTGTGGGGCGGCCTTCGTCATTCCCGGATGCCGCGGGTTCTCCCGGCGCGGACCGCATCCGCGGGCGATGCTCCAGCAATAAACGCTCGCTGCGGTGGGAAACGCTCGGGGGGAGCGTTTCTGCACGCAGCGAGCGTTTACTGAGGAGGCGGCGAGGTCAGGACGACGCGCGTGCGGCCAGCAGGTCCGCGTGCCAGCGCTCGGCCACGTCGGGGTGCGCGCGCAGGCGCGACTTGAGCGCGTTCTCGCCGTAGGTCGCGTGGATCGGGTTGGTCGGGTCGTCGGTGACGCCCCGGACCTCGGATGCCAGCTCCTCGGGCAGCTCGATGATCGGCAGGCGCGAGTCGAGGGCCGGGTTGAAGAAGAACGGCACCGAGATGCGCTCGTCGGGGTACTTCGGCGAGATGACGCGGTGGTTCGTCGCCGTCAGGTAGCCCTGCGTCGCGTACTCGAGCAGTTCGCCGATGTTCACGACGAATGCGCCGGGCACCGGGGGAGCGTCGACCCATTCGCCGTCGCGCTCGACCTGCAGGCCGCCCTTGCCGGGTTCGACCCACAGCAGCGTGAGGACGCCGGAATCCTTGTGGGCGCCGACGCCCTGTTGCGGCGTGGGGTCGTCCTTGCCGGGGTAACGGACGATCTTGATGAGGGTCTGCGGATCGCCGAAGTGGCGGTCGAAGTACTGTTCCTCGGCCCCCAGCGCGAGGGCCCACGCGCGCAGCAGCTTGCGGGCGACGCCGGTGAGGTGGTCGTGCCACTCGGTGACGACCTCCTTCAGCTCGGGCTGCGCGGCCGGCCACAGGTTGGGGCCGACCAGACGGTTGTAGCCGGGGCCGTCGGGATCGTCGATGGCGGCGCGCTCCGGCCCGATGTCGATCTGCTCGCGCCAGTCGACGCGGCCCTGCGTGCGCTCGCCGCCGACCCGGGTGTACCCGCGGAAGTGCGGGCTGGTCACGTTCTCGATCGCGAGCTTCTCGGCGTCGGGCAGCGCGAAGAAGTCCTTCGCGGCCCGGAGGAGGCTCGCCTCCAGCTCGGCGCTGACGCCGGTGCCGGTCAGGTAGAAGAAGCCGACGTCGTGGGTCGCGGCGCGCAGCTCGTCGCGGAAACGGGCGGCGGCATCCGGTCCCTGGTCGAGGAGGGAGAGGTCGAGCACGGGGAGATTCAGGTCGGACATGCGACGAGGCTAGGTCGATCCGTCGAGCGATGGGCGAATGTTGCCGACGGTTACCGCCGGGGCCGGGGCCGGGGCCGGGGCCGGGGCCGGGGCCGGGGCCGGGGCGGGGCAGGGGTCGGGCCGGGGCCGGAGGTGTCCGAGCCGGGGCAGGAGGGACGGGAGTCGGATGCCGGGACCTCGGCGCCGCAGGAGGGCGCGGGGAGCGAGAGGGCGGCGTCGAGGGGCAAACCCCGCCGATCGGCGGGGTGCGAAGGGGCTCCCGAATTGCGTATCGTGTCCAGGTCAGGTGAGGCTGCCCTTACCTTCCCGCAGTGCCGCGGCGCCCCACCCCGAAACCGAAAGTCGGAATCCCGCCCGTGCTTGCCAGCTTCTTCGCCACGTTCCTCATCGGCCTCCGCGAAGGCCTCGAAGCCGCGCTCGTCGTCGGCATCCTGGTCGCTTACCTGACGCGCCTCGGCCGCCGGGACGCGCTGCCCCGGCTGTGGATCGGCGTCGGTCTGGCCATCGCCCTGGCGCTGACGGTCGGCGCGATCTTCACGTTCGGCGCGTACATGCTGACCTTCGAGGCGCAGGAGCTCCTCGGCGGCGGGATGTCGCTCCTCGCGGTCGCGATGGTCACCTGGATGATCTTCTGGATGCAGCGCGCCGGCCGCTCGCTCAAGGCGGGCCTGGAAGGCGGCGTCGACAAGGCCCTGCAGGGCGGTGTCTGGGCCCTCGTGGCCATCGGCTTCGTCTCGGTCGCGCGCGAGGGTGTCGAGACGACGCTGCTGCTGTGGTCGATGGTGCAGAGCTTCGGCGACAGCCCGGTCGCCCTGCTCGGGGCGCTCCTCGGACTCGTCACCGCCGTCGTGCTCGGCTGGCTCATCGCGCGCGGGATGCTGCGGCTCAACCTCGGCCGTTTCTTCACCTGGACGGGCGGGTTCCTGGTCGTGGTCGCCGCCGGCGTGCTGGCCTACGCCTTCCACGATCTGCAGGAGGCCGGGGCGCTGCCCGGCCCCTTCGGCGCCGGTGCCACCCTCGACCCCGTCACCGGCGGCGTCGCGACGGGGTGGGCGGGTTTCCCCTTCGGATGGGCCTTCGACGTATCCGACGTCATCGCGCCCGGCGGCCCGCTCGCCGCCCTCTTGCAGGCCACCGTCGGCTTCATGCCCGCGATGACGTGGCTCCAGGTCGTCGCCTGGGCGCTGTACATCGCGGTCGTGGTGCCCCTGTTCGTGCGCGGCGTGCGCGCGAACCGGCGCCCGAAGTCGACCGCCCGGGTCCCCGCGGCCGGAAGCCCCGCGCCCCACGCCGCCCCGAACTCTTCCGACGCCGCGCGCGTGCCCGACGCCGCGGCATCCGTCCCCCATCCGAATGGAGCATCATGACCCCGACTCGCCTCCTCGCGGCTACGGCCGTGGCCGGCGCGGCCGCCCTCGTCCTCGCCGGATGCGTCGCAAAGACCGACGCCTCCGCCTCCGGAGCCCTCACGGTCACCTCGACCGATGACGGCTGCGCCGTGTCGTCCGCCTCGGCGCCCAGCGGGACCGTCGCGTTCGACGTCAGCAACAAGAGCGACCAGGTCACGGAGTTCTACCTGCTGGCGTCCGACGGTCTCCGCATCGTCGGCGAGGTCGAGAACATCGCTCCGGGCGCGTCGCGCAACCTCACCGTCGTCGCGCAGCCCGGCGACTACTTCACCCTCTGCAAGCCCGGCATGGTCGGCGACGGCGTCGGCAAGGCCGGCTTCTCGGTCACCGGCGACGCCGTCGCTGTCGAGGGTCCGGATGCCGAGCAGAAGCAGCAGGCGGTCGACCTCTACGCCGCGTTCGTCAAGGACCAGGTCGGTCAGCTGCTCCCCGCCGTGAAGACCTTCACGGCCGCGTACGAGTCAGGAGACGACGCCGCGGCGAAGGAGCAGTTCCCCCGCGTGCGGGCGTACTACGAGCGCATCGAGCCCATCGCCGAGGCGCTGGGCGATCTCGACCCGCGCATCGACTATCGCGAGGTCGACGCCGTGGCCGAGGGCCTGGACTGGACCGGGTTCCACCGCATCGAGAAGGACCTCTGGGTCCCCGCGCAGGATGCCCTGAACGCCGACGGTGAGACGCCCGCGTGGAAGGACTGGGCCCCCTCGACCCCGGACGAGCGGAAGACGCACGGCGACAAGCTCGTGTCCGACGTGCAGGAGCTGTACGACTACGTCCACGGCGACGAGTTCACCCAGGCCCTGAACACCCAGGGCGTCGCGGGCATCTCGAACGGCGCGATCGCGCTGCTCGACGAAGTCGCGAGCGGCAAGATCAGCGGCGAAGAGGACTGGTGGTCGGGCACCGATCTCTACGACTTCGCGGCGAACGTCGAGGGCTCCAAGATGGCCTTCTCGCTCGTGCGCGACTTCGCCGAGTCCAAGGGCGACAAGGGTGCCGAGCTCGTCACGCGCATCGACAAGGGGTACGCCGACCTCGAGACCGCCCTCGCCGCACACGGCTCCGCGGACGCGGGCTTCGTCCCCTACTCGCAGCTGACCGAGGCCGACAAGCGTCAGTTCACCGACCTGATCAACGCGCTGGCCGAGCCGCTGTCGCAGCTGACGGTCACGGTCCTGGAATGAGCGTGAGCGACGAAGCGCAGACCCCTGCTGCCGTCGGACCCTCGGGTTCGGCGGCAGCCGCGTCGCCCTCCGACCCCGACACGTCCGCGGGGGTGTCCCGCCGCGACCTGATCGGCCTCGCGATCGGGGCGAGCGCCACCAGCCTCGTCGTCGGCGCGGGCGCGGGCCTGGTCGGGGGTGCCGCGTACGGTCAGGACCAGGCGCGACGGGTGATGGATGCCGTGGCCCCGGCATCCGGCATCCACCAGCCGGGGATCACGACGCCGGTGCAGGAGCACCTGCACTTCGCGGCCTACGACATGATGGCGCGCACGACCCGGGACGACCTCGCCGAACTGCTGTCGGACTGGACGTACGCCGCCACGCGCATGATGCAGGGCCTCGACGTCAGTGCGACGGGAGCGCTCGGCGGATCGCCCGACGCGCCGCCCGACGATACGGGTGAGGCCGTCGGGCTTCCGGCGAGCAACCTCACGATCACGTTCGGCTTCGGTCCGTCGCTCTTCGATGCCCGCTTCGGACTCGAGGGGCAGCGTCCGCCGGGGCTGGAGCGACTGCCCGCGTTCCTGAACGACGACCTGGATCCGCTGCGCTCCGACGGGGACCTGTGCATCCAGGCGTGCGCCGACGACCCGCAGGTGGCCGTGCACGCGATCCGCAACCTCAGCCGCATCGCCTTCGGCCGCGCGACGATCCGGTGGTCCCAGTTGGGGTTCGGTCGCACGTCCAAGACCACGGCCGCCCAGACCACGCCGCGCAACCTCTTCGGCTTCAAGGACGGCACGGCCAACATCCTCGCCGACGACACGGCGGCGCTCGAGCAGAACGTCTGGGTCTCGGCATCCGAGGGTCCGGCGTGGCTCGCGGGCGGGTCCTACCTCGTGGCTCGGCGCATCGCGATGCTCATCGAGACGTGGGACCGCACCCGCCTCGCCGAGCAGGACCGCGTCATCGGTCGCGACAAGGGCGCGGGGGCGCCGCTGTCGGGCGGCGACGAGTTCACCGCTCCCGACTTCGCGGCGACGGATGCCGGCGGCAAGCCCCGCATCGACCCGCGGAGCCACGTGAGCCGGGCGCATCCCGACAACAACGGGGGCATCCGGATCCTGCGTCGCGGCTACAACTTCGTCGACGGCACGACCGACCTCGGCCGGCTGAACGCGGGCCTGTTCTTCCTGTCGTTCCAGAAGAGCCCCGACCGCTTCATCGCGCTGCAGAAGGCGCTGTCGACGGATGCCATGGGCGAGTACATCCGCCACGTCGGCTCCGGGCTCTGGGCGGTGCCGCCGGCTCCGGCCTCGGGGGCGTCGATCGGGGCGGGGTTGCTCGGCGCGTAGCGGTCGCGCCTCGGCGTGGCGCCGCCGCCCGCCGCCCGTCCCCGCCGAGCCGATGAACGCTTGCTGCACTGGTAAACGCTCTCGGCGAGCGTTTGCGAGTGCAGCAAGCGTTTATCGAGGGGTGGCGGCGCCGAGCTCGCGGTCGCGGAAGAGCCACGGCATCCGGGGCTCCACCAGGGGGCGGGTGAGGCGGCGCACCGGACGACTCGACAACGCCACGGCGATCAGAACGCTCGCGACGGCCACCACGGGGATCCACAGCCACATCGGCTCCAGGCCGCGCAGCACGCCCGACTGGCGGAACGGGTACAGCACGAAGGTGTGCAGCAGGTACACGTACATCGTGTATCGGCCGAGGTGCGTCCACGACGTCTCGCGCCGGGGGATGAGCAGCAGGAACGCCGTCATCAAGACGAGCGCCAGCGCGATGATCGCGAGCCGCACGGCCCCCGCCCACCACTGCGGCGCGTCGAGGTCGGCGTAGGCGTCGACGAAGAAGAACCACGTCCCCAGGCGCACGTCGCGCCAGACATCGACGAAGGCGAAGGCGAGGGCGCCCGCGCCGACCAGCACGCCCGCAGCGGTGGCCCGGAGCCAGAGGGGCCGCGTCGTCAGCAGCCCCGCGCGCGCGATCACGTCGTGCTCGCGCAGCCACCACCCGAGGGTGAAGAAGGGCAACAGACCGAGGAAGCGCGACACGGAGAACGTCGAGTCGATGCTCGGGAGGTACCCGGCGACGACCGAGATCGCCAGGGCCCACACCACCGGTGCCCGAAGCAGCGCGAGGTACGGGAGCACGAGTCGGAACAGCGCGAGCGCGAGCAGGAACCACAGCGTCCACGACGGCTGGGCGGGGTCGAGGTTGGTCCTCCCCGTGACGAGGAACTGCGTGATCGTCCACAGCGTCTCGAAGATGACGTAGGGCGCGATCAGGTCGGTGAACAGTCGCGCCATGCGGCGGCGGGTCGGCTCGGCCGACGACGAGAAGAACCCGGCGACGAGCGCGAACAGCGGCATGTGGAACGCGTAGACGAGCAGGTACAGGGCCTCCGCGGCATCCGAGTCGTAGGTCAGCCGCTGGATCGCGTGGCCGAAGACGACGAGCACGATCGCGCCGAAGCGCGCGTTGTCCCAGAACGGCACACGGGTTCTCGGGGGTGGGGAGGTGGTGGCATCCGTCATCGTCAGCGAGGCTAGACGGACCGGGACGGGCGGTCCACGGGGGTGGATTCCGGATGCCGATGGGGTACGGCGGAATAAACCTCGGTGTCGTGCGTTTCAGCATGTATATTCAGATGCATACAAATAGGAGGCGCATCATGAGTGAGAACACCTGGCCCGGAATGCAGTTCGGTGTCATGACGGTGAGCGACATCACCCAGGACCCGACCACGGGCAAGACGCCCAGCGAAGCTCAGCGCATCAAGGACACCCTCACGATCGCCCGGCACACCGAGGAGGTCGGTCTCGACGTCTTCGCCCTCGGTGAGCACCACAACCCGCCGTTCTGGTCGTCGTCACCGACCACGACGCTGGCGTACATCGCCGCTCAGACCGAGCGCTTGATCCTCACGACCTCGACGACGCTCATCACCACGAACGACCCGGTGAAGATCGCCGAGGACTTCGCGATGCTGCAGCACGTGTCGGGCGGTCGCGCCGACCTCATGCTCGGCCGCGGCAACACCGGCCCGGTCTACCCCTGGTTCGGCAAGGACATCCGCCAGGGTCTGCCCCTGACCATCGAGAACTACGACCTGCTGCACAAGCTGTGGCGGGAGGATGTCGTTCGTGTGGCACGGCTCGATCCGCACGCCCGAGATCGCCGAGCAGGCCGCGTACTACGGCAACGGCTTCTTCGCGAACAACATCTTCTGGCCCAAGGAGCACTACCAGCGCCTCATCACGCTGTACCGCGAGCGCTTCGCGCACTACGGTCACGGCACGCCCCAGCAGGCGATCGTCGGCCTCGGCGGTCAGGTGTTCATGCGCGCGAACTCGCAGGACGCGGTGCGCGAGTTCCGTCCGTACTTCGACAACGCGCCGGTGTACGGCCACGGCCCGAGCCTCGAGGACTTCAGCGAGATGACCCCGCTGACCGTCGGGTCGCCGCAGCAGATCATCGACCGTTACGCCTCGATGCGCGAGACCTACGGTGACTATCAGCGCCAGCTGTTCCTCATCGACCACGCGGGTCTTCCCACCAAGACGGTGCTCGAGCAGCTCGACATCCTCGGTTCCGAGGTCGTGCCGGTGCTCCGCAAGGAGCTGCAGAAGAACCGTCCCGCCGAGGTGCCCGACGCTCCCACGCACGCCAACCTCGTCGAGAAGATCTACGCCGGAGCGGCTCCGCGCCAGGCGGTTCCCGGAGCGAACCGCGGGGACAACATGGTCGCCGGCAGCCCGTACCAGGATGCCGCCCAGCCCGGCAGTGCCTTCGGTGCGGCCGCGACGAAGGTCGGTGCCTGACGTGACCGCTCGTCGCATCGCGGTGATCACCGCGGGCCTGTCGACGCCCTCGTCGACGCGCATGCTCGGTGACCGTCTCGCGCACGCCGCTCTGGCGGAGCTGCGCGAGAGGGGCATCGAGGCCACGGCCGACGTGTTCGAGCTGCGCGACTACGCCCACGACCTCACCGACAATCTGCTCACCGGTTTCGCGCCGCCCGCGCTCGAGCAGATGATCAACACGGTCGTCTCGGCCGACGGCATCATCGCCGTCACGCCCATCTTCTCCACGAGCTACTCGGGGCTGTTCAAGTCGTTCATCGACGTGCTCGACCCCCAGGCGCTCGCCGGAACCCCCGTGCTCATCGGCGCGAACGCCGGAACCGCGCGGCACTCGCTCGCGATCGACTACGCGATCCGTCCGCTCTTCACCTACCTGCACGCAGATCCCGTGCCGACCGGTGTGTTCGCGGCATCCAGTGACTGGGGATCCAACGCGGACGAGGTGGCTCCGCTCGGCTCGCGCGTCGACCGCGGCGCCCGCGAGTTCGCCGAGGCCATCGCGGCCCGGGAGCCCGCTCGCGACGCCGACCCGTTCGACCCATCGTCGTACCTCGGCGAGGGCCGCTCGTTCGGTCACCTGCTGGGTGGTCTGTCGGGGGAGTGATCTCTCGCGAAAGCCCCGTCGCCCGTGTGGGTGGCGGGGCTTTCGCGTGCCCGGTCGTCGCGGGAGCGGCCGGGGCGAGGGTGCACACCCCGGCCCGAGGGCGAGGCGTCACGGCTGCGGGCGCCGCGAGTACGAGGCACATCGGATTCGGAGATCGCCGGCAGATCCGGACCGATTCGCCGGAGATCTCCGGATCTCGCGCCCGCCTCCGATTCTGCGGCGGCCGTGGGCCGCGACACGGCGCACCGGCGGCTCTAAGGTGGGGGCGACGAGAGGATGCCGAATGGATGCCGTGCAGTGGGACGAACGTTACCGCGCCTCCGCCGGGGGAGTCTGGGCCGCCGAACCGCCCGCCGCCGTGCGGGAGATCCTCGCGCAGCTCACGCCCGGCACCGCGATCGATGTCGCCACGGGGGATGGACGCACCGCCGTCTGGCTCGCGGACCGGGGCTGGGCCTGCACCGGCATCGACTTCTCGGCGGAGGGGCTCGCGCTCGCCGCGGCCCGCGCCGGCGGTGATTCCGTCACCTGGGTGCGCGCCGACGTGCACGAGTGGGAGCCCGTGGCATCCGTCGATCTGGTGGTGTCCTGCTACCTCCACCTGGTCGACAGCGCGGCGGCCGTCGCGCGGATGGCGGGGTGGGTGAAGCCCGGGGGAGCGCTCGTGGTCATCGGGCACGACGTCGACAACATCGCCGCGGGCGGGCACGGTCCGGCCGACCCCGCGATCCTCTACACGCCCGAGCTGCTGCGCAGCGCCCTCGACGACCGGTTCCGCATCGAGCGGTGCGCGCGCATCACCCGGACGAGTGCGGATGCCGAACTGCGCGGGGGCCACACCGCGTCCGCGATCGACACGCTGCTGCACGCGGTGCGCGTGAGCTGACGTCCCGAGTCCGCGAGACGTCGCCGAGCCCGTCGACGCGAGGTCTCTGAGCCCGTCGAGAGGACCGGGGCGCGTGGCGGCGCCGGCGGGCGCGGCGGTCCGATGGGAAGCAATGGCCCGGGCTCAGCGACCGCGGCCCGGCCCGGCGCGGGCTGTGCCGGTCACAGCACGATGTCGTCGACGCTCCGGAGCTCGCGCGCGGCGACGGGACGGAGCCCGCGCCGCACGAACGTGTCGGCCGCCGCGAGCGGACCCGCATCGATCCGCGCTTCGGTCGCGAGGTCCGCGATGGGCACCTGGAACGTGCGGAACGCGCCGAGCGGCGGGATCGTCAGTCCCTGCCGCGTGTCGACGAGCTCGGTCTGATCGAGGACGAACCCCGCCGCGGCCAGAGCGTCGCCGTCGCGCCACGCCGCGATCTTCCAGAATCGCAGGGGAACACGGATGCCGCGATACGGCGGATCCGCGTCGCCGAGCACCGGCGCGGTGAACACCGCGAGGCGCTGGTCGGTGGTCTCGGCGTAGGTGAGCACGTGATCCTCCAGGCCCAGCCACAGCTCTTTCGACTGGTTGAAGCCCGCGGCCTGCGGCGCGGCGTTCGTGTAGAAGAAGGTGGCCTCGGTGGCATCCTGAGCCTCTCTCGCGGAGCCCCAGCCGGGGTCGCGCCGACGCACGAGGTGCCCGCGGTCGAGATCGTTGCGGCTGTAGACCTCGGGGCCGGCTTGCGCACCGGCGGGTACACGCGGGTCGAGGCGCCATTCCCCGGTGCGTGGCTGCTCGCGAAGGGTCGCCCCGTCCACCACGACGCCGGTCACCGCCGCGAAGCGACGCTGCTCGTCGAGAAGCACCGAGAACCGGGGGTAGTCGAGCCGCGTCGTCGGCACGACCGGCGCGGGGAGGGGGAGAGGGATGCCGAGGAAGTCCGGGTCGTAGCCGTCGCTCATCCCTCCATCGTGCCCGGGGCCTCCGACATCGCGACAGACTGGATCGATGGATGCGCACGTGAAGACCCGGGCCGATGCCCCCACCGCCTTCTTCGCCGCGGAAGCGGCGGGACTGCGCTGGCTCGCCGCGGCGGACGGAGCGCGCGTCGTCCGCGTTCGCGCCGTGGCCGACGACCGGATCATTCTCGACCGCGTCACCGAGGGGCGGCCCACCGTCGAGGTCGCAGACGCCTTCGGGTCCGCGCTCGCCGCGACCCACGCTGCCGGGGCGGACTCCTTCGGCTCCCCGCCGCCGGGGTGGGAGGGGGACATCTTCATCGGCCGGCGCCCGCAGCCCGCGCGCCCGACGGCGACCTGGGGCGCGTTCTACGCCCGCCAGCGCGTCGAGCCGTTCGTGCCGATCGCGGTCGCGGCGGGGAACCTGTCGGCATCCGGAGCAGACGTCGTCCGTCGCGCGTGCGCGGTCATCGCCGCGGGAGCCTTCGACGACGACGAGCCGCCCGCGCGCCTGCACGGCGACCTGTGGGCGGGGAACGTCCTGTGGACGGACGAGGCCGTGGTGCTCATCGACCCCGCGGCGCACGGCGGCCACCGCGAGACCGACTTGGCGATGCTCGCGCTGTTCGGCTGCCCCTTCCTCGAGCGGTTCCTCGCGGCGTACGATCGCGCGCGACCGCTGCGCGACGGGTGGCGGGAGCGCGTGCCGCTGCACCAGCTGCATCCTCTGGCTGTGCACGCAGCGGGCCACGGTCCGTCGTACGGTCGAGCGCTGGTCGACGCCGCGGAGCGGACGCTCGCGCTGATCTGAGCGCCGGGTCTCGGCATCCGGAATCTCGGAGAGCGTCACGTTCCTCGGAGGAATCGCGCGGGAACTCCGAGATGCGCGGCGTTCTGCGAGCTTCACTCGGGGGAACGCGCCTCGGCGCTGCCCGCGTCGCAGGAGCCCTTCGCCGCCCCCGCGTCAGCCCCCTCAGCTCCGAACCGCCGCCCGCCGCTTCGCCCGCCGCGCGAGCACCACGTCGATGCCGACGCCGATCCCCACCGCCACGACGATCGAGACGATCACCGCGACGACCGGTCCGCCCGGCACCACCGCCGCGACCACCGCACCGATGACCGCCTGATACGCCGCCCACGCCAGGGCCGCCAGCGCCGCGACTCCGAGGTACCGCGCCGGGTTCACGCGCGCCGCCCCCGCCGCGAGGTTCACCGCGAGCCGGGCGAACGGCACGAACCGCGCCGTGAAGAGCACCACGGCGGCGTTGCGCTCCA
>JARBUN010000175.1 GCA_029239635.1 Microbacterium sp. | reverse complement strand
TCCGCCGTCCACGAGTACGGCGGCGGCGCGTGGACGGCGTCCGACGACGGTGAGCTGTTCTACGTCGAGAAGACCGATCAGCGCGTCTACGCGCTCCGTCCGGGCAGCGCGGCGCGCCCCCTCACCCCGGCCGACGACGCCGTGCGTCACGGCGGGCTGAGGTTCGAGCACGGCGTCCTCCTCGCCGTCCGCGAGACGCACGGCTCCGATCGGGTTCCGGTCCGCGCGATCGTGCGCATCGCCACCGACGGCGAGGGGGCGGCAGAGGTCCTCGCCGGCGGCACCGACTTCCTCGCGCAGCCCGCGCTGTCGCCCGACGGGCGTCATCTCGCCTGGGTCGCGTGGAACCACCCCGACATGCCGTGGGATGCCACGAGCGTCCGCGTCGCCGATCTCGAGGCGCACACGGTGCGCGACATCGCCGGAGGCCCGGACCGCGCCCCCCTGCAGCCCGTCTGGATCGGCGACGACGAGCTTCTCTACGCCGACGACCCCGACGGGCGATGGAACCTCTTCCGCCACCCCCTCGACGGCGATGCGCAACCGGTCGCGCCCGCCGACGCCGACACCGGCGGCGGACTGTGGGTCCTCGGGACGCGCTGGTTCGGTGCCACCGACGATGGCCGCATCGTCGCCGTGCGGACCGACGGCGGCGACGAGGTCGTCGAGATCGCTCCCTCCGGGATCCGTCCGCTGGAGGTCCCCGCCGTGTCGGGAACCGCGGTCGACGACGCCCACGGCTCCCGCGTGCTCGTGTCGGGAACCGACGCGGGGGGCCGCTCGGGCCTCTGGCTCATCGACCTCGCCCTGGGCTCCGTCGATCTGGTCATGGGCGGTGCGGGCCCGTGGGGAGACGAATGGATGCCGACGGCCCTCGCGCTCGAGACCGAGGGGCCGCACGGTCCGGTGCACGCGTTCGCCTATGCACCGACCAACCCCGACGTCACCGCCCCCGCGGACGAACGTCCGCCCTACGTCGTGCTCGTGCACGGCGGCCCCACGTCGCAGGTCGGGCCGGCTCCCTCGGCGAAGACGGCGTTCTTCACCAGCCGCGGGATCGGCGTGCTCGACGTCAACTACGGCGGATCCACCGGGTACGGCCGCGCCTACCGCGACCGTCTGAAGGGGCAGTGGGGCGTGGTCGACGTCGATGACGTCGCCGCTGCGGCATCCGCTCTCGCCGACGCGGGACTCGCCGATCCCGAACGCCTCGCGATCGCGGGGGGCTCCGCGGGCGGGTGGACCGTCCTCGCGGCGGTCACGAACACCGACGTGTTCTCGGCCGGCATCTCGCGGTACGGCGTGGGTGACGCGCGGGCGCTGGCCGAAGACACCCACGACTTCGAGGCGCGCTACCTCGACGGGCTCATCGGTCCCCTGCCCGCGGCCGAGGCCGTGTACATCGAGCGGTCACCGCTCAGCCATCCCGAGCGGTTCCGTGTCCCCCTCCTCATCCTGCAGGGCACGGAGGACCGAGTCGTTCCCCCGTCTCAGGCGGAGGCCATTCGCGACGCCCTGAAGGCGCACGGGGTTCCGCACGCGTACGTGCTGTACGAGGGTGAGGGACACGGCTTCCGCCGCGCAGAGACCGTGGTCGACTCACTCGAACGCGAGCTCGGGTTCCTGGGTGCGGTGTTCGGCTTCGAGACCCCGGGGGTCCGGGCGCTCGACCTCGACTGAGACACCGGGCGTTCGCCCAGAGCCGGCCGACACGCCGGGCACTCCCGCCCGGCGCGTTCAGCTCCGCCGCAGCAGCCGCAAGCGGCTCGCCATGCGGAATGCGTCGGGCCGCTCCGTCGTGCGCGACAAGAACGTCTCGAGGTCGACGGACGAATGCACGTCGAGGGGGATGTCGGCATCCACGAGGACGTCGATGAGATTCACGAACCGCTGCTGAGCGGCGGGACCGACCTCATCCAGGGGCGGCACACCCGTGATCGTCCAGTGCGGGTGGGCCCGGCTCCAGTGCCGGTACTCCGCGGGCGCCACGGGCGAGTCGCACAGCTGGGTGAACGTCGCGATCAACGCGTGGTCATCGGCCGAGGTCACGGTGAACACGCGGTCGCGCACCGACAGCCGTTGCGGAGGCGTCAGGATCGCCGGGGGCGCGGCCGTCGACCACCGCCCCGCACGGAATCCCGAGGTGCGGGCCGGTGGACGCGTGCGGTAGTCCACGGCCCCGTCCAGAGAGAAGACGTCGAGGTGCTTCTCGAGAAGCTCGATCCCGGGGACGAACAGGTGGCGCCAGACGGGGTCGGGCAACAGGTCGCGGGGCGCGTAGTTCGAGGTCGCCACGAGCGTGCACCCTCGCTCCACCACGCGCGCGATCAGTCGGGTGAGAAGGCGGGCATCGCCCGGGTCGTGGACGTGCAACTCGTCGAAGAACACCAGCCGGTGGCCACCGATGACGTCATCGAGCGCGCGGGTCGTGGCATCCGGCTCCCCCCGGTGCGTCTGGATGCGGCGGTGGAGGTCATCGAAGAAGCCGTGGACGTGCACGCGTGTGGCACGGTCCGCCGGGAGGGCGGCCGAGAGGGCGTCGGCGAGCCAGGACTTTCCGCGACCCGCCGGGCCGTAGAGGTAGACCCCGCGCGCGGCGGCACCGGTGAGAGCTCGCCGCGCCGCGCGGACCATCGGGTCCAGGGCGGCGCGTTGCGCGAGGTCGAGGGTGAAGCCCTCCCGACGGGCGCGGTCCTCGACGGCGAGGAGCAGCGGGTCCGGCGATGACACCTTCGAAGCGTGGCACGTCGCACGGTGCCCGCCGCGCCGATGCTTCACCGTCGAGACGTCCGCGAGACCGGCGAGGCCCCCGCCCGTCTCCCGGTGCTCCTGCGCCAGGATCAGACCGCTCTCGTGCACCGCCGAGACGAGATCGCCCCGGTCGTAGGGCACGACGGCCTGCACCTCGACGGCGGGAAGCGGCAACGCCTCCTCGATCGCGGCGCGGAGCTCCTCGATCCCCTCACCGGTGCGCGACGACACGAAGTGCGCGTGCGGAGCGAGTCCGCGCAGCACGAGACGATCGTCGTCACTGACCAGGTCGGCCTTGTTGAACACGACGATCTCATGGCCGAAATCGGCCTCGACGTCGCCCATCACGTCGCGCACCGTCGCCAGCTGCGCGGCCGGATCGGGGTGCGACGCGTCGACGACGTGCAGGATGACGTCGGCATCGCCGACCTCCTCCAGGGTCGAGCGGAACGCCTCCACGAGCTGGTGCGGGAGGTTGCGCACGAAGCCGACCGTGTCGGTGAGCGTGTACACGCGGCCGTCGGTGGTCTCGGAACGGCGGACGGTGGCATCCAGGGTCGCGAACAGCGCGTTCTCCACCAGCACTCCCGCGCTGGTCAGACGGTTGAGCAGACTCGACTTCCCGGCGTTGGTGTACCCGGCGATGGCGACGGAGGGGATCGTGTGACGCTTGCGCTCGGCGCGCTTGGCCGCGCGGGCGGGCGCGAAGTCCCGCAGCTGCTTGCGCAGCAGCGCCATCTTGGTGCGGATGCGGCGCCGATCGAGTTCGATCTTCGTCTCACCCGGACCACGCGAACCCATACCCGCGCCGCCGGCACCGACCTGTCCACCGGCCTGCCGTGACATCGAGTCACCCCAGCCGCGCAGACGCGGGAGCAGGTACTCGAGCTGGGCGAGCTCGACCTGAGCTTTGCCCTCGCGGCTCTTCGCGTGCTGGCTGAAGATGTCGAGGATGACCGTGGTGCGGTCGATCACCTTGACCTTCACGACGTCTTCGAGGGCGCGACGCTGGCTGGGCGCGAGTTCGGTGTCGGCGATGACGGTGTCCGCGCCGACGGCGGCGACGATGTCACGCAGCTCCTCGGCCTTGCCGCGGCCGACGTAGGTCGCCGGGTCGGGGTGCGGCCGCCGCTGCAGCACGCCGTCGAGCACGACCGCACCGGCCGTCTCGGCGAGTGCGGCGAGCTCGCGGAGGGAGTTCTCGGCATCCGCCTGATAGCCCTGCGGGTGGACGCCGACGAGCACCACGTTCTCGAGCCGCAACTGGCGGTACTCGACCTCGGTGACGTCTTC
>JARBUN010000174.1 GCA_029239635.1 Microbacterium sp. | reverse complement strand
AGACGTCGATAGACATGTGTGCATGCTAGCCAGGGGGTCCGACATTCAAGGGGCTCCGGAGGGCTGTGTGGGGATGAATGCCGACATTGCCGAGGTGTGTAGAAGGGCCTTGGTTCCGACACCTGTGCGGGCCGCCCCCAGCCGACCCGGTCTCGGTGAGAACGTCATCTTCCGGTCGCGCAGCCCAGCGCCCGACCGGTGCTCGTGGGGGGCCGTAGGCGGAGCCGCGGCCTCGTCCCCGACGACAGCGTCGCCCCGTCGTCAACCATCGCCGAGCCCAGCCCCACGAACCGCAGCGTCGCTCCCCCACCGCGCAATCCCGCGCCCGCCCAGATTCATCCGGGAACCCTAGGCGGACCCCCGACCCCGACGTCGCCCCCGTCGCCAACCGCCGCCGAGCCCAGCCCCATGAACCGCAGCGTCGCGCGGTCCGCACTCGCTAGCGCCAGCCGAGAACGTCTCGCACGAAGGCCTGCGAGGCCGGGGCGCCGTCGTTGGGGATGCCGTGCAGGGGCTCCCGGGACATGACCTTCCCGGACGTCCCGACGCGATCGAGAGCCGCCTTCAGCAGCGGTGCGGCATCGTTCGATGATGTCCACCCGCGAATGGTCACGTGCGAGAACACGACGACCTCCGCTCCCTTCTCGTGCGGCCGCGCACTGGCGACGACCACGGTGGGCGTCACGTGACGCCGGAGACCGGGGACCACCGTCAGCAGAGAGTCCGACAACATGGCATCCAGGAATCCCGTGTTCCACGAGGGATTCGGATGGCCGATGCGGACGTCCTGCGCGATCCATTCCGAGCCGCGATCGCGGAGTGCCCGGGGGATGCGATCGTCGCCGAGGTCGAATCGCTCCTGCTGGAGAGCATCGAGCGTGAGGGCCAGCGCCGCCGCGGGTGTGTCACGCACGACCAACCGCGCACCCCGCGCGATCCCGCCGACAGAAAGGGGACGGACCTGCAGCGACGCGCCGCGCCCCCGCCAGCCGCCCACCCGCGTCAGGCGCTGCGGCGCTTCTGCGCCAGCACGATCGTCGGCTGAGCGCCGTCTTCCACGGCCGCGCGGGTGATGACGACCTTCGCGATGTCGTCGGAGGAGGGTACTTCGAACATGATCGGACCGAGCACGTCCTCGAGGATCGCGCGCAGACCGCGAGCACCGGTCTTGCGGGCGACCGCGAGGTCGGCGATGGCGCGCAGGGCGTCTTCGTCGAACTCGAGTTGCACCCCGTCGAACTCGAACATGCGCTGGTACTGCTTGACGAGCGCGTTGCGCGGGGCCGTGAGGATCTCCATGAGGGCGTCCTGGTCCAGGGGCGAGACGGATGCCACGACGGGCAGGCGACCGATGAACTCGGGGATCAGCCCGAACTTGTGCAGGTCTTCGGGCAGCGCTTCGCTGAACAGGTCGGGCGCGTCCTCCTTGCGCTGCAACGGAGCGCCGAAGCCGACGCCGTGCTTGCCGACACGCGCCGAGATGATCTCCTCGAGGCCGGCGAAGGCTCCCGCGACGATGAAGAGAACGTTCGTCGTGTCGATCTGGATGAACTCCTGATGGGGGTGCTTCCGGCCGCCCTGCGGCGGAACCGAGGCGACCGTGCCCTCGAGGATCTTCAGCAGCGCCTGCTGCACGCCCTCCCCCGACACATCGCGTGTGATCGAGGGGTTCTCGGCCTTGCGGGCGATCTTGTCGACCTCGTCGATGTAGATGATGCCCGTCTCGGCGCGCTTCACGTCGAAGTCGGCGGCCTGCAGGAGCTTGAGGAGGATGTTCTCGACGTCTTCGCCGACGTAGCCGGCTTCGGTCAGGGCCGTGGCATCCGCCACTGCGAAGGGGACGTTGAGGCGCTTCGCGAGAGTCTGCGCGAGGTACGTCTTCCCGCAGCCGGTGGGGCCGAGCAGGAGGATGTTGCTCTTCGCGATGTCGATCTCTTCGGCGCGGGCCTCGGCGGGCTGGAGCGTGCCGTGCGACCGGACGCGCTTGTAGTGGTTGTAGACGGCGACGGCGAGAGCGCGCTTGGCGGACTCCTGGCCGACGACGTACTCCTCGAGGAACGAGAAGATCTCTCGCGGCTTGGGCAGGTCGAATTCCGCGACCTCACCGGCCGAGGACTCGGCCATGCGCTCTTCGATGATCTCGTTGCAGAGCTCGACGCACTCGTCGCAGATGTACACGCCGGGACCGGCGATCAGCTGCTGCACCTGCTTCTGGCTCTTTCCGCAGAAGGAGCATTTGAACAGATCGGCGCTTTCCCCGATGCGTGCCATGCCTGTTCCTCCTCGTCACCCGGCGCCCTCACGCCTGTGTGCCACGAGCCTAACCCGTGCCCGAGCGAACCGAGGGCATTTGCGCGCGCGGTGCCGTTCTGATCGCCCAGGGCGAAGCGCGGCATCCGTTCTCCTCGCGTGACGACGCCCCGCAGACCGAAACGGGTCTGCGGGGCGTGTCGGGGACGCTCGCGCGTCAGGCGGTGAGTGCCGCCGGCTGGCGCTTGCGCGTGGTCAGGACCTGGTCGACGATGCCGTACTCCATCGCCTCGGCGGCGGAGAGGATCTTGTCACGGTCGATGTCCTTGTTGACCTTCGCGGCATCCTGGCCGGTGTGGCGCGCCATGGTCTCCTCGAGCCAGGTGCGCATCCGGAGGATCTCGGCGGCCTGGATCTCGATGTCGGACGCCTGCCCGTGACCGGCCTCGCCCATGGCGGGCTGGTGGATCAGGATGCGGGCGTTCGGCAGGGCCAGACGCTTGCCGGGGGCACCGGCGGCGAGCAGGACGGATGCCGCGGAGGCGGCCTGTCCGAGAACGACCGTCTGGATCTGCGGCGAGACGTACTGCATCGTGTCGTAGATCGCCGTCATGGCCGTGAACGAGCCACCGGGCGAGTTGATGTACATGATGATGTCGCGGTCGGGGTCCTGCGACTCGAGAACGAGCAGCTGGGCCATGACGTCGTCGGCCGAGGCGTCGTCGACCTGGACGCCCAGGAAGATGACGCGGTCCTCGAACAGCTTGTTGTACGGGTCCTGGCGCTTGTAGCCGTAGGCGGTGCGCTCC
>JARBUN010000173.1 GCA_029239635.1 Microbacterium sp. | reverse complement strand
CGCCTCGCCGGGCTGGCCCCGTCGGCGTGGTCGCGTGGCGGGCGGGGCATGCCTAGGGTGGGGACATGAGTACCGACGAGACCTCGGACGCCTCGGCCTCCGACGACATGAAGCGCAAGTTCCGTGAGGCGCTGGAGAAGAAGAACGGGCAGCAGCGCTCAGGTCAGGCGCACCTCGACGGCAGTTCGGCGGTGCACGGGACGCACGCTGCCGTGACCAAGCGCGAGTTCCGTCGCAAGAGCGGCTGAGCGCCGACCCCGCTCACGGCACGCGCCGACCCCGCTTCCGGCACGCGTCGACCCCGTTCACGGCACGAGCCGACCCCGCTCACGGCACGCGCCGCAGCGGCGCTTCGAAGAAGGCGAGTTCGAGCGCCATCGAGCGGTCGTAGGCCGCGGCCATCGCGGCCCGGACGGTGGGGGATGCCGCGTGCGCCGCGGCATCCGTGATCCGGGCGGCGGTGGCCGACGACACCGCGAACTGCTCGTCGCCGTAGGCGGTGAGCCAGTCGGCGTACGGGTGGTCGGTGTCGAACGTGCCGCGCCAGCGGACGCCGATGTCGGTGTAGAGCACGAAGCACGGCAGGATCGCCGCGACCAGGACCGGGTACGAGCCCGACGCGGACGCCGCGTGCAGGTGGTCGGTGTAGTTCCGGGTGGATGCCGCGGGCTCGAGCCCGGCCGGGTCGACGTGCGACTGGTGGAGTGCCGCTTCTTCTTCGAGGCAGGACACCGAGGCCGCGGCCCAGAAACGTTGTTCGTCGACCGAGGGGGCGAGCGCCGCGGCCCGCGCGAGGACGCGCGCGTACTCCCGCAGGTAGAGCAGGTCCTGACCGAGGTACCAGGTGAACGCGGTGCGATCCAGGTTCCCGGATGCCAGCCCCCGCACGAACGCGCAGGCGTCGACGTCGGCGCGGGTCGAGGCGGTGGCATCCCATCGCTCGGAGCTCCACGACCGGCCGAGGTCGATGTGCGGACGGAGTTCGTGCAGGTGGTCGATGGGGCCGTTGCCGTGGCCGACGTGCAGGGCGTCGGCGTGCTCGAGGGCGCCGGTGAGCCACTGCTTCGCGCGTCCCAGCGCCGCGGGCCAGGGAATGCCGTGGGCGGCGAGGGTCGCCATCGCGGACGACAGCGAGCAGCCCGTGCCGTGCGTGTGGCGGGTGGCGACGCGGCGCCCGGGCACCGGGTGCACGCCGGCGGCGTCGACGATGGCATCCGGGCTCTGCTCGCCGCCGAAGTGGCCGCCCTTCAACAGGACTGTCGTGTCGGCGTTCTCGGCGAGGCTCTGGGCTTGGGCGACCGCGGCGTCCCAGGTGGTGGCGACGGGCGCGTCGACGAGGACGGCGAGCTCGGGGAGGTTGGGGGTGACCAGATCGGCTCGGCGACAGAGCGCGCGGACGGCGTCTTCGGCGTCGCGGTGGAGCAGGCGGTCGCCGCTGGTCGCGACCATGACGGGATCGAGGACGACGAGGGGCGGGCGCACCGCGGCGAGCCAGGCATCGACCGTCGCCGCGATGTCGCCCGAGCCGAGCATTCCGATCTTGACCGCGTCGATCTCGACGTCGTCGCTGACGGCGCGCAGTTGCGCGTCGAGGAACGCCGTGGGCGGCACGTGCACCTCGCGGACGCCGCGGGTGTTCTGGGCGACGAGCGCGGTGACGACCGCCATGCCGTAGCCGCCGAACGCGGCGATGGATTTGAGGTCGGCCTGGACGCCGGCACCCCCGGTGGGGTCGGTGCCGGCGATGCTGAGGACGCGGGGGATCATGCCGCCGCCGCTCGGAGCTCGCGCACGACCGCGCCGGGATCATCGGCCGCGCACACCGCGGAGACGACGGCGACTCCCGCCGCTCCCGCGTGGCGCAGGGCGGCGACGTCGTCGACGCCGATGCCGCCGATCGCGACGCACGGCAGTGCGGTGGATGCCGCCAGCTCGGCGAGACCGTCGACGCCCAGCGGCTGCGGGTGGTCGGGCTTCGTCGCCGTGGCGCGGATGACGCCCACGCCGAGGTAGTCGACGGTGCCCTCCGGGAAGGCGGCGGCCGCGGCCAGGTGCGCCGGGGTGTTCGCCGTCCAGCCCACGAGGGCGCCGCGGCCGAGGAGGGCGCGCGCGGCGTCGACGGGAAGGTCGCTCTGCCCGAGGTGGATGCCATCGACCCGCGCGCCGCGGTCGCGCGCGGCCAGCACGATGTCGAGGCGGTCGTCGACGACGAAGGTGCAGCGCCCCGCGACGACGTCGGCGAGGTCGAGGGTCCGGGCGAAGAGCTCGCCGCCGGTGGCGAGCTTGTCGCGCAGCTGGACGACCGTGACGCCCGCGGTGACGGCCTCGTCGACGATGTCGCGCAGGCGCGGGAACGGGACGCGGTGGTCGGTGACGAGGTGGAGGGAGAGGTCGGTCATCGCGTGACCTCCACGCGGGCTCGAAGGTCGGCGGGCTCGACCTGCGCGAGCTCGTCGAGGAAGGCGACGGCGAACGATCCCGGCCCTCGTGCTCCGGATGCCGCCCGCTCCGACGCCACGGCCCACACGACGCTCGCTGCGATCGCGGCGTCGAACGGTTCGGCGACGGCCGCGAAGGACGCCATCGCGGCGCCCAGGGCGCAGCCGCCTCCGGTGACCTTGGTCAGCAGGACGCTTCCGCCGGGGATGCGGGCCGTGCGGGTGGCATCCACGATCAGGTCCGTCTCGCCGGAGACGGCGACGGTGCCTCCGGTGCGCACGGCGAGAGCGCGAGCGGCGTCGAGGGCGTCGTCGGCGGCGTCGGTCGCGTCGACGCCGCGGCCGCCCGCGCCCACGCCGGCCAGGGCGAGGATCTCGGACGCGTTGCCGCGGATGATCGCCGGGCGCGCGTCGAGCAGTTCGTGGGCGAGCGCCGTGCGCACGGGGAGGCCCGCCGGCGATCCCCGCGAACATCCCGGCCTCGCCGGGGATGTCGCACATCGCGGGAGCTGCGCCGAGGGCGAGCAGCGCGTTGGCGGTGAAGTTGGTCACCACCGCGTTGGTGATGCACTGCGTGAGCGGTGATGCCGTGCGGAGGAGCGCCAGCGCTTTCGCGGAGGCTTCCGCAGGGTCTCCCGTGGGGTCCGCGGCAGGGGTGGACGGAGACGACGACGTGCGAACGACCATTCGCGACATCCCTTCGCTAGTACGAACTAGATCAGGTTCGACGGGTGTGTTCTCAGCCCTGGCGGGCACCCCGTGTCACTGCGGGCGACGCTAGCACAGCGGTTCATGCGGCGGTGCCAGTGGGCGCGAGCGTCGGAGGCGAGGCGAGGCGAGGCGAGGCGAGGCGAGGCGAGGCGATGCGGTGAGGCAAGGCGGTGCGCGCGATGAGGTGAGGCGAGGCAAGGCAAGGCGGTGCGGCGAGGCGGTGCGAGTGGGCGTCGGGGTGCGAGCGCGGACGCAGGGGTCCGAGTGGGCGTGGGCATGCGTGTGCGCGTGGGCGCGGGCGTTGCGATGCGAGTTGGCGTGGGCGCGGCGCGAGCGTGGGTTGCTGGTCGGTTCGGGTGGAGGGGTTGCGGGCGCGCGGGCAGTCTCTGGTGGGTGTCGGGTTAGAACGGGGCGTGGTCGGGGTCGTGGTCGGGTGGGGGTGGGTCGTCGGGAAGAAACCTCACCGCGGGTGAGTACGGGAGGGG
>JARBUN010000063.1 GCA_029239635.1 Microbacterium sp. | reverse complement strand
CCGCCTGCGCCGCCGTCCGTTCCCGCTGCGGCTCTCCGACCCGGTGCGCGCGATGCTCGGCACCGCCGCGGCTCACAGCGGCGAGCCCTTCCGGACCCTCTTCCGCCGCACCGCGGTCTCCGCCCCGCTCGTCACGGCCGCCTTCTCGCGCCTCGGCCCCGAAACGAACGCCCTCGTGCGGACCACGGCCGTCGTCACGCGCCTCGAAGGGGCGGCGGGGGAGAACGTCCTCGCCACCACGGCACGGGCGACCGTGAACGTGCGGCTCCTCACCGGCGACACCCTCTCCGACGTCTCGGTGCACCTGCGTCGCGCGGTCGCCGATCCGCGGGTGGACATCGAGCTGCGCAGCGGCGGCGACCCCTCTCCCGTGTCCCCCTGGCAGGGCGAAGCGTGGCGTCGCCTCGCGACCGCCGTGGTCACGACGCTGGGAGACGACGTCGTCCCCCTGCCCTATCTGCAGCTCGGGGCGAGCGACAGCCGCTTCTACACCGGCCTCACGCCGCACGTGTACCGCTTCGCGCCCTTCCACCTCACGCGTCCGGAGCGCGACGCGCTGCACGCCCCGGACGAGCGGATCCGCGTGGATTCCTGGCTCCGCGGCATCCGGTTCTATCGCGCCCTGCTCGAATCCTGACCGGCGCGGGTGGCCCCGTCACGCACCGGGCGAAGCGCCGGGTTATCCTCGTGTGACCGGTCACGCAGGGACCGTTGACGCAAAGAGGCGAACCATGAGCGAGACCGACCTTCCGGATGCCACGGGCCGGGCCCCCAGCATCCGCGACGTCGCGCGTCTCGCGGGGGTCTCGTACCAGACGGTCTCGCGCGTCATCAACAACAGCCCCCAACTGCGGCCCGAGACGGCCGCGCGGGTGCGTTCCGCGATCGCGGAACTGAAGTTCGTGCCCAACCAGGCCGCCCGCGCCCTCGCCACGAGTCGGTCACGGTTGATCGGCGTGCTCGGCCCGCGCGCGACGACGTTCGGTGTGGCCACGATGATCCAGGCGGTCGAGTCGGCCGCGCGGGCCGCGGGATACCGCCTCACCGTCACCAGCCTGGTCACGAGCGCCCCCGACGACGTGCGGGCCTCGATCGACCACCTCATGCAGCAGTCCGTCGAGGGGCTGATCGCCGTGGCTCCGCAGACCCGCGTCGTCCCGATCCTGGACGAGCTGCAGCTTCCCGTCCCGGTGCAGATCGTCTCGTCGACCGGCTCGACATCGTCGTTCAACGACCAGATCGCGGGGGCGCGCGCCGCCGTCCGCCACCTCATCGACCTCGGGCACAGTCGCATCCTCCACATCGCCGGTCCGCGCGACTGGATCGAAGCCGACCACCGCATGCGGGGATACCTCGCCGAGATGGATGCCAACGACCTCTCGCCGCGTCCCCCCGTCCTCGGTGACTGGACGGCGCAGTTCGGCTACGAGGCCGGTCTGGAGTTGTTGCGCACCGAGGACGCGACGGCGGTGTTCGCCGGCAACGACCATATGGCGCTCGGGTTCATGCATGCCGTGCGCGACATCGGTCGATCGGTGCCGGACGACATCGCGGTGGTGGGCTTCGACGATGTGCCGGAGTCGGCGCACCTCTGGCCGCCCCTCACGACCGTCCGTCAGGACTTCTTCGGGATCGGCCGGCGTGCGGTATGGGATCTGCTGCGCGCGGTGGGGGAGAGCACCGACGAGGATCTCGCCCCCGAACCCGACCACTTGCGCCTCATCGTGCGTTCGTCCACAGCTCCGCCGAGTCGCTGATTCGTCACCACACACAATGTGAACGGTCACATGACCGGTCACACGGCCGACGGGACTCGCTGCGGAGCGGATCCGTCGAGACGAAGATGTTTCGACCGTCTTTCGTTTCGCCCCGTCGAATCGTGCGTCCGGCGTGACCTCGTCCGCAGAGACCGCGGTGGGCTCCGTGTGGAGAGACCGCGACACAAACCCAATGGAGGGAACCAGAGTGAAGAAGCACAGCATGCTCAAGGCGATCGCGGGAGCGGGCGTCCTCGCGCTCGGCATCGGCCTCGCCGGTTGCGCGGGAGACCGCACGGGCAACAGCGGCGGTGGCGAGCAGGAAGCGGGCGGCACCATCGGCGTCGCGATGCCGACCCAGCAGTCGGAGCGCTGGATCGCCGACGGCAACAACGTCAAGTCCCAGCTCGAGGAGCTCGGCTACCAGGTCGACCTGCAGTACGCCAACGACGACATCCCCACCCAGGTCTCGCAGATCGAGAACATGATCACCACGGGTGCCAAGGCCCTGATCATCGCCTCGATCGACGGCACCACGCTGACCGACGTCCTGCAGCAGGCCAAGGACGCGAACATCCCCGTCATCGCGTACGACCGCCTCATCAACGGCACCGAGAACGTCGACTACTACACGACCTTCGACAACTACAAGGTCGGCGTGCAGCAGGCGACCTCGCTCCTCACGGGCCTGGGCGTCCTCGACGCCTCGGGCAAGGAGACGGGCGCCACCGGTCCCTTCAACATCGAGCTGTTCGCCGGAAGCCCCGACGACAACAACGCCACGTTCTTCTGGAACGGCGCCATGGACACCCTCAAGCCCTACATGGACAAGGGTGTGCTGACGGTTCCCTCCGGCCAGACCGAGTTCGGCCAGGCGGCCATCCTCCGCTGGCTCCCGGAGACCGCGCAGAAGCGCATGGAGAACATCCTCACCGTCATCGGCGGCACCAAGCTCAACGGTGTGCTCTCGCCCTACGACGGCCTGTCGATCGGCATCATCTCGGCCCTCACCTCGGGTGGCTACGCCGCCGACGCCCTCCCCGTCATCACGGGTCAGGACGCCGAGGCCGGCTCGATCAAGTCGATCATCGCCGGTGAGCAGTACTCGACGATCTTCAAGGACACGCGCGAGCTCGCCAAGCAGGCCGTGACCATGGTCGACGACATCCGCAAGGGCGAGACGCCCGAGACGAACGACACCACGACGTACGACAACGGCAAGAAGGTCGTCCCCTCGTACCTGCTGCAGTCGACGATCGTCACCAAGGACAACTACAAGGAAGTCCTCGTCGACAGCGGTTACTACACCGAGGACGACCTCAAGTAATCCCCGCGGGGTCGGCGCTCGTCCGCCCCGCACCGCCTCCGCCGCGATCGACCCCGTTCGGTCGCGGCGGAGGCGGACCCACGTCTCTCATCCCCACCGGCCACGGCCGGCCCTGCAAGGAGGACCTCGTGAGCACCATCCTCGAGATGCGCTCGATCACCAAGGAGTTCCCCGGCGTCATCGCGCTCGCCGACGTGTCGTTGACCGTCGAGCGCGGAACGGTCCACGCCATCTGTGGCGAGAACGGCGCCGGCAAGTCCACTCTCATGAAGGTGCTCAGCGGTGTGTATCCCGCGGGCGACTACCGCGGCGAGATCGTCTTCGACGGTAAGACCGTCGAGTTCAAAGACATCCGCGACAGCGAGTCCGCCGGCATCGTCATCATCCACCAGGAGCTCGCGCTGAGCCCCTACCTCTCGATCGCCGAGAACATCTTCCTGGGCAACGAGATCACCCACCGCGGACTCATCGACTGGGATGCCACCAACCGCGAGGCCGCGAAGCTGCTCGCGCGCGTGGGCCTCGGCGACAGCCCCGACGTCCCCGTCAACGAGATCGGCGTCGGCAAGCAGCAGCTCGTCGAGATCGCGAAGGCCCTGTCGAAGGACGTCAAACTCCTCATCCTCGACGAGCCGACCGCGGCCCTGAACGACGACGACTCCGAGCACCTGCTCGACCTGATCCGCCACCTCAAGGGCCAGGGGATCACCTGCATCATCATCAGCCACAAGCTCAACGAGATCCGCGCGATCGCCGACGAGGTGACGATCATCCGCGACGGTCGCACGATCGAGACGCTCGACGTCGCCACCGGCGGCACGAGCGAAGACCGCATCATCCGCGGGATGGTCGGCCGCGAGCTCGAGAACCGCTACCCCGATCGTGACGTCGAGATCGGCGAAGAGGTCCTGCGCATCGAGGACTGGAACGTCAGCCACCCCACGGATGCCAGCCGCACCGTCATCCACAACGCGAACCTCACCGTGCGCGCGGGAGAGGTCGTCGGGATCGCGGGTCTCATGGGAGCGGGTCGTACCGAGCTCGCGATGAGCGTGTTCGGCAAGAGCTTCGGCTCCCGCATCTCGGGCAACGTCTACGTCCGCGGACAGAAGGTCGACACCTCGACCGTCCCCGCGGCCATCCGCAGCGGATTGGCGTACGTGACCGAAGACCGCAAGGGCGCCGGTCTCAACCTCATCGACACGATCAAGCGCAACATCTCGATCGCCGGGATGCGCAAGCTCGTCAAGGGCGGCTTCGTCGACGGTGACGAGGAGTACCTCGTCGCCAACCGCTACCGCAAGTCGATGAACATCAAGGCGCCGAGCGTCGATGTGGTCGTCGGGAAGCTCTCCGGCGGCAACCAGCAGAAGGTCGTGCTCTCGCAGTGGCTCTTCTCCGACCCCGAGGTGCTCATCCTCGACGAGCCCACCCGCGGCATCGACGTCGGCGCGAAGTACGAGATCTACACGATCATCAACTCCCTCGCGGCGCAGGGGAAGGGCGTGCTGGTGATCTCTTCGGAGCTCCCCGAGCTGCTCGGCATCTGCGACCGCATCTACACCCTCAGCGAAGGCCACATCACCGGCCAGCTGCCCATCGAAGAGGCCACTCCCGAGGCACTCATGGTGCTCATGACGAAGGAAAAGGAAGCCGACCATGTCAGCGCTTGACAACACCGTGACCCCGCAGGGTCCCGCGACGCCGAAGGGTCCCGTCGGCGGCGGCACCGGCGGAGGTGCCGGCAGCATCGTGCAGTTCTTCACGTCGCGACTGCGCGAGATCGGCATCTTCATCGCCCTGATCGTCATCGTCCTGCTCTTCCAGGCGCTGACCGGCGGTCGCCTGCTCACCGCGGGCAACGTGTCGAACATCATCGTCCAGAACAGCTACATCCTGATCCTCGCGATCGGCATGGTGATGATCATCATCGCCGGCCACATCGATCTCTCGGTCGGTTCGGTCGCCGCCTTCGTCGGCGCGGTATCGGGTGTGCTGATCGTGCAGTGGGGCCTGCCCTGGTGGCTCGGCATCCTGCTCTCGCTCCTCCTCGGTGCCGTGGTCGGCATGTGGCAGGGCTTCTGGGTGGCGTACATCGGCATCCCGGCCTTCATCGTGACCCTGGCGGGCATGCTGCTCTTCCGCGGTCTGACGCAGATGACGCTGGGCAACACCCAGATCACGCCGTTCCCGACCGAGTACCGTGCCCTCGGCGGTGGCTACCTCTTCCCCGACCTGTTCCCGGCGGCGTCCTCGCCGGCCGAGTGGATCACCGTCGGACTCGGTGTGCTGACCCTCGTCCTCTTCGTCGTGTCGCAGGTCCGTCAGCGCGCGAAGCGCGCGGCCCTCGAGCTGCAGAACGAGCCGCAGGTCGCGTTCCTCGTGAAGCTCATCGGTGGCGGTGCCCTCATCGCGTACCTCACCTACCTGCTCGGTGTCGCGCCCGGTTCGCGCGGGACGCCCATCGTGCTCGTCGTGCTCGGCGTGCTGATCATCGGCTACTCCACGGTCATGAGCCGCAGCGTCTTCGGTCGTCACATCTACGCGATCGGTGGCAACCGCACCGCCGCGAAGCTGTCGGGTATCAACACCCGCCGCGTCGACTTCCTGCTGTTCGTCAACATGGGTGTGCTCGCGGCCCTCGCCGGCATCGTCTTCACCGGCCGTCTCAACTCCGCCGGTCCCGGCGCCGGAAACCTCTTCGAGCTGGATGCCATCGCGGCCTCCTTCATCGGTGGAGCGGCCGTCCAGGGTGGTGTCGGCCGCGTGGTCGGCGCGATCGCCGGTGGTCTGGTCATGGGTGTGCTCAACAACGGCATGTCGCTCATGGGTATCTCGACCGACGTGCAGCAGTTCATCAAGGGCCTCGTGCTCCTGCTGGCCGTGGCCTTCGACGTGTGGAACAAGAACCGCACGCGCGGGTGATCCACGCCCCTTCGAGACGCCCCGACGCCCTGTGCGCCGGGGCGTCTCGCCGTTCCTGGGGCAGGATGGAGCGGTGACCCCCCGCACGCCGTTCCGCCGCGCCACCGCCCTTCTCGCGGTGCTCGCGCTCGGTCTCGCGGGCTGTACGACGACGACCGCGCGGAGCGCCGGCTCCAGCGACGGCGCCGGGGTGATCGGCGTCGCGCTGCCCTCGACCGGCGACGCCGGCGGGGTGCACGCGGGCGAGGCCGTGGCATCCGAGCTCCGGGATCGCGGCTATCGCCTCGACCTCCAGTACGCGGCGGCCGATGCGCGCACGCAGGCCGCGCAGGTGCAGAACATGCTCACCAAGGGGATGGATGCCGTGATCGTGGCGCCCCTGTCGGCCGACGAGCTCGAGGGGCCCGCCGAGATCGCGGAGGAGGAGGGGATCCCCGTGCTCGTGCTCGGGCGTGGTCTGCCCGTCGCGGGGGCGGGATACGCCGCGGTCGTCGAGCCGGAGGAGCTCGGCCGCGCCGAAGCCCAGGCGCTGCTCGACGCTCTGGATGCGGGGGAGGGGACGGATGCCATGGACCCCGCGACTTCGACCGACCCCGGCGCCGCGGATACCCCGGGCCCCGACGCCACGGAGCCCGACGTCGCGGAGCCCGACGTCGCCGCTCCCGACGCCACGGAGCCCGACGCCGGCACCCCGGGCGGCTCCGCGTCGACCGCGCCGTCCGGGCCTGCGCAGGTCACCGTGCTCGCCGGCGACGAGAACGACGCCTGGGAGCAGCGTCGCCACGCCGCGGCTCTCGACGAGCTCGCGCCCGCGGTCGCCGAGGGACGGATCGTGATCGCGTCGGGCGCGAGCTGGGCGGACGCCGCCGTCGCCGACGCCCCGCTCGACGTTCCCGCCGCCGCCGAGGAGCGCGCGCGAGGCGTCGCGCCGGACGCGCCGTCCTCGGCCGTCGCGATCCTCGCTCTCGGCGACGACGTCACCCGTGGTGTCGTGACCGCGCTCACGACCGACCCGCCCACACCGAGCCCTGCCCCGACGGCTACGCCGACCCCTGAGCCGACGGGCAACCGCACGGTGCCGATCGTCGTCGGTTCGGGCGCCGACCTCGCCACGGTCCGCGCCCTCGACGGCGGTGTTCTCGCGGCGACCGTCTTCGTCGACACGCGCGAGGTGGCGGTGCCGATCGCCGACGCCGTCGAGGCGCTCCTCGATGACGGCGAGCCCGTCGCGGACGGGACGGAGATCCCCGGGCTCGTCGGCATCCCCGCTTTCGCCATCGGTCCTCAGGTCCTCCGTGCCGACGACGTCGAGCGGGTTCTCGTCGACACGGGATGGCTGTCCCCCGAGGAGCTTTCGGGATAACCCGAACGCGGGCGGGGGCTGCCCGGGCGGTGCCCGAGCGAGCCCGCCCCTACCGTGGAACACATGACCACGGCATCCGTTCTCCCGCCTCCTCCGCCGAACCCGCCCGGCCGCGACGACTCCGCGACCGAGGCGGCGGCCACTCTTCCCCTGCCTCCCTCCGAACCCGTCGCCGCCGCGCCCTCTCGCGTGCGGGTCGCCACCCCCGGCCGCATCGCCGGGGCGGCGGCGCAGCTGGCCGCCCTCGGCCTCGTCGGCCCGGTCGTGTTCAGCGCGCTCTTCGGCATGCTCGGCGGCGGTCTCGGCCTGCTCGTCGCGATGCTGGTCGGCGTCGTCGTCCTGGTGGTCCTCGTCTACGCCCTCTTCGCGGTGGCGTGGTTCGAACGTGCCCGCGTCGACGGTCTCTACGGCTTCGGACTCCCACTGCTGCGTCCGCGCCGCAGCACCCGCACCGGCTTCGTCGGGGTCCTGCACACGATCTGGCTCCAGGCGATCGACCCGGGCCAGTGGCGTGCCGTGGCCTCGTTCGCGATCGGGACCCTCCTGGGGCTGGTGGTGCTCACCGCGGCCGGTCTCTCGGCCTGGGGACTCGCTCTCGCCATCGCCCCGATCTTCGGGTGGCCCGACACGCGCTTCCTCGGCATCTTCCCGCTCGAGGGGTTCGCCGCCCCGCTCGTCGGGATCATCGCCGTCATCGGCTCCCTCGCCGGCATCGTCGGACTCGCCGTGCTGCACGGCGTGATCGTCCGCGCCATCTTCGTGCCCTCTCGCGAGGCGGAGCTCGAGGAGCGCGCCCGCACCTCCGACACCCGTCGCGCCGGCGCCGTCCGCGCCGCCGAGGTGGAGCGCACCCGCATCGAGCGCGACCTGCACGACGGCGTCCAGCCGCGGCTCGTCTCGATCGGCATGACCCTGGGTCTCGCGCAGACCAAGATCGACGACGACCCCGAGACCGCCAAGGCCCTCGTGGCCGAGGCGCACGCCTCGACCAAGTCGGCCATCACCGAACTGCGCCAGCTCGCCCGCGGCATCCATGCCTCGGTGCTCGACGATCGGGGACTGGATGCCGCGCTCTCGGCGCTCGCGTCCCGGTCGCACATCCCCGTGACCCTCGACGTGCGGCTGTCGCGCCGATGCAGCCGCCCGGCGGAAGCCGCGGTCTACTTCTCGATCGCCGAGGCCCTGAACAACGCCGCCAAGCACTCCCGGGCGACCGCGTGCCGCGTGCATGTGCGTCTCCGCGACGACGGCACGCTGTGGGCCCGCGTCGAGGACGACGGCCTGGGCGGCGCCCGCGTCGTCCCCGGGGGCGGCCTGGACGGCATCGTCAACCGCGTGACCGCGGCCGGCGGCACCGCCCGCATCGACAGCCCCCAGGGCGGACCCACGACGGTGGAGGTGAGCGTCCCGTGCGCATCCTGATCTGCGAGGACTCCGTGCTGCTGCGCGAGGGGCTCGTGCGCCTGCTCGCCGACGACGGCCACGAGGTCGTCTCGGCGCTCCCCGACGCCGAGGGGCTGGAGGCCGCCGTCACCGAGACGGCGCCCGAGCTCTGCATCCTCGACGTGCGGCTTCCGCCGACCTGGACCGACGAGGGCATCCGCGCCGCGATCGCGCTGAGGGCGCGGCATCCGGGGCTCGCCGTCCTCGTCCTCTCGCAGTACGTCGAGGAGCAATACGCCAGCGATCTGATCGCCGACGGACAGGGCTCGCTCGGCTACCTGCTGAAGGACCGGGTCGCCGACGTCCGCGACTTCCTCGACGCGGTCGCCCGGATCAGCGGGGGAGCGACCGTGCTCGACCCCGAGGTCGTGGGGCAGCTGCTCGCCCGTCGCCGCCGCGACGAGCGTCTGCAGAGCCTGACCGAGCGCGAGCGGAGCGTCCTCGCCCTCATCGCGGAAGGCCGGTCGAACCAGGCCATCGCCGGAGCAGGACGAGACCGGCAACCGCCGCGTCATCGCCGCCCTCGTGCACCTGGGCCACGACCACACCGGAGCAACGTCATGACCACGCAGACCCCCCTCGAGCCCACGCCTCTCGAGCCGACGCGTCCGCCGGCTCAGACCTCCCGTCGCGGAACCGTCCTCGCGGTGTCGATCGTCACGATCGTCGTCGGAGCGATCGCTCTCGTCGGCACCGTGGGCGGCACCGCGATCACCGCGGCGGCCACCCTCGCCGACACGCGATCGGGCGTCGACGCGGGCTCCGTCTCCGCTCGCGGGCTGACCGACCTCACGGTCGACGTCGCGGGCGGGTCCCTCACGGTCGAATACGGCGACGTGGTGGACGCGACCCTGGATGCCGGGACGTCCGCCCGCGGCGGGTGGACGTTCGAGCGCACGGGCGACACGCTGCACGTGTCGTCGCCGCGCGGAGCGTTCGTCGACTGGAGCCGGAGCCCGGGGGCGACGCTCACCCTCCCGCGGAGCCTGACGGACACGCCGCTGGACGCGCGCATCGACGTCACGGGCGGCACGCTCGATCTCGACGCCGACACGCGGCGGCTGACGGTGAACCTCGCCGGCGGCGCGGTCGACCTGACGGGAACCGCCGAGACCCTCGACGTCACCGTGGCCGGAGGCGCGGCCTCGGCCGAGGTCACGGGCGTCGACACGGCCGCGTTCGAGGTCGCCGGCGGCGAGCTGACGGCAGGTCTCAGCGGGGCCACCCCCAGCCGCACCTCGATCACGGTGACGGCGGGATCGGCGGACATCACGCTGCCCGACGACGAGTACCGCGTCCTGAAGCAGGACGGCATGGGCTCGCTCGACAACAGCCTGCGCACGTCGTCGTCGGCGAAAGCCGTGGTCGATGTCGAAGCGGCCCTGGGTCAGGTGTCGCTGTCGTCCTGAGCGCCGCGCTCCGGAGGGGCCCCTTCTCGTCGCCGATCGACGGGGAGGGGCCTCTTGCTCGTGCCACGGGGGCGGGCGACGACCAGCGAGAACAGGACGAGCGCGATCCCGATCGTCTGCGGCAGCGCGAGGGACTCGCCGCCGACGACGACACCGAGCACGACGCCGGTCACCGGGTTCAGCAGACCGATGATCCCCACGGTCCCGGCGGGAAGATGGCGAAGCCCGGTGAACCAGCACACGAAGGCCAGGGCGGTGGCGACCACCGCGATCCCGGCGTAGGCGGCGATGCCCGCGGCATCCACGCGCGGCGGAGGCCCCTCGACGATGCCGGCCGCGACGACGAGCACGATCCCGCCCGCGGTGAGCTGCCACGCGGTCGTGGCGAGGAGGGGAGTGTCGTCGCGCCACCGGGTGGTGAGGATCGCCCCGAGGGACGATGCGAGAAGGGCGATGACGGATGCCACGACCCCGGCCGGCGACACCGAACCCGCCCCGAGGCCCACGACCAGCAGGACGCCGACGATCCCGAGAACGGACCCGGCCGCCCACCGCGCGGTCGGGCGCTGGGCGAGGAGCGGCCAGGCGATCCCCGCGAGGGCGAGCGGGGCCAGGGCCATGATCGAGGCGGCGATGGACGACGGAAGGAGCTGCGCGGCGAGGTAGACGAGCACGAAGAACGCGCCGAAGTTCAGCAGTCCGAGGACGGGCGCCCGCCACCACCACGCGCCGCGCGGGCGCCGGCGGGCCAGCGCCCACAGCAGGAGTCCCGCGGGGAGGGCACGGAGGGCGGCACCCCAGAGCGGAGCGTCGGCCGGCAGCAGATGCCGTGTCACCACGTAGGTGGCTCCCCACGCGATCGGCGCGATCGCGGTGACGGCGACGATGCGCCATTTATCTTCCATGGAAGACAGTATAGTTTCCACGGAAGGTAACATGGATGCCATGACCGACCATGTCGATGCCCTCGTCGCGCAGTGGGCTGCCGAGCGCCCCGACGTCGACGCCGCGCCGATGCAGATCATCGGCCGCATGAGCCGGATCGTCCACCACCTCGACGCCGAGTTGCTCACCGTCTTCCGCCGCTTCGGGCTCGGCGAGGGGGAGTTCGACATCCTCGCCGCCCTCCGCCGGCGCGGGGAGCCCTACGCGTGCGCCCCGGGCGAGCTCGCCCGCCACACGATGGTGACCACCGGGGCGGTGACGAAGCGCGTCGATCGGCTCGTGGCATCCGGTCTCGTCTCGCGGAGCGCGAGCGACGACGACGGCCGCGGGCGGGTGGTTTCGCTCACCCCGGAAGGACGGCGGGTCATCGACGAGGCCCTCGTCGCTCACGTCGCGAACGAGGAGCGGCTGCTGTCGGCGCTGAGTCCGACCGACCGTCGCACGCTGGAGGCGCTGCTCCGCGATTGGGGCTCCGCCCTGGGCGTCTAGACGTTCAGCCTTTCAGCGCCTTCGCGATGCGCTGGATCGAGACGGGTTCCGCCGTACCGAGGCGCTGCGCGAACAGGCTCACGCGCAACTCCTCGAGCAACCAGCGCGTCTGCATCAGGTTCGCGGGGGCATCGGCGGGAAGCGGCATCGTCCCCCCGGCCTCGACGAAGCCTGCGGCGGCGCGCTCGTACTCGGTCATGCGCTGACGGTCGCGGCCGGGATGGTCGGAGAGCGTCTTCACGCGCTCGAGCGCCCCGGCGAGATACCGGGGGTAGTGCTGCAGGCGCGGGAGGCCGGTGTGCGAGAGGAAGCCGGGGAAGAGCAGGCCCTTCACCTGCCCCCGCACGTCGTTGAGGGCTCCGAGCAGCGTCATGGATGCGGCATCCTTCATCGCCCTCTCGACCTCGCGCTGCGCGAGCAGGATCTTGGCGGCGAGCGACACCGTCTGGAATGTGCGGTCCACCGAGGCCGCGGAGAACGCGTCGCGCACCCGCTCGAAGTCGGCTTTCGTGCGCACGACGCCGGTCGGGCTCTCGCGCCCGAGGATGTCGTCGGCGAGGGCCACGCGCGCATCCTCGATCAGGACCTTCGCGTTCTGGTACGGGGATGCCGCGAGCGCGAGCTTCTCGTTCGCGGTGAGGTGGTCGAGGACGTAGGTGGCGGGGGAGGGGACGGCGAGCAGCATCAGGCGGCGGATGCCGGCGCGGGTGTGCTTCTCGGCATCCTCGGGGGTCGCCTCGACGCGCAGGGCCACGCTGTCGCCCTCGTCGACGAGCGCGGGATAGCCGCGCACGACCCCGCCGGCGACGGGCGTGTCGACGACCTCGGTGAGCTCGTCGAGGTCCCACGTCGTCAGCTTCGTTCGCGAGGCGAAGGCGGGGGAGGCCTCGGCGACCTTCGCGGCCTTCTGCGCCGGTCGGGCGATCGTCGATTCGACGCTGGACCGGGCTCTGTCGGCCAGGCGTCGCTGCAACGCCGAGAGGTCGCGGTCGCTCCCGATCGCCCGCCCGCGGGCGTCGACCGCTCGGAACGACGGCATGAGGTGACCCGGGACGCGCTCGAGCTCGAAGTCGGCGGCGCTCACACGCTGGTTCGCGACGCGCTGCACGAGGGCTGCGAGGGCGTCGACGAGCGTCGTCCTCGGCAGACCGTTCGCGTGCTCGGGGCCTTTCTCGGCGAGCTCGGCCGAGAATTTCTCCGCCCAGTCGGCGGCGGGAACGACGTTGCGGCGGATGGTCTTCGGCAGGGCGCGCAGCAGGGCGGTGACCAGCTCGTCGCGCATGCCCGGAACCTGCCAGTCGAAGCCGTCGGGGCGCAGCTGGGCGAGCAGCGGCAGCGGCACGACGACCGTCACGCCGTCGTCGGGGGCTCCCGGTTCGAAGCGGTACGCGAGGTTGAGGGTCTGGTCGCCCTGGCGCCAGCGGGCGGGGAAGGCCCGATCGTCTCCCTGCGCGCGGTCGCCGGTGAGGTCGGACTCGCGCAGGTCGAGCAGGTGCGGCGTGCGGTGGATGGCATCCCTCCACCAGGCCTCGAACGAGCGCACGTCGGTGACGTCGGCGGGGATGCGGGCGTTGTAGAACGCGAAGACCGCTTCATCGCCGATGAGGATGTCGCGGCGGCGCTCGCGTTCCTCGATCTTCTCGAGCAGGCGGCGCTGCTCCTGGTTGCGGCGGAGGAACGCGGTGAGGCGCTTGTCGAGCACCGACGGGTCCCACTCGCCCTCCACCAGCGCGTGCCGCACGAACATCTCGCGCGCGAGCGGACGGTCGAAGCGCGCGAGCTGCACGCGACGACGCCCGACGAGCTCGACCCCGAAGAGGGTGACCTTCTCGTAGGCGGCGGCGGAGCCGGCATCCTTCGACCAGTGCGGCTCGCTCAGCGAGCGCTTCACCAGGTCGGGGGCGAGCTCTTCGGCCCACGCCGGGTCGACGGCGGCGACCGTGCGGGCGAACAGGCGCGAGGTCTCGACGAGCTCGGCGGCCATGACGGCCGACGGCCGCTTCTTCTTCATCCCCGAGCCGGGGAAGATCGCGAACCGCGCCCCGCGGGCGCCGATGTACTCGCCCTTGACGGGGCGGGCGTCGCCCGGGGCCTTGCGGTCCTTGGTCTGCGCCATCGTGCGCGGATCCAGGATGCCGAGGTGCGAGAGCAGTCCGGACAGGACCGCGCGGTGGATGGCGTCGCCGGCGGCGTGGCCCTCGGGGGCGGTGTTCTGGTCGCCGCGCGCCGATCCGTGTCCCGATGTTGTCGGCGCATGTGCCGATTTGTGCGGCCTGGAGGGGTCGGAGCCAGCCATAAGGGAGACATGGTTGCGCGTACGCCCGCCGCGGCGGCGCCCGTCCTCGCCGGAGCCGCGCGAGCCGCCGTCGCCCGGCCCGCGCTCGCCGCCTCGTCCGCTTTCGCCGGATCCGCGTCCGCCCTCGCCGGAGCGCTCGCCGCCCAGCGACCGCAGTTGCCGGTGCACGTCGACCCACTCGCGCACGCGCACGTAGTTGAGGTGCTCGCTGCGGCACAGGCGTCGGAACGCGCTCGAGCCGAGCTCGGCCTGCTTCTCCTGCAGGTACTCCCACAGGTTGAGCAGGGAGAGGAAGTCGCTGGTGGGATCGGTGAACCGGGCGTGGAAGCGGTCGGCCTCCTCGCGCCGCTCCTCGGGGCGTTCGCGCACGTCCTGGATCGACATGCCCGACACGATCGCGAGCACCTCGCTCGACACGTCGTTCCGGCGGGCCTCGATGAGCATGCGGGCGAAGCGCGGGTCGATCGGCAGGCGCGCGATCTCGCGGCCGATCTCGGTGAGGCGGGGGCCGTCCTCGCGCGGACCCCGTCCGCCGCGCTGCCGAGACGGGTCGCCGTCGCCTCGCGCGTCGCGCTCGCGCGCGGTGTCCGCGCCGCGCGAACCGGGGGCCGGCAGCTTCACCGCGCCGAGTTCGACGAGCAGGTCGAACGCCGCCTTCACCCCGCGCGAGTCAGGCGGGGTGAGGAACGGGAAGGCCTGGATGTCGCCGAAGCCGAGCGACAGCATCTGGAGGATGACGGATGCCAGGGAGGTTCGGAGGATCTCGGGCTCGGTGTATTCCGGGCGGCGCGTGAAGTCGTCTTCGGAGTACAGCCGGATCGCGATACCGGGGCGGTGCCGGTGTCGACGACGTACCGGATGCCGGGGACGGTGAGACTCGTCTCGGCGACGTTCGTGGCGAGGATGACGCGGCGGCGCACGCCCGCGACGCTCGAGCGCTCGAATACGCGGTGCTGTTCGGCGGCGGAGAGGCGTCCGTAGAGGGGGAGCACCTCCGTGGGCGCGGCATCCTTCTGATACGCCCCGCGGATGGCATCCGCCGCATCGCGGATCTCGGCCTCTCCGGGGAAGAAGACGAGCACGTCTCCCGCGGGCTCCCGGTCGAGCTCGCGCAGGGCCGCCACGACGGCGCCGACCTCGTCGACGTCGTCGGCATCGCGCCCGGACTTCGCGGCGGCGCGGGGCTTGGCGGCGGGCCGAGCAGAACTCCGGAGATCCGACGGGGCAGATGCCGCGCGGCCGCGAGATGACGGTGTGTCGTCGCCGTCGGCATCCGGAATCTCCGGAGTCTCGCCCGCGGCCCCCTCGCCACCCGTCGGCCGGTACCGGATCTCGACCGGATACGTGCGGCCCGAGACCTCGATCACGGGCGCCGGGGTCGGCTCGCCGCCCGGCTCGGCGGGGGCGGCGGCGAAGTGCCGCGCGAAGCTCTCGGGGTCGATGGTCGCCGAGGTGACGATGACCTTCAGATCGGGGCGCTTCGGCAGGATGCGGCGGAGGTAACCGAGCAGGAAGTCGATGTTGAGGGAGCGCTCGTGCGCCTCGTCGACGATGATCGTGTCGTAGCGGCGGAGGAGCCGGTCGCGGTGGATCTCGTTGAGCAGGATGCCGTCGGTCACCAGCGCCACGCGCGTGTCGGCCGACACCTTGTCGGTGAAGCGCACCTTGTAGCCGACGGTCGAGCCGAGCGGAACCTGCATCTCTTCGGCGATGCGCTCGGCGATCGTGCGTGCGGCGATGCGGCGCGGCTGGGTGTGCGCGATCGAGGTGCGGCCCAGCTCGAGGCAGATCTTGGGCAGCTGCGTGGTCTTGCCCGAGCCGGTGGCCCCCGCGACGATCACGACCTGGTGGTCGCGGATGGCGCGCGCGATCTCGTCCCGCGCGGCGCTGACGGGCAGCTCGGGCGGGTAGACGATGACGGGTTCGACAGACACAGCCTTTCAGCCTATCGCGCGGCCACGCCCCCGGCCCCGCCCGCGCGACGTCTTACGGCATCGCCGCCTTCGCCGCCAGGATGCGGGTCACCGCGGCATCCACCTTCGCCGCGAACGCGCTGTCGCCCTGCGCGCGCGAGCGGACCGCGTCGCGCATTGCGGGGTACACCGACGAATCCGCCGAGACCAGGAGCAGGTCGATCCCCGCCTCGATGGCGAGGGTGGCGCGGTCGGCCGGCGACCACGCCTGCACCTGTTGCGCGGCCGAGAGGTCGTCCGTGGTCACGACTCCGTCGAAGCCGACCGTGTTCCGGAGAACCCCGACCACCGTGGGCGAGAACGCTGCGGGCGCCGAGGCGTCGATCTTGTCGTAGATCGCCGTCGACAGCATGACCACGGCCGGTCCCTGCGGCAGCACGGTCGTGTACACGCCGACGTCGGCTCCGTCGGCCGTGACGAGATCATCCGTGACGCCGGAGGTCGTGTCGGTGTTCTCGCCGACGTGCCCGAGACCGGGGAAGTGCTTGAAGGTGGGCAGCACCCCGCCGTCGCGCATCCCGGCGGCGAACGCCCCGGCCTTGGCGGCCACGGTCGCCCCGTCGTAGCCGTACTGCCGATCGAGCTCGCCGATCGGCGGGTTGCTCTGCGCGGTCTCGGGGCTCGTGACGATGTCGGCCACGGGCGCGAGGTTCATGTTGACCCCGGCCTGGGCGAGTTGCCCGCCCCAGGTCGCGGCGTTGCCGCGGAGGGTCGCGTCGTCCTGCTGGCCCTGGTCCACGGCCGACGGGATGTCGTCGAACCCCGGCCCCGACAGCACCTGCACTAAGCCGCCCTCCTGATCGGTGGACACCCACAGCAGCGGCTGGCCCGCGGCCTGCGCCGAGGTGAACGTCGCCACGAGTCCCGCGGTCGCCTGCGCCCCGGCATCCGATCTCCCGTGGAGGAAGATCCCGCCGATGTGGTCGTCGGCGACCGCCGACAGGGTGGTCGGATCGGCACCGTCCACCGACGTGCCCACCATGAACAGCTGTCCCACCTTGTCGTCGAGGCTCATGCCGGCCAGGGGATCAGAAGTGGGGGTGGGTGTCGGAGTCGGCGACGGAGACGGGGATGCCGTCGGGCTCGGCGCCGGAGCCGGCTCGGGGACGCACCCGGTGAGGGTCAGGGCGGCGAGCACGAGCAGGGCGGAGGTCCGTGTGGCGGTCTTCACCCTTCGATGCTGCCCTACGGACGGTCGGATCGAGGGACCCTTGCGCGCGGGCTCAGCCGTTTCCGCGCGAACACGTCGCCTGGTCGGCCTTGGAGCCGCTGACGTTCGACGGCAGTTCCACGACTTCGGGACCGGGGGTGGCATCCGTCGCTCCGGGGGTCGGGGTCTCGGGCGCCGTCGGCTCGGCCGTGGGGGCAGAGGGGTCCAGCGTCACGCCCTCGTTCGCACCGAGCTCGCCGGTGAGTGCGATGGGCGCGTTCCGGGCGAGGGCGTCCCACAGCACCGCGGCGGCGTCCGTGTCGGGCACCACCTTGTCGTCGTCGTCGGGATCGGTCAGCACGGGGTACTGCACGAAGGTGGTGTCGCTGAGGGGGACGTCCTTCAGCGTGTACGCGAGCTGCGCGATGCGCACGGGATCGGCGAGGCTCTCGCTCGGCACGACGTTGTTGACCGCCGTGTTCGCGAGGCCCAGCAGCGTCCCGGGATTGGTGAGCACCTCGTCGCTGCGCACCTTGTTCAACAGGCGCGAGAGGTACTGCTGCTGGTTCCCGATGCGGGCGAGGTCGCTCCCGTCGCCGATGCCCTTGCGCGTGCGCAGGAACGCGAGGGCGTCGTAGCCCTGCACGACCCGGGGACCGGGTTCCCAGTTGATGCCGGCGTCGTAGTCGTCGATGCCGTCGCCGCCGATGCACACCTCGACGCCGCCGACGGCGTCGGTGATGTTCACGACGTTGCCGAAGCTGACCTTGGCGGCGAACGGGATCTGCTGGCCCGTGAGGTTCGACACCGTGCTCGCGACGCACGCGAGACCGCCGGACTCGTACGCCGTGTTGATCGACGCCTTCCACGCCCCGGACGACACCGAGCCGTCCTCGTTCGTGCACTCGGGGATCTCGAGCCGCAGGTCGCGCGGGAACGAGACCACCGTCGCCCGGCGGGGCGCGTCCGACACATGCACGAGGAGGTTGACGTCGTTGCGGATGCCCTCGGCGTCGGGGTCGCTGCAGCGCTCGCCGAAGTCGTCCTTCACCTGGTCATCGCACTCGTCGGTGCCCACGATCAGCACGTCGAACGCTCCCGAGTACTCGCTCAGGGACGGGGCCTGGGATGGAGCATCGGGGAGCGCCACCGCCGCCTCCTTCAGCCGCTGCGACAGCGACCAGGCATAGAAGCCGCCGACGGCGACCGCGGCGACGACGGCCACGGTGAGGCCGATCGCGAGGAGCTTCAGTCCTCGGCGCCAGCCCGACACGGGGCGGCGGCGGGCATGGGCGGCGGGAGGTTCGGGGGGCACGGCGTCAGTAAACCACGCCTCCCGGCGAGAACCCCGAACGCACGCGACGGGGCGGCCGATGGCATCCGGCCGCCCCGCGAGTGTGCGTCCTACTGGCCGCCCTCGGTGAGCGTCACGTCGATCGGCGTGTACGTGCCGTCGACGGTGACCCCCTCGTCCTTGAGCTCCGCCAGCGCCTTGTCGATGTACTCGTTCGAGTGCGCCGACTCGGCGGGCTCGGTGGTGATGAGGTTGAGGCCGTCCTGGTTCTTCGCGGCGAGCGCGCCCTTGACCGTCTTGTCCCACGCGGCGGAGTCGATCGTGCCGAAGTCCCCGCCGGTCCAGATGAGCTTGTTCACCTCGTTCATCTGCCACAGCTGGTGCACGGGCCCCACCGGGAACGCGTTGACGCCCGGCGCGGTCGCGGCCTTGTACGTGATGTCCGCGGCCTCGGTGGGGTTGTCCCGGGCGAAGACCCAGCCCTTCGTGACGGCCTTGAGCAAGCGCGTGGCGGCGTCGGCGTAGGCGGGGTCGTCGGACAGGCGCTTCGTGTCGGCCCAGATGGCGTCCTGGAGCATCGCTCCGGCGGTGTCCTCGTACGAGATGACGTTGATGTCGTCCATCGTGTAGAGCTTTCCCGTGGCCGGGTTCTTCGTCTCGAGCAACTGGGCGAGCTCGTTGTAGGTCATCGCCTGCGCGGCATCCACGTCCTTGTCGAGAAGAGCGTTCATCGAGAAGTCCTGCGTCGTGATCTTCACCGTCGAGGCGTCGAGACCCTTGTCGGCCATCGCCGCGAAGATCTCCCACTCGTTGCCGAAGCCCCACGAACCGATGCGCTTGCCCTCGAAGTCGTCGACGCTCGTGATGTTCGAGTCCTTCCACGACACCTGGGTCGTCCCGGACTTCTGGAACACCTGCGCGATGTCGGTCAGTTCGACGCCCTGGTTCTCGAGGGTGCCGAGCACCTTCGGCACCCACGCGACGGCGAAGTCGACGTCCCCGGCGACGAGGGCGTCCTGCGGGACGATGTCGCCGCCCGAGGGGATGACGTCGACCTTGTCGAAGCCCTCCTCCTGGAAGTAGCCCTTGTCGAGAGCGACGTAATAGCCGGCGAACTGCGCCTGCGGCAGCCACTGCAGCTGCAGCTTCACCGAGGTGAGCGGGGTGAAGTCGGCGTCGGATGCCGCGGGCGCGGAGCCGCCGCCGGAGCAGGCGGAGAGCGCGAGGGCGGCGACGCCGACGCCGGCGATCGCGCCGAGCGTGCGTCGGGTGCTGTGTCTCATGGAAGGTCCTTCCGGTTCGGGTGGAGCGTGTGTCGGGTGGTGCAGGCTCTTTCGTCGGAGGGCGGATGCCGGTCAGCTCGGCGCACGGCCCGCGCCGAGGCGGCGGGTGACGAGGCGTTCGAGCAGCGAGGTGACGAGGAAGAAGGCGAGGCCGATGACGATGCCCCCGCCCACGAACGCCCACGCCAGGGAGGCGCGTCCGGACTTCGCGTAGGTGGCGATCGCGGTGCCGATGCCGTCCGCCGGCCCGCCGAAGTACTCGGCGACGAGGGCGGAAATGACGGCGAGGGATGCCGCGACCCGCACGCCCGTGACGAGGTGGGGCAGTGCCGTCGGAAGCGTCAGGCGCAGGAAGGTCTGCCCCCCGGTCGCGGCGGTGGAGCGGAAGAGATCGCGCTGCACGGGGCGGGTCTGGCGGAGGCCGCGGAGGGTGTTGACGAACACCGGGACGAAGGCGGCGATCCCGGCGACGGCTTGGCGTCCGAACTGGCTCGACGCGCCGAACATCGTGTTGAAGATCGGGGTGAGGGCGACGATGGGGACGACGGCGAGGGCGGCGACGAGCGGGGCGGTCATCCCGTCGACGGGACGCCAGGTCGCCGCGAGGGCGGCGAGGAGGATCGCGAGAAGGCTCCCGGCGACGAGACCGACGAGGGCGTTGGTGCCCGTGATACCCGCCGCCTCGGCGATGAGGCCGAAGCGCGCGACGAACTCGTCCGCCACCGCGAACGGGTCGGGGAGCATGCGCGGCGCGCTGCCGGACGCGACGAAGCCGTACCAGGCGGCGAGTCCGGCGAGGCCGACGACGAGGGGTGCGAGCAGCCGCACCCACCCGGGGAGCCGGGCGGCCGTCATCGCTCGTTCGCCCGGTGAAGCGGCGCGCCGTGGAGCGCTTCGCGCACGGCGGTGACCCGCGCGAAGTACTCCGGCGATTCCCGGAGGAGGTCGTCGCGGGCTCGACCCGGGCGGGTGTCGATGACGTCGGTGATGCGTCCGGGGCGCGGGCTCATCACGACGACGCGATCGGAGAGGAACACCGCCTCCGGGATCGAGTGGGTGACGAAGACGACCGTCGCCCCGGTCTCGGCGGCGATGCGCGCGAGCTCGGACTGCAGGCGCTCGCGGGTCATCTCGTCGAGGGCGCCGAACGGCTCGTCCATGAGCAGCAGCTTCGGCGAGGCCGCGAGGGCGCGGGCGATCGCGACGCGCTGCTGCATGCCGCCGGACAGCTGGTCGGGATACCGCCCCACGAAGTCGGTGAGGCCCACGAGGGCGGCGAGTTCGGCGACGCGGGCGTCGCGGCGGGCACGGGTCCAGCGGTGCAGCTCGAGGGGAAGGGCGATGTTCGCCGCCACCGTGCGCCAGGGGAGGAGCCCGGCCTGCTGGAACGCGATGCCGTAGTCCTGGTCGAGCCGGGCCTGCCGTGCGGTCTTGCCCGCGAGGGTGAGCTCTCCGCTGGTGGCCGAGTCGAGGTCGGCGATGAGGCGGAGCAGCGTCGACTTGCCGCAGCCCGAAGGGCCGATGAGCGAGACGAACTCCCCGGCGGCGATGTCGAGCTCGACGTCGGTGAGTGCGATCACCTCGCCGCCGGCGCTCGGGAAGACCTTTCCGAGCCCGCGGGCTCGAACGGCGGTGGTGGTGGTCATGCGGTGTCCTCCCCGCGACGGAAACGATGAAGGGCGACACCGATGAGGGCGACGCCACCGGCGGCGACGAGTCCCATCACGACGGTGCCGAAGGTGGGCGCCCAGGGGGCGGCGGGGTCGGACGACGCCTGCCCCGCGAGCTGGATGAGCATGCGGCCGATCCCGCCGCGGAGGCCGATCGACACCTCGGCGACGACGGCGCCGACGACGGCGGATGCCGCGGCCAGACGCAGCGCGGGGAGCAGGTGCGGCACGGCCGCGGGCAGGCGCAGGTGCACGAGCGTCTGCCACCACCCGGCGGAGCTCGACCGCATGAGGTCGAGGTGCAGGGCATCGGGGGCGTCGAGCCCACGGAGCATGCCGACCGCGACCGGGAAGAACGCGAGGTAGGAAGCGATGAGGGCGACCGAGAACCACTGCGGCCAGGGGAAGCCGGAGCGATCGATCTGCGTGCCGAGCGCGTTGACGACGGGGGCGAAAGCGATCAGCGGCACGATCTGGCTGACGACGATCCAGGGCAGCAGCCCGGCCTCGACGAGCCGCCAGCGCTGCATCGCGACCCCGAGGAGCGAGCCGACGACGACGCCGATCAGCCATCCGAGGGCGGCGAGCCCGAGTGTCGTTCCGGCCGCCTGGGCCACCGAGAGGATCAGCGGCGGGGTGTCGCCCCCGCTGGTGGGGGCGAACATCCGGGCGATCATGTCCCACACGTGCGGCATGGCGCGGTCGTGGGTGCGGGGGAGCAGGATGACGCCCGACCCGGCGGAGCCGTCTCCGCCCACGGTCACGCCGTCGGCCGGTCCGAGGAATTTGTACAGCTCCCAGAACACGACGACCGCGATCACCCCGGCCACGCCCCAGCCGACGCGGGCGCTCGCGGCGCGTCCCCGCGATGAGCGGGCTCTCCCGACGACCTCGGTCGCGCCCGGCGTCAGGACCTGATCGGTCACGGTGTGCTCACCGCTTCGCCGTCAGGTGCTCGGACAGTGCGGGGATCACTGTCTCGCCGTAGACGCGCATCGTCTCCTCCTTGTTGTCGTGCTGGAGGTAGCCGGCGAACTGCGTGACCCCCAGGGCGCGCAGCTTCTCGAGCTTGGCGACGTGCTCCTCCGCCGTGCCGAGGACGCAGAAGCGTTCGACGATCTCATCGGGCACGAAGTCGACGTGGTCGTTGTCGCTCTTGCCGTGCGAGTTGTAGTCGTAACCCGTGCGCCCCGCGATGTAGTCGGTGAGAGCGGCGGGCACGTCGGAGCCGGCGCCGTACTTCGCGACGATGTCGGCCACGTGGTTGCCGACCATCCCCCCGAACCACCGGCACTGCTCGCGCATGTGCGCCCGGCTCTCCGGCGTGTCCTCACCGATGTACATCGGTGCGGCGACGCAGAAGGCGATCTCGTCGGGGTCGCGGCCGACGTTCTCGGCGGCCTGACGGACCGTCTTGATCATCCACTCCGCGATGTCGAGATCGGCCAGCTGCAGGATGAACCCGTCGCCCACCTCGCCGGTCAGCTTGAGGGCGAGCGGGCCGTAGGCCGCCACCCAGACGTCGAGCTTCGAGCCGTGGCTCCACGGGAACTGCAGGGTCGCGCCGTTGTACTCGACGGCGCGCGAGTTGCCGAGCTCGCGGATGACGTGGATCGACTCGCGCAGCGCCTTGAGCGTCGTCGGGCGTCCGTTCGTCACCCGCACGGCCGAATCACCGCGACCGATACCGCAGATCGTGCGGTTGCCGTACATCTCGTTGAGCGTGGCGAACGTGGAGGCGGTGACGGTCCAGTCGCGCGTGGCGGGATTCGTGACGAACGGGCCGACGGTCACCCGCCGCGTGGCGGCCAGGATCGCCGAGTGCACGACATAGGGCTCCTCCCACAGCAGGTGCGAGTCGAAGGTCCAGACGTGGCTGAAGCCATGCGCCTCGGCCAGCTGCGAGAGCTGGATCGTCCGGGCGGCGGGCGGGTTGGTCTGCAGGACGACGCCGAAATCCATGGTCGATCCCCTCACACCAGGTACTGGCTGAGGCCGCGGGCGATGTAGCGGCCGTGGCCCTTGGCCCCGACGTAGCCGGAGCCGTCGACCACCACGCGACCGCGCGACAGCACGGTGTCGACGCGACCGTCGATCTCGTAGCCCTGCCAGGCGGAGTAGTCCATGTTCATGTGGTGCGAGCGTCCTTCGCCGATGCCGAGGGAGGTGTGTCCGTTCGGGTCGTAGACCACGACGTCGCCGTCCGCGCCCGGCTGGATCACGCCCTTCCTGCCGTACATCCCGAACATGCGGGCCGGGGTCGTGCTGGTCAGCTCGACCCAGCGCGGCAGGGTGATCTGACCGGTGACCACGCCCTGGTACATCAGGTCCATGCGGTGCTCGACCGACCCGATGCCGTTGGGGATCTTCGAGAAGTCCCCGACGCCCATGTCCTTCTGACCCTTCATGCAGAAGGGGCAGTGGTCGGTGGACACCATCTGGATGTCGTTCGTGCGCAGGGACTGCCACATGTGGTGCTGGTGGCCCTCGTGCTTCGAGCGCAGGGGAGTCGAGCACACCCACTTCGCGCCCTCGAAGTCGCCCCATTCCTCGCTCGACGCGCCGAGCTGGTCCTCGAGCGACAGGTAGAGGTACTGCGGGCACGTCTCGCCGAACACGTTCATTCCGCGATCGCGCGCCTCGGCGATCTGCTCCACCGCCTGCTTCGCGCTGACGTGCACGACGTAGAGGGGTGCCCCGGTGATGTCGGCGATCATGATGGCGCGGTGAGTGGCCTCTTCCTCCGCCTGCCACGGGCGCGTGGTGCCGTGGAAGTACGGGCTCGTCTCTCCGCGGGCGAGCGCCTGCTGCACGAGGACGTCGATGATCGCGCCGTTCTCGGCGTGCATCATCATCATCGCGCCGGTGTCCGCGCCCTTCTGGAACGCGCGGAGGATCTGCCCGTCGTCGGAGAGGAAGACCCCCTTGTACGCCATGAACAGCTTGAAGCTCGTCACGCCCTCGGCGATGAGCTCGTCCATCGCGGTGAGGGAGCTGTCCTGCACGTCCGAGAGGATCTGGTGGAAGCCGTAGTCGATCGCGCACTGGCCCGCGGCCTTGTCCTGCCACGCGTGGTACCGGTCGAGGATGTTCTCCTCGGGGTACTGCACGACGAAGTCGACGATGCTCGTCGTCCCCCCGATCGCCGCGGCGCGCGTGCCGGTCTCGAAGGTGTCGGATGCCTCGGTCCCCCCGAACGGCATCTGCATGTGCGTATGCGCGTCGATGCCCCCGGGGATGACGTACTTGCCCGTGGCATCCACGACGGTGTCGACGGATGCCGCGAGGTCGTGGCCGAGCAGGGTGGAGCCGGGCTGCAGCACGGCGACGATCGTCTCTCCGTCGATGAGGACGTCGGCGGCTCCGGTGCCGGTGGCGTTGACGACGGTTCCGCCGGAGATGAGGGTGGTGCCCATGGTCAGGCCTTCACGATCTCGCCGTAGGTGTCCGGCCGGCGGTCGCGGTAGAACTGCCAGTCGTCGCGCATCTGCTGCACGAGGTCCATGTCCAGGTCGCGGATGAGGACTTCCTCGTGCTCGGACGAGCCGATCGCGCCGACGTGGTTGCCGCGCGGGTCGATCACCTGGCTGCTGCCGTAGAACGACACGGCCTCGTCGCCGTACTCGTTGTCCTCACGGCCGACACGGTTGGGCTGAAGGACGAAGTAGCCGTTCGCGACGGCGGCGCACGGACCTTCGACCTCCCACAGGCGGTTCGAGAGGCCGGGCTTGGTCGCGTTGGGGTTGAACACCATGTGCGCACCGTTCAGGCCGAGCTCGCGCCAGCCCTCGGGGAAGTGGCGGTCGTAGCAGATGTACATGCCGACCTTGCCGACCGCGGTGTCGAAGACGGGGTAGCCGAGGTTGCCCGGGCGGAAGTAGAACTTCTCCCAGAACTTCTCGAGGTGGGGGATGTGGTTCTTGCGGTAGCTGCCGAGCACCGTGCCGTCGGCATCCACCAGGACCGAGGTGTTGTAGTAGACGCCGGTCTGCGCCTCCTCGTAGATCGGCAGCACCGACACGAGCCCGAGCTCCTTCGCGAGCGCGGCGAAGCGCTGCACGATCGGACCGTCGACCGGTTCGGCGTAGCGGTAGTACTTCTGGTCCTGCGTGATGCCGAAGTAGGGACCGTAGAACAGCTCCTGGAAGCACACGACCTGCGCTCCCGCCGCAGCGGCATCCCGCGCGAACTGCTCGTGCTTGTCGAGCATCGATTCCTTGTCGCCGGTCCACGTCGTCTGCGTGATGGCCGCTCGCACCGTCGTCATCGGGTTCTCCTCGCTCTCGACCGCGCGTCCGCCCGGTCGTGTCGTGTTCTGTTACTGTCGCGCCTGAACATTTCCCGACGATTTCCACGAGTGACACCCCCGTAAATTGGAGGACCGGATGCTGGCGCCCGACACCCTCATCGAACGCACCGCCGCGGGACTCGCCGCGGAGATCGCGCGCCTGGTCAGCGAGGGCACGCTCCCGCCGGGTGACCGACTTCCGACCGTGCGCCAGGTCGCCGCCGCGCTCGAGGTGTCGACCGGCACGGTCGCGACCGCGTGGCGTGCGCTCGCCGACGCCGGCGTCGTCACGTCCCGGGGGCGCGCGGGGACATTCGTGCGCACCGAGAGACGCGAATGGCTGAGTCCACGGGTCCGGGGGCTCTCCGCTCCCGCGGTCGGCGCGGGGGTCGCCGTACCGCCCGGACTCGGCGACGGTCGCCGGGGTGCGGCATCCGTCGCCCTCGACCTCTCTCTGGGCACACCCGATCCGGCGATGCTCCCCTCGCTCGAGCGCGCTTTCGCTCTCGCCCGACCGCGCGCCGACACCGGTCGGTACCACGACCTGCCCGTGCTGCCGGAGCTGCACGACCTGCTGCGCGAGCAGTGGCCGGTGCGCGGCGTCGAGGCGATCACCGTGGTCGACGGGGCGTTCGACGGGATCTCGCGCACGGTCGAGCAGGTCGTCCGCTTCGGCGATCGTGTGGCCGTCGAATCCCCGGGGTTCCCGTACATCTTCGACCTCGTCGAGGCGGCGGGCGGCGTCCCCCTGCCCTTGCAGAGCGACCGCGACGGCATCCTGCCCGCCTCGCTCGCGCGCGCCCTCGCTCAGCGTCCGTCCACCCTCGTGCTGCAGCCACGCGCCCAGAACCCGACCGGGGCGTCGATGTCGATCGATCGTGCGCGACGGCTCGCCGACGTCCTGCTGACGGTGCCCGGGGGCACGCGGGTCACCGTGATCGAGGACGACCACTCGGCGCTGATCGCGTCGGCGCCGCCGGTGACGCTCGCGCTCTGGATCCCGGGCCAGGTGGTGCACGTGCGCGGGTTCTCGAAGTCGCACGGACCCGATCTGCGGATCGCTGCCCTGGGCGGCCCGTCCGAGATCGTCGAGCGCATCATCCGCCGCCGCATGCTCGGCCCCGGGTGGACCTCGCGGCTCCTCCAGTCGATCCTGCTCGAGCTCCTCACCGATGCCCGCTCGATCGCCCCGGTGCGCACCGCGCGGCTCATCTACCGGGACCGTCTCGACCGCCTCGCGGCCGCGCTCCGCCGTCTCGGCGTCGAGGTGGGGGAGCCGGACGGGATCAACCTGTGGATGCCGGTGCGCGACGAACGCGCCGCGCTCGTGCACCTCGCGGCCGAGGGCATCGCGGTGGCCGCGGGGACGCCCTTCGTCATCGACGCCCCGGGGGTCACCGGATCGGGAGCCGCCGGATCGGGAGCCGCCGGCGCCGAGGGGGCCGGTGTCGGCGGGTGGGTCCGCGTCACGGGCGGCTCCGTCACCGAGAACGTGCGGCTCGTGGCCGAGGCGCTCGCGCGGGCGGCCTTCGCGCCTCCCGCGTCGTGACCCGCGGGGGCGCGTCAACCCCGGCGCCGCATCCGTCCGCCTCTTCTAGGCTCGATCCATGACCGTTCCTTCTGTTCAGCTCAACGACGGAAACTCCATCCCCCAGCTCGGCTACGGCGTGTTCCTCGTGCCCGCCGACGACGCCGAGCGCGCCGTGTCCGAGGCCCTCGAGGTCGGCTACCGCCACATCGACACCGCCGCCATCTACAAGAACGAAGAGGGTGTCGGCCGCGCGATCGCGGCCAGCGGCATCCCTCGTGACGAGCTCTTCGTCACCACCAAGCTCTGGAACGACCGCCACGACGGCGACGAGCCGCTCGCCGCGATCGACGAGAGCCTGCAGAAGCTCCAGCTCGACGCCGTCGACCTGTACCTCATCCACTGGCCCACGCCGAAGAACGACAACTACGTCCACGCGTGGCAGAAGATGATCGAGATCCGCGAGGCCGGCAAGGCCCGCTCGATCGGCGTCTCGAACTTCCTCGTGCCGCACCTCGACCGCATCGTCGCCGAGACCGGCGTCACCCCCGTGGTCGACCAGATCGAGCTGCACCCCGCCCTCAGCCAGCGCGAGATCGCGGCCTGGGGCCAGGAGCACGACATGCACATCGAGTCGTGGGGCCCGCTCGGCCAGGGCAAGTACGACCTGTTCGAGATCCCCGCGGTGAAGGATGCCGCCGAAGCCCACGGCAAGAGCCCCGCTCAGGCCGTGCTGCGCTGGCACATCCAGCACGGCTTCATCGTGTTCCCCAAGTCGGTGCGCCGCGAGCGCCTCGAGGAGAACTTCGACCTGTTCGACTTCGAGCTCACCGCCGACGAGATGGCCGCGATCGACGCCGTCGACCCGGGCGACGGGTCGGGCCGCGTCGGCACGCACCCCGACGACCACGCCTCGAGCCCCTACCTGCGGGCCCACGCCGACAACCCCGTCGCGTGGTTCCCCTGGGGGGCCGAGGCGTTCGCGCTCGCGGCCGAGCGAGACGTCCTCGTGATGATCTCGATCGGCTACAGCACCTGCCACTGGTGCCACGTGATGGCACGGGAATCGTTCCAGGACGCCGAGACCGCCAGCATCCTGAACGACGGCTTCGTGTCGATCAAGGTCGATCGAGAAGAGCATCCCGACGTGGATGCCGCCTACCTCGACGCCGCCTCCGCCTTCACCCCGCACCTCGGCTGGCCCCTGACGGTGTTCGCCAGCCCCGAGGGCCGTGTCTTCTACGCCGGCACGTACTTCCCGCCGACGCCCCGCCCGCCGCAGCCCTCGTTCCGTCAGGTGCTCGCCGCGGTCCGCGAAGCGTGGACCGAACGCCGGGGAGAGGTGGATGCCACGGGCTCCGCGCTCCGCGACGCCCTGGCGGCCGCGGCCGTCGCCCCCGCCGATGCTCCGCCGTCCCTCGATCAGCTCGCCGCCGCCGCGCGCACCGTCGTCGCGCGGGAGGACCGCGAGTACTTCGGCTTCGCCGCCGGCCCCGCGTTCGAAACCCCGAAGTTCCCGAACACCCCGGTGCTGCGGTTCCTGCAGCACCCCGCTCTGGCGTCGGGAGTTCCGGATGCCGCAGCGGTGGCATCCCGCGCTCTCTCCGCCATGGTGGACTCCGACCTGCACGACACCGTCGAGGGCGGTTTCTTCCGCTACGCCACGCGGCGCGACTGGAGCGTGCCGCATTACGAGCGCATGCTGACCGACAACGCCGGGCTCGTCGAGGTGGCGCTCGCCGCGGGGGATGAGGCTGCGGCCACGGATGCCGCGCGCTTCCTCGTCGACGTTCTGCAACTGCCGTCGGGCGGCATCGCCGCGGCCCAGGACTCCGAGTCGATCATCGACGGGGTTCGCAACGAGGGCGGGTACTACCGCGCGGTCGATCGTTCGGCGCTGCAACCCCCGGCCCTCGACGCCAAGGTGGTGACCGGCTGGAACGGCCACGCGATCGCGGCGCTCGCCGCCGCGGGGACCCGCACCGACCCGCGCTTCCTCGAGGCTGCACGGTGGGCCGCCGACGCCGTGCTGGAGAGCAACGTCGCCGACGACGGGACGCTGCGCCGCGCCTCGCTCGACGAGATCCGCTCCGCGGCCCCCGCGACGCTCGAGGACTACGGCGGACTCGCCCGCGGCCTGCTCGCCCTCGCGCGGGCGACCGGAGAGGTGGCGTACGCTTCGCGGGCCCGCGCGCTCGTCGACCTGTGTGTGCAAGCCGACGGCATCCATCCTCCGGGTGGCGGCGACCCGATCCTTGTCGCGCAGGGCATGCAACCGCACGGCGTTCCGAGCGACGGTGCGTCCCCCTCGGGGCCCTCGGTGTTCGCCCAGGCCGCCCTCGACCTCTGGCGCCTCGGCGCGGGAGAGGAGTACCGCACCGCCGCCGAGAACCTCGTGCGGGCCGCGGCCGAGACGGCGCTGGCGGCGCCCCTCGCCCATGGCGCGATCCTCGAGGTCGCTCTCGGCCTGGCATCGGCACCGCGCCAGGTGGTCGTCGTCGGCGAGACGGATGCCGAGATCGCCGACGCCGCGCGCCGCCTCCGCGCCGATGTGGTCGCGGTCGTCTCGCCGGAGCAGGCCGTCGCGTTCGCCGAGGCGGGCTTCGCGCTGTTCGAGGGCAAGGTCGCCCAGGGCGGGGAGGCGACGGCGTACGACTGCCGCGCCTTCACGTGCGCGCTGCCGACGACGGACCCGGCGCGGCTCGTGTGACGCGCGGGCGTCGCGGCGCTGTGCGGCGCGTGGGACCGCAGCCGAGGTCGGACAATTTCGCAGTTTCGCGCGGAACTCGCAGATGAGGACCGGAATTCTCCGAAGTCCCGCCCGATCTGCGAGATTTCCCCGCGCGGCACGAGCCCCCGCACGCCCCGGGCCAGCCCGTCACTCCAGCAGATGCCGCAGATACCTCCCCGGTGCCTCCAGAAACCCCCGGTGCAGTCGCACCAGATCCAGGTCTTCCCAGGCGCTCTCGCGGATGCCCCATTCGCCCAGCTCGAGGATCGTCGCGCCGGGCAGGGCCGCCAGCACGGGGGAGTGCGTCGCGCAGATCACCTGTGTGCCCCGTGAGCGCATGCGGTCGAGGGAGGCCAGCCAGCGCAGCGTGGAGGAGAACGACAGAGCCGCCTCGGGCTCATCGAGACACGCCAGGCCCGCGACGTAACGCTCGTGGTCGAGCACCTCGTCGAGGAGGCTGTTGAACGACTCGCCGTGACTCATCTCGTGGAGGCTCGGCGCCGGGCCGCCGAGATCGTCTCGCCACGAGTAGTAGCTGTGCATCGTCTCGGCCCGCAGGAAGAAGCCCCAGCGCGGCGCGCGGGGACTCCGCTCGATGCGCAGCCACTCGCCGAGCGGGCTTTCGGTGCGCCGCGTCTCTCCGCCGCCGTTCGTCGACCCGCCTTCGGCGGGGAGTCCCGCGGCCTCGGCGATCCCCTCGATGAGGGTCGACTTGCCCGAGCCGTTCTCGCCGACGAGGAAGGTCACCCCGGGGCCGAACTCCCAACCGTCGCCGGCGGCGACCTCGAGGAACTGCGCCACCGCGGGAACCGTCGTCGGCCATGCCGCCCGATCGATCGGTGCATCACGGAAGACTTTGACCCGCTGCACCGGCCGCGGATCGTGCAGCCACTCGTCGCCGCGGGTCACGTCGTCAGATCCAGGTCGGCAGCCAGTTGTGCAGGCGCCAGAACTTGTACGGCACGGGAAGCCCCGCCCACACGGGATACCAGAAGGCCGACAGCAGCACGCACGCGACGAGGAAGACGACCACGATGCCCTGCCCGCTCGCCCGTGACATCCCGCGGACACCCCGCGCGACATCGCGCAGCGCGAATGCCAGTGCGAGCACGAGGAACGGCAGCATCGCGACCGTGTAGAACTGGAAGATCGTTCGCTCCGGGTAGAGCAGCCACGGCACGTACGTCGCGGCGAGGCCCGTCAGCACCAGCGCGTAGCGCCAGTCCCGCACGAGGACGAACCGCACGAGCAGATACACGGATGCCGCGACGCCCGCCCACCAGATGAGCGGGTTCGCGAGGCTCGAGATCGCTTCGGTGCACCCGCTCGGCAGACCGCATCCGTTGACGCCGTAGTCGTCCTGGTGCCAGTACATCGAGGTCGGACGGATGAGGAACGGCCATTGCCACGCGGGGCTCGCGTACGCGTGCGGGGTCACCAGGCCCACGTGGAACCGGTACATCGCCTCGTGGTACGCCCAGAGGCTCTGCAGCGGCGCGGGCACCCACGACCAGAACCCGGGAGACGCCACGGGTGTCGAGCGCATGTACCCGCCGTCCGTGAACAGCCACCCCGACCAGCTCGCCAGGTAGACGATGGCGGCGACGGGCACGAGCAGCACGAACGAGACGAGACCCTGGCGCACGGCATCCATCGGCCATTGCCCGATGTCGGCGCGTCGACGTGCGAGGGCGTCGGTCACCACGGCGTAGATCCCCACGGCGGCGAGCACGTAGAGGCCCGACCACTTGACGGCGGTGGCGGCCCCCGCGGCCGCCCCGGCGGCGATCAGCCACGGGCGGTTCCACAGGAGCGGGCCCCACATCGGAGGCGCGCCCTCGCGAGCGACCCACAGTGCCGCCCACCGCTCCCTCGTGCGCTGATGGTCGAGAGCGACGAACCAGAACGTCAGGACGACGAAGAAGGTGAGGAAGATGTCGAGCAGCGCGATCCGGCTCAGGACGATGCCGAGGCCGTCGATCGCGAAGAGACCGGATGCCACGGTCGCCAGCGGGATGGACCGGGTGAGCGTGCGCGCGAAGAGGTAGATCAGCAGCACGGTGGCCGTGCCGAAGACGGCGGCCCCGATGCGCCATCCGGTCGCGGAATCCGCGCCGAAGAGCGCCATGCCGGCCCCGATGAGGATGCGTCCGAGAGGCGGATGCACGACGTAGCTGCCGATGCCGGTGAAGATGTCGGTGTCGCCCGCGGCGAAGCTCGCGTCGGCTTTGTCGGGCCAGGTCGAGGGGTAGCCGAGGACCCACTGGCTCCACGCGTCCTTGACGTAGTACGTCTCGTCGAACACCAGCTGGTGCGGGTTGCCGATGTCGATCAGACGCAGCACGGCGGCGACCAGCGTGACCAGAGCCGGGGCGAGCCATCGCCACAGACGCAGCCCCCGGGGGTCGGCGAGCAGCGCGTCGCGCCACCGGTCGAGGCGCGTGCGCTCGATCGGGGGGAGCAGAGGGGAGACGTCGGTGCTCACGGCCCCCAGCCTAAGGTGGAACGGTGATCATCCTCGCGGCGACCCCGATCGGCAACCTGGGTGACGCGTCGCGCCGCCTCATCGAGGCGCTCGAGAACGCCACCGTCGTCGCCGCGGAAGACACGCGCACGACACAGCGGCTGCTCGCCGGCCTCGGCGTCGAGAACCGCCCGCGGCTCATCGCCCTGCACGACCACAACGAGAAGGAGCGCGCGGCCGAGCTCGTCGAGCTCGCGCGCGAGGACGACCTCCTGGTCCTCAGCGACGCCGGGATGCCCACCGTCAGCGACCCCGGCTTCGGCCTGGTGTCCGCGGCCGCCGCCGCCGGGGTGACGGTCACCGCCCTTCCCGGACCCAGCGCCGTGGTCACGGCGCTCGCCGTCGCGGGGCTCCCCACCGACCGGTTCGCCTTCGAGGGTTTCCCCCGCCGCAAGCCCGGTGAGCGTCGCCGGGCGTTCGCGCAGCTCGCGTCGGAAGAACGCGGGGGACCCTCGCCGAGCTCGCGGCGTGGGCCGCCGAGGGGGTCCGCGGCGAGATCGCGATCGTCGTCGGCGGTGCCACGGCGCGCGAGGTGGCCTTTCCGGATGCCGTCACCCAGGTGCTCGAACTCGTGCGCGGCGGCACGCGGCTCAAGGAGGCAGCGGCCGAGGTCGCCTCTCTCACCGGCCACTCGTCGCGCGAGCTGTACCAGGCGGGGCTCGCGGTCAAGCGCTGACCGCGGGACGGACCAGTCGGCCCGCCCCGCGGGATCTCTCATCGGCGTCGGCGACGCAGGACGAGGCCGGTGCCTGCGGCCAGCGCGAGCAGACCCGCCGCGCCGAGTCCGAACGGCGCGTTCGTGCCCGTCGCGGCGAGGCCGCCGGGCGTGGTGTGCGTCGGCAGCGGCGTGGCCGACGGCGCGGGATCGCCGGGGGAAGGGGAGCCCGGGGCGGGCTGAGCCGGTGCGGGCTCGGTGGGCGCCGGTGCAGGTGTCGGCTCGGTGGGCGTCGGTGCTGGTGTCGGCTCGGTGGGCGTCGGTGCCTCCGGAGCCGGGGCGGCATCGCCGACCCGCTCGAGCGCGAGGTCGTCGATGGTGCCCCACGCGTCGGCCGGGAGATCGGCGCTCACCCGGACGGTGAGGCTCTCGCCCTCG
>JARBUN010000062.1 GCA_029239635.1 Microbacterium sp. | reverse complement strand
CCCCACCGCTTCGCGAGGTCGTCGTGCCGCTCGAGGTACGCGTCCACATCATGGGGAGGGAGGAACGCGAGGATCGCCAGACCCGCGGATGCCACGCCGAGCGGGAAGCGCACGCCCTCCGACAGCACGAAAGAACGGATGGGGAAGCTCCCGTCCTCGCGGACGAGGCACACCGTCTCGTCGCCCCGTCGCACCGAGAGGAACGCGCTCTCCTCGGTCCGCACGGCGAGCGAACGCACGAGGTCGCGCGCGGTGGCGGTGATGTCGAAGCGGGATGCCGCGACGCTGCCCATCAGATACAGCTCCGGCCCGGGCAGCCAGTGCCCGGTCGTGTCGTCGCGATCCACCAGACCCTCCGCACGCAGCGCGGTCAGGAGTCGATGCGCGGTGGGCCGGGTCAGGTCGGCGTCGCGCGACAGGTCTCCGACCGAGGCGCCCTCCGTGCCCGCGGCGGTCACGAGACGCAGCAGCGACGCGGCTCTCGCGATCGCCTGTGCGCCGGGAACGGTCGATCGCGAGCTCGGGGCAGTGTCCACGATGTGGACGCTACGCCTCCCAGCATCCACATCGCAAGAACCGACTCGTCGCGCACGGCATACGCGGACGAGCATGGAGGAACGCAGAGACGAAGGAGTTCGCGTGATCGACAAGACCTGGACCTCGGCCGCCGACGCGGTCTCCGACATCCCCGACGGCGCGTCGATCGCCGTCGGCGGTTTCGGTCTCTCCGGCAATCCCATCGCCCTCATCGAGGCGCTGCTCGCCCAGGGCACCCGCGACCTGTCGGTGGTGTCGAACAACTGCGGCGTCGACGACTGGGGGCTCGGTATCCTGCTCGGTGCCGGGCGCATCCGCAAGATGACCTCGTCGTACGTCGGCGAGAACAAGGAGTTCGAGCGGCAGTTCCTGTCCGGAGAGCTCGAGCTCGAGCTGACGCCGCAGGGGACGCTGGCGGAGAAGCTCCGCGCGGGTGGGGCCGGCATCGCCGCGTTCTACACGCAGACGGGCGTCGGGACGCAGGTGGCCGAGGGAGGCCTGCCCCAGCGGTACGACGGCACCGGCGGCATCGCGGTGGCTTCCCCCGCGAAGGACGTGCGCGTGTTCGCCGTCGGCGGGGAGCCGCGCGAATTCGTGCTCGAGGAGGCCATCACGACCGACTTCGCCCTCGTCCACGCCTGGAAGGGCGACCGCCACGGCAACCTCGTCTTCCGCAAGGCCGCGCGCAACTTCAGCCCTCTCGCGGCGATGGCCGGTCGCGTGTGCATCGCGCAGGTCGAGCACCTCGTCGAGCCCGGCGAGATCGAGCCCGACGACGTCCATCTTCCCGGGGTGTTCGTGCACCGCGTCGTCGAGGTGGGACCCGACACCGAGAAGCGCATCGAGAAGCGCACCGTCCGCGAAGGGAACAGCTGACCATGACCCTCACCCGCACCGAGATGGCCGCCCGCGCCGCGCGCGAGCTCGCCGACGGCTCCTACGTCAACCTCGGGATCGGCCTGCCGACACTCGTCCCCAACCACGTGCCGGACGGGGTGACCGTCGTGCTGCAGTCCGAGAACGGCATCCTCGGCGTCGGCCCCTACCCGACGGAGGACGCGGTGGATGCCGACCTCATCAACGCCGGAAAAGAGACGGTGACCACCCTCCCCGGGGCGGCCTTCTTCGACTCGGCGCTGAGCTTCGGGATGATCCGCGGGGGAAAGATCGACGCCGCGATCCTCGGGGCGATGCAGGTGTCGGCATCCGGAGACCTGGCCAACTGGATGATCCCCGGGAAGATGGTGAAGGGTCCGGGCGGCGCGATGGACCTCGTCCACGGGGCCGCCCGCGTGATCGTGCTGATGGAGCATGTCGCCAAGGACGGCTCGCCCAAGATCGTCGACGCCTGCTCCTTGCCGCTCACCGGCAAGGGGGTGGTCGATCGCATCATCACCGACCTCGCCGTCATCGACGTCACCGAGGATGGACTCGTGCTCGTCGAGCTCGCCCCCGGGGTGAGCGTCGATGAAGTGCGGGATGCCACCGAGCCCGCGCTGACCGTCCGACTCACCGAGGAGATCCGAACCGCATGAACGCCGAGAACGACGTCGTCATCGTCGCCGCCGCCCGCACCCCGCAGGGCCGTTTGAAAGGTCAGCTCGCCCCGCTCACCGCTGTGCAGCTCGGTGCCGCCGCGATCCGCGGTGCTCTCGAGCGGGGCGGGATCCCGGCGGACGCGGTCGACGCGGTGCTCGTCGGCCAGGTGCTCCAGGCCGGTGCCGGCCAGAACGCCGCCCGTCAAGCGGCCGTCGCCGCGGGAATCGGCTGGGACGTCCACGCTGCCACGGTCAACAAGGTCTGTCTCTCGGGCCTCACCGCGATCATCGACGCCGCCCGCATGCTGCGCCTGGGTGATGCGACGGTCGTGGTCGCCGCGGGTATGGAGTCGATGACCCGCGCCCCGCACCTGCTCATGAACTCGCGCGAGGGATACGCCTACGGCTCGGTCGAGGTGCTCGACCACCTCGCCTACGACGGCCTCACCGACGCGTACGACCGCGAGAGCATGGGCGCGTCCACCGAGCGTGCGAACGCCCGATACGAGGTGACCCGGGAGGCTCAGGATGCCGTCGCCGCCCGCTCGCACCAGCGAGCCGCCGCGGCTCAGGCGGACGGGGTGTTCGACGCCGAGATCGTGCCGGTCGAGATCCCGCAGCGCAAGGGCGCTCCCGTCCTCGTCTCGGCGGACGAGGGCATCCGCGCCGAGACGACGGTCGACACGCTGGCGAAGCTCCGCCCCGCCTTCGCGGAGGGCGGCTCCATCACGGCCGGCAACGCCTCGCAGATCTCCGACGGCGCCTCGGCGGTCGTCGTCACGACCCGCGCCGTCGCCGAGGAACACGGGTGGGACGTCCTCGCGGTCGTCGGTGCCGCGGGGCAGGTCGCCGGTCCCGACAACTCGCTGCACGCCCAGCCCGCGCGCGCGATCGCGAAAGCGCTCGAGAAGCAGGGGATCACGGCATCCGATCTCGATCTCGTCGAGATCAACGAGGCGTTCGGTGCGGTCGTCGCGCGTTCACAGGCCGAGCTGGGGTTGTCCGACGACGTCGTCAACCCGCACGGCGGGGGCATCGCGATCGGCCACCCGATCGGCGTCTCGGGCAACCGCCTCGTCGTCCACGCCGTCCACGAGCTCGTCCGGCGGGGGAGCGGCACCGCCGCGGTGGCGCTGTGCGGCGGCGGTGGTCAGGGCGACGCCCTGATCCTCACGCGCTGACGTCCGCGGTACACAGAGAGACGGATGCCGCTACCCACAGGACGCGGCATCCGTCAGACGGAGGATCTCAGCGCGCGAGGCGCTTCTTCAGCAGCTTCTGCTGCTTCTTGGCGACGGGGGAGTCGCCCGAGATGACGCGACCGCGGCGGGCGCGGCGCGTGTCGACGACCGAGCCGATCGCGAGGGCCAGCGTGATGCCCCAGCTCAGCCACGCGAGCGCGGTGCGCCAGGTGAAGGGCTCGTCGTTGCGCAGTGCCCGCAGGAGCGTGATGCCACCCGTGATGGCGCTGAGAAGACCCGTTCCGAAGATGTACTGGCGCATGCGCCCAACCTATCGAGGGAATCGCGGGGATGACGTGCCTTGACAGGGGAGGCTCCCATATCGCATCCCGTCCACCCCTCTGCGTCGCGGAGAGCCGCTGTTAGCCTGAGGTCGATCCCCGAGGAGGACCTGTGACCCAGGCCGATTTCGTCGTCGTCGCCAACCGTCTGCCCGTCGACCGCACCCCGGACGGCGAAGGGTGGCGGCGTTCCCCCGGCGGTCTCGTGACCGCCCTCGAGCCCGTCATGCGTCGCGCCGAGGGCGCGTGGGTCGGATGGGCCGGGCAGCCGGACGTCGAGCTCGACCCCTTCGAGTTCGACGGCGTGCACCTGGTGCCCGTCACGCTCTCGGCGTCGGACGTGCAGAACTACTACGAAGGCTTCTCGAACGACACCATCTGGCCGCTGTACCACGACGTCATCGCCGCGCCCACCTACAAGCGCGCCTGGTGGGACGCCTACGTGCGCGTGAACCGCCGCTTCGCCGAGGCCGCGGCCGCTGCCGCCTCGCCGAACGCGATCGTGTGGGTGCAGGACTACCAGCTGCAGCTCGTGCCCAAGCTGCTGCGCGAACTCCGCCCCGACCTGACGATCGGGTACTTCCACCACATCCCGTTCCCGGCCTACGGCCTGTACTCGCAGCTCCCGTGGCGCAAGCAGGTGCTCGAAGGACTCCTGGGCGCCGACGTGATCGGTTTCCAGCGGGTGGCGGATGCCGGCAACTTCGCACGCGCGGTGCGGCGCCAGCTGCGTTTCGAGACCAAGGCCAGCGGCATCCTCGTCCCCGACGGCGAGGGGGGCACACGCGTGGCCCTCGCCAAGGCGTTCCCGATCTCGATCGACGCCGAGTCCTACATCGAGCTCGCGCAGAAGCCCGAGATCCAGCAGCGCGCGAAGGAGATCCGCGAGGGTCTCGGCAACCCCCGCAAGATCCTGCTCGGCGTCGATCGTCTCGACTACACGAAGGGCATCCGCCATCGCCTCAAAGCGTGGGGCGAGATCCTCGAGGACGGCCGAGCCACGGTCGAGGACGCCACCCTCGTGCAGGTGGCGAGTCCCAGCCGCGAGCGCGTCGACGCGTACGTGCAGTTGCGCGACGAGATCGAGATGACGGTCGGCCGTATCAACGGCGACTACGACACCACCACGCACACGGCGATCCGCTATCTGCACCAGTCGTATCCGCGTGAAGAGATGGTCGCGCTCTTCCTCGCCGCCGATGTGATGCTGGTCACGGCCCTGCGCGACGGCATGAACCTCGTCGCGAAAGAGTACGTCGCGAGCCGCATCGACAACCGCGGAGTCCTCGTCCTGAGCGAGTTCGCGGGCGCGGCCGACGAGATGGGCAGCGCGCTGCTCATCAACCCGCACGACATCGACGGGCTGAAGGACACCATCGTCCGTGCGCTCGAGATGCCCGCCGGCGAGCAGGGGCGACGGATGCGCGCTCTTCGCAAGCGTGTCCGAGACCACGACGTCGAGGACTGGTCGAGGGAGTTCCTCGAGGCGCTGTCGACGTTCCACGACCGGGCGTCGAGCGCCGCCGCGGCCGCCGAGGTCGAGGACGGCTCCGGCGAGGAGGACGCCGAGTGACCGCCGCCGACGCGACGATCGAAGCCGTCGCCACCACCGACCGACTCCTGATCGCTCTCGACTTCGACGGCACCCTGTCGCCCCTGGTCGACGAGCCGATGACGGCGCGGATGACCCCGGGTGCACGGGCGGTCCTCGCGGAGCTCGTCACCCTGCCGCGCACCGTCGTCGCTCTCGTGTCGGGTCGCTCGCTCGGTCACCTGCGCGAGATCTCCGAGCACGCGGACGACTCGCCGATTTGGCTCGCGGGCTCGCACGGAGCGCAGTTCTGGGTTCCCGGCAGCGGCATCGAGGCGGCGCACGACGACACAGCGGACCTGGCCCTGCGCGATCGCCTGCAGGACGAAGTCGGCCGCCGCACCGCCGAGATGTCCGGCGTCTGGATGGAACCGAAGGAGTACGGCTTCGGCGTGCACACCCGGACCGCGGATGCCGAGACCACGCGCGCCGCCCGCGCGCTGGCCGACGAGCTCGTCGCCGTCGAGGCGCCGACCTGGCGCCGTCGAACCGGGTACGACATCCTCGAGTTCTCCTTCCGCCACGAGGGCAAGGACTCCGCGATCGCGCACCTGCGCGAGCGCGTCGACGCCTCGGCCGTGCTGTTCGCGGGCGATGACGTCACCGACGAGGACGCCCTGCGCTCCCTCGGTGCCGGGGATCTCGGCATCCGCGTCGGCGGGGGAGAGACCGCGGCGAGCCTGCGCGTCGACGACATCGACGCCTTGGTCGGCGTCCTCGAGGACGTGGCACGGTTGCGTCGAGCGCATACCGATTAATCAGGGATTGGACACTCGTGGCGCATCGGCGCGTCTCGAGCGCGCAATAGACTGCGAGGATGCCCGCACCGCAGAATCCGAACACCGGCGAGTTCGACATCAAGCCCCGTAGTCGCGTCGTCACCGACGGCATCGAAGCCACCACGTCGCGCGGAATGCTCCGCGCGGTCGGCATGGGCGACGAGGACTGGGACAAGCCCCAGATCGGCATCGCGTCGAGCTGGAACGAGATCACCCCCTGCAACCTCAGCCTCGACCGCCTCGCGCAGGGCGCCAAGGAGGGCGTGCACGCCGGCGGCGGCTACCCGCTGCAGTTCGGCACCATCTCCGTCTCCGACGGCATCTCGATGGGCCACGAGGGCATGCACTTCTCGCTCGTCTCGCGCGAGGTCATCGCCGACAGCGTCGAGACCGTCATGATGGCCGAGCGCCTCGACGGCTCCGTGCTGCTCGCGGGCTGCGACAAGTCGATCCCGGGCATGCTCATGGCATCCGCTCGTCTCGACCTGTCGAGCGTCTTCCTGTACGCGGGCTCCATCGCGCCGGGCTGGGTGAAGCTCAGCGACGGCACCGAGAAGGACGTCACGATCATCGACTCGTTCGAGGCCGTGGGCGCGTGTCTCGCCGGCAAGATGAGCGAGGCCGACCTCAAGCGCATCGAGTGCGCGATCGCCCCCGGTGAGGGCGCGTGCGGTGGCATGTACACCGCCAACACCATGGCATCCGTCGCCGAGGCCCTCGGTCTCAGCCTCCCCGGCTCCGCCGCCCCGCCGTCCGCCGACCGCCGCCGCGACTACTTCGCGCACCGCTCGGGCGAGGCCGTGGTCAATCTGCTGCGTCAGGGCATCACCACGCGCGACATCCTCACCAAGGAGGCGTTCGAGAACGCCATCGCCCTCGCCATGGCGCTCGGCGGCTCGACCAACGTCGTGCTGCACCTGCTCGCCATCGCGAACGAGGCCGAGGTCGAGCTCAACCTCCACGACTTCAACCGCATCGGCGACCGCACGCCGCACGTGGCCGACATGAAGCCCTTCGGCCAGTACGTCATGAACGACGTCGATCGCCACGGCGGCATCCCGGTGATCATGAAGGCGATGCTCGACGAGGGCCTGCTGCACGGCGACGCGCTCACCGTCACGGGCAAGACGCTCGCCGAGAACCTCGCCGACCTGAACCCCGACCCGGTCGACGGCAAGGTCATCCACTCGTTCAGCGACCCGATCCACGCCACCGGCGGCATCACGATCCTGCACGGCTCGATGGCGCCCGAGGGCGCGGTCGTGAAGTCGGCCGGCTTCGACGGAAACGTCTTCGAGGGTCCGGCCCGCGTCTTCGAGCGCGAGCGCGGGGCGATGGACGCCCTCGAGGCGGGCGAGATCGCCGCCGGCGACGTCGTCGTCATCCGCTACGAGGGCCCCAAGGGCGGCCCCGGCATGCGCGAGATGCTGGCGATCACCGCGGCCATCAAGGGCGCGGGCCTCGGAAAAGATGTACTACTCTTGACGGACGGACGATTCTCAGGCGGCACAACCGGCCTGTGCATCGGCCACATAGCTCCCGAAGCGGTGGACGCAGGTCCTATCGCCTTCGTGCGCGATGGTGATCTGATACGGGTCGATATCGCCGCTCGCACTCTCGACTTGATCGACCGCTTCCCCCGCGCTATACCCGTGGCGTTCTGGCCAAGTACTCCAAGCTCGTGCACTCCGCCGCGGAGGGCGCGGTCACGGGCTGACGGCCGTCCCCCTTCTCACCCTCTCTGGTTCTCGAGGTACTCCCATGTCCATCGATTCCTCCACGGCGGCCATTCCCCGGCCGCCCGCTCGCACCGCTCCCGCGCCCGTGATGACCGGCGCGCAGGCGGTCGTCCGATCGCTCGACCTGCTCGGGGTGACCGACGTGTTCGGTCTCCCGGGCGGCGCGATCATGCCCGTCTACGACCCGCTCATGGATGACGAGCACGTCCGCCACATCCTCGTGCGCCACGAACAGGGCGCCGGTCACGCAGCCGAAGGCTACGCCGCGGCATCCGGGAAGGTCGGCGTCGCCATCGCGACGTCCGGCCCCGGCGCGACCAATCTCGTCACCGCGATCGCCGACGCCTACATGGACTCGGTGCCGCTGGTCTGCATCACCGGTCAGGTGTTCTCGACCCTCATGGGAACCGACGCCTTCCAGGAGGCCGACATCGTCGGCATCACCATGCCGATCACCAAGCACTCGTTCCTGGTGAAGACGGCCGACGAGATCCCCGGCGCGATCGCCGCGGCCTTCGAGATCGCCTCGACCGGTCGTCCCGGCCCCGTGCTGGTGGACATCACCAAGGACGCGCAGCAGGCGGAGGCCCCCTTCGTGTGGCCGCCCAAGGTCGACCTGCCGGGTTACCGCCCGGTGACCAAGGCGCACGGCAAGCAGATCCAGGCCGCGGCGCACCTGCTCGCCACCGCGAAGAAGCCCGTGCTGTACGTGGGTGGCGGCACCATCCGCGCCAACGCGTCGGCCGAGCTGAAGGTGCTCGCCGAGGCGACCGGTGCCCCCGTGGTGACCACTCTCATGGCCCGCGGCGCGTTCCCGGACTCGCACGAGCAGCACCTCGGCATGCCCGGCATGCACGGCACGGTCCCCGCGGTCCTCGCCCTGCAGGAGAGCGACCTCATCGTGTCGCTCGGTGCGCGCTTCGACGACCGCGTGACCGGCAAGGCGGCGCTCTTCGCGCCTCACGCGCAGGTCGTGCACGTCGACATCGATCCCGCGGAGATCTCGAAGATCCGCACGGCCGACGTGCCGATCGTGGGAGACCTGAAAGAGGTGCTCGTCGATCTGGATGCCGCTTTCCGCGCCGCCGACGCCGAGAACCCGCACGACTACAGCGAGTGGTGGACCTATCTCAACGGCCTCCGCGAGGAGTTCCCGCTCGGATACACCCCCACCACCGACGGCCTTCTGTCGCCGCAGCACGTGATCCAGCGCATCGGCGAGCTGACCGGACCCGAGGGCGTCTACGCCTCGGGCGTGGGCCAGCACCAGATGTGGGCGGCCCAGTTCATCAAGTACGAGCGTCCCAACGCGTGGCTCAACTCCGGCGGCGCCGGCACCATGGGCTACGCGGTCCCTGCGGCGATGGGCGCCAAGGTGGCCCAGCCCGAGCGCGCCGTGTGGGCGATCGACGGCGACGGCTGCTTCCAGATGACCAACCAGGAGCTCGCGACCTGCGTCATCAACGACATCCCGATCAAGGTCGCGATCATCAACAACTCCTCGCTCGGCATGGTGCGCCAGTGGCAGACGCTGTTCTTCGACGGCCGCCACTCCAACACCGACCTGAACACGGGACACGGCACGCGCCGCATCCCCGACTTCGTCAAGCTGGCCGAGGCGTACGGATGCCTCGCGATCCGCGTCGAGAAGGAAGACGAGATCGACGCGGCCATCCAGCTCGCTCTCGACACCAACGACCGGCCCGTCGTGATCGACTTCGTCGTGAGCGCCGACGCCATGGTGTGGCCGATGGTGCCGCAGGGCGTCAGCAACAGCTACGTCCAGTACGCGCGCGACCACTCGCCCGCCTTCAACGAGCAGGAGGACTGAGATGTCTCGTCACGTTCTGAGCCTCCTCGTCGAGGACAAGCCCGGTCTGCTCACGCGCGTCGCCGGTCTCTTCGCCCGTCGTGGCTTCAACATCGAGTCCCTCGCCGTGGGCGTGACCGAGGTGCCGGGTCTCTCGCGGATCACGGTCGTGGTCGACGTCGAGGGCCTCCCGCTCGAGCAGGTCACGAAGCAGCTCAACAAGCTGATCAACGTGATCAAGATCGTCGAGCTCGACCCGGCGGCATCCGTGCAGCGCGAACACGTCCTCGTGAAGGTGCGCGCCGACAACGCCACCCGGTCGAACGTTCTCGAGGTCGTCACCCTCTTCCGCGCCTCGGTTGTCGACTACGCACCGGATGCCATCGTGATCGAGATCACGGGCGACTCGGGCAAGGTCGGCGCCTTCCTCAAGGCGATCGAGCCGTTCGGCGTGAAAGAGCTCGCGCAGTCGGGCCTTCTCGCCGTCGGTCGCGGCGGCAAGAGCATCACCGAGCGTGTCCTGCGCGGCTGAATCTTCCCCACTTCCATTCACCAGCGGCCCCTGACGGGGGCCACGATTCAAGGAGAAACATCCTCATGGCAGAGATCTTCTACGACGACGACGCCGACCTCTCGATCATCCAGGGCAAGAAGGTCGCGATCGTCGGCTACGGCTCGCAGGGTCACGCCCACGCGCAGAACCTGCGCGACTCGGGTGTCGAGGTCGTCATCGCGCTCAAGGACGGCTCGAAGTCGGCCGCCAAGGCGCAGGAAGACGGCTTCGAAGTCAAGAACGTCGCCGACGCCGCCGAGTGGGCCGACCTGATCATGATCCTCGCGCCCGACCAGCACCAGCGCTCGATCTTCGCCGACTCGATCAAGGACAAGCTCACCGAGGGCAAGACGCTCGCTTTCGCGCACGGCTTCAACATCCGCTTCGGCTACATCGACGCCCCCGAGGGTGTCGACGTGATCCTCGTCGCCCCGAAGGCCCCGGGGCACACCGTGCGTCGCGAGTACGTCGCCGGCCGTGGCATCCCGGACATCATCGCCGTCGAGCGCGACGCCTCGGGCTCGGCCTGGGACACCGCCCTCTCGTACGCGAAGGCCAGGCTACCAGCCGCAGATCGCCTACTTCGAGGTGCTGCACGAGCTCAAGCTCATCGTCGACCTCATGTGGGAGGGCGGCATCGCCAAGCAGCGCTGGTCGATCTCCGACACCGCCGAGTACGGCGACTACGTCTCGGGCCCGCGCGTCATCTCGCCCGACGTCAAGGAGAGCATGAAGGCCGTCCTCGCCGACATCCAGTCGGGCGCGTTCGCGGAGCGCTTCATCGCCGACCAGGACAACGGCGCTCCCGAGTTCCTCGAGCTCCGCGAGAAGGAGCAGGGTCACCCGATCGAGGCCACCGGCAAGGAGCTGCGCGGCCTGTTCGCGTGGAAGCAGCAGGACAGCGACTACGTCGAGGGTTCGGCCGCGCGCTGATCGCTCGTCTCCGAACGCCCCGGACCCACGCGGTTCCGGGGCGTTCGCCGTCTCCGGGGGACGGTTCGGTTCCGGATGCCGTGGGCCCGCGCGCTCGGCGGGGCGCGGCCCGGTCGCGGGGGAGCGCCGCTACCGTGGAGCCGTGAGCACACCGCGCGATGACGACGCCCTCTCGTGGGGCGGTGACGACGACCCGACCCTCGACGTCGGAGACAAGCGTGAGTCCGCGGGCGCGGACGGGCCCGAACCGCTTGTGCCGGAGCCGCGCCCCGAGCCGCTCGTCGCTCCCTCGACGGAGCGCCCGGCGCCCGCCCTCCCCGACGAGGGCGAGTCGGTCGCGGCATCCGTTCCGTCCGAGAGCGCCCCGGATGCCGTGGCCGCGGCGCCACTGGGCAACGTCGGTCTCGTGGGAATCGGCGTCGTCGCGGCGACGTACCTGTTCTTCGCTCTCGGCTGGCTCGTCTCCGGGCGTCAGTTGCAGAGTCTCGGCATCCCGATCCCCGACGTCACCGTCGTCGCGATGACCGTCGGCGCGACCCTCGCGCCCCTCGTCTGGTTCGTCGCGGTCCTCGTGCTCACCCGATCGTGGCGGACCTGGCAGCGGTTCCTGCTGCTGATTCTGGGTCTGGTCCTGCTGGTGCCCTGGCCGTTCCTGTCGATGGGGTCCCTCGCATGAGTGCCATCGCGCGTACACGCCACATCCCCACCTGGCTGATCGTGACGATCGCCGGTGTCTTCGGCCTGTTCTACGCCTTCGTCGTCTGGAGCTCGGTCGCGCTGCTCGTGCTGCAGGTGAACGGCCCGCTCGGACTCAACGGCCTCGGCTGGTTCGTCTACAGCCTGCCGATCGTGTTCCCGTTGATCGCCTTCGGTGTCGCCTTCGCGATCGGCTGGCGCCGGAAGGCCGGGGAGTTCGCGATCGTGATGCTCGCCGGCCTCACCCTCTCCGCGGCGTTCTGGCTCGCGATCGTCGGCTACGGCACGACGTCGTACGGGCTGTACGGGTCGTAACCCGGACTCCTCCGCCGGCCGGGAGGCCACTGGATCCGCCGGAACGTCACACGGTCCGGCATCCATTCCCCTCCGCGCTAGGCTGGCAGACGGCCCGCACGGGTCGCGCGCCCGGCTCGCGCCGGCGGTGTGCGGCGGTGCGCGCCAGTCCCCAGCACCGTTTCGAAGGACGCATCCGTGACGAAGCCCGTCGTGCTCATCGCCGAAGAACTCTCTCCCGCCACGATCGACGCGCTCGGCCCCGACTTCGACGTGCGCAACGTCGACGGGACCGACCGCCCCGCGCTGCTCTCGGCTCTCGCCGACGCGCACGCGGTGCTCGTGCGCTCGGCCACTCAGATCGACGCCGAGGCCCTTGCCGCCGCTCCGTCGCTGAAGGTCGTCGCCCGCGCCGGCGTCGGCCTCGACAACGTCGACATCAAGTCGGCCACCGCGGCCGGCGTGATGGTGGTCAACGCCCCCACCTCCAACATCGTCTCGGCGGCCGAGCTGACGGTGGGTCACGTCCTGAGCCTCGCGCGGCGTATCCCGGCCGCCCACGCCTCGCTCGCGCAGGGACTCTGGAAGCGCAGCTCGTTCACCGGTACCGAGCTTTTCGAGAAGACGATCGGCATCATCGGCCTCGGCCGTATCGGTGCGCTCATCGCCGCCCGCCTGCAGGCGTTCGACATGCGCGTCATCGCGTACGACCCCTACGTCACCGCGACACGCGCGCAGCAGCTCGGCGTGCAGCTGGTCTCGCTGGACGAGCTCCTCGAGCAGAGCGACTTCGTGACGATCCACATGCCGAAGACGCCCGAGACGACCGGCATGATCGGCGCCGAGCAGCTGCGCCGCATGAAGAAGTCGGCCTACGTCATCAACGTCGCCCGCGGCGGTCTCATCGACGAAGAGGCCCTGTTCGACGCGCTCACCACCGGTGAGATCGCCGGCGCCGGCCTCGATGTGTTCTCGACCGAGCCTCCCGTCGAGGGCGGCCCCGCCCGCAAGCTCCTCGACCTGCCCAACGTCGTCGTCACCCCGCACCTCGGCGCCAGCACGGAAGAGGCGCAGGAGAAGGCCGGTGTCTCGGTCGCGCGCAGCGTCAAGCTCGCGCTCGAGGGCGACCTCGTCCCGGATGCCGTGAACGTCGCCGGCGGCGCGATCGACCCGTTCGTGCGTCCGGGTATCGCCCTGGTCGAGATGCTCGGCCAGTTCTTCAGCGGTCTCGCCGACAGCGCTCTCGCGAGCCTGGACATCGAGGTGCGCGGCGAACTCGCTGCTTACGACGTCAGCGTCTACCGACTCGCGGCCCTCAAGGGATACTTCAGCCGCATCGTCAGCGAGAGCGTGTCGTACGTCAACGCGCCGCTCTTCGCCGAGCAGCGCGGCGTCGAGGCGCGCCTGGTCGTCGAGGCCGAGAGCCCGCTGTACCGGAACATCACGATCCTGCGCGGCACCCTCGCCGACGGCTCGAGCCTCACGGTCGCCGGCACGCTCGCCGGCACCCGCATGGTGCCCAAGGTCGTCGCGATCAACGGTTACGACATCGAGGTGCCGATCGAGCAGCACCACCTCGTCATGCGCTACGCCGACCGTCCCGGCATCGTCGCGATCTACGGCCAGAAGCTGGGCGAGGCGGGCATCAACATCGCGGGCCTCCAGGTGGCGGCTCCGGATGCCACGGGCCGAGCGCTCTCCGTGCTGACGGTCGACTCGCCCGTGCCCGACGAGATCCTCGGCGCGATGCGCGAGGCCGTCGGCGCGGACCTGTTCCGCCAGATCGACATCGTCGAGGGCTGAGGCTCTCATCGTCGGGGGAGGGGGTCGCTGCGGCGGCCCCCTCTCGCGTGTTCGGCGACGGCTTCCGCGGTTCCGAGTGGACAGGTGGGCGGCTGGAGATGCGGCATCGAGGGGTGGCCGGCTCCTCGGCGGACACCTATGGTCCGCGGCGACAATTCGCGGGTGGCTCTCGTCCTCCGTCTCGTCTCCGCCGGTCTCGGCATCCTCTTCCTCGTGGCGGGGTGGCCGACGTCGTACACCGGACCCTTGGGGCATTCTCGGCGCGATCGGTGGGGTATTGATCCTGCTCGGGGTCGTCATCGACCTCCGGCGCGAGGGTCGGGATCAACGGGGGGAGTGAGCCCGCGGTGAAACCCGATTCCGTCGGGAACGTCAGGTGGTCGCGGCGACCACGGCCTCGATGAGCTTGTCGAGCTCGGCGCCCTCGAGCGCGGGCCCGGGGAGCGCGTTCAGATCGAGCACGGCGTTGAAGTACAGACCGTCGCTGACGAGCAGCACCATCTGCAGCGCCGTCTCGTCGCGGGTGTGCCCGCGGAGGCTCTCCTCCCACAGCTCGCGCACGTGCCGGAGCGACGCCGTCGCCGTGTCGTTTCCGTTCTGCGCCAGGCGGGACACCGCGAGGATCGTGACGTCGAGAGCGGAGCCGGTGTTCTGCGACGACCGGATGTGCGCGGCGACGGCACCCTCGGTGGACCGCTCGATCTCCTCGATGTCTTCCTGCGCCAGCTTCTCGAGACGGTCGACGAGAGCAGCCTCGAGGGCGCTCTTGGAGTGGAAGTGGTACAGCAGCCCGCCCTTGGAGACCCCTGCGGCGCGGGCGGTCGCGTCCATGGTGGCAGCGCGCTCTCCCTCGTCGACGAGGATGCGGGTGAAGGCGTCGAGGACGGCTTCGCGGGCGAGTGGGGGGCGGCTCATGTCTCTTCGATCGTACTGGCGGCTCGTGTTTCCTGTCTGTTACTATACCGGCTGGACGGTTTAGAAACGGATTCGAAGAATGCTCACCTCGTCGTTGCCCACGCAAGACATCGCCGTGACCCGCGCCGGGTGGCGCGGCTGGTTCGCGTTGGCCGTGCTCATGCTGCCCGTGCTGCTGGTCTCGGTCGACAACACGGTGCTGAGCTTCGCCCTGCCCGAGATCGCCCTCGACCTGCAGCCCTCGAGTATCGAGCAGTTGTGGATCATCGACGTCTACCCGCTGGTGCTCGCGGGTCTTCTCGTCACAATGGGCACGCTGGGGGACCGCTTCGGCCGTAAGCGCATGCTGTTGATCGGTGCGACCGGTTTCGCCGCCGTGTCCGCGCTGTCCGCCTTCGCTCCTACCGCGGCCGCTCTCATCGCCGGCCGTGCGCTCATGGGCGTCTTCGGCGCCATGCTCATGCCGTCGACCCTGTCGCTGCTGCGCAGCATCTTCCGCGACCGTGACCAGCGGCGCTTCGCCATCGCGATCTGGGCGTCCGGCTTCTCCGCCGGTGCCGCCCTCGGCCCGATCGTGGGCGGGTTCCTGCTCGAGCACTTCTCCTGGGGCTCGGTCTTCCTCATGGCTGTGCCGGTGCTCGTGCCGCTGCTGATCCTCGCTCCGTTCTTCGTGCCCGAGAGTCGCGACCCGGCGCCCGGGCGCTTCGACCCGATCAGCGTCCTCCTGTCGCTCGCGACGATGGTGCCCATCGTCTACGGCATCAAGAAGCTCGCGGTCGACGGCCCGGTGTCGCTCGCGCCGGTGCTGTTCGTCGTGGGTGTCGTCTTCGGGTGGTTGTTCGTGCGCCGCCAGCGTCGCCTCCCGACCCCCATGCTCGACATGACCCTGTTCCAGCGCGGCACGTTCTCCGGCGCGATCCTCGTGAATTTGCTGAGCGTCGTCGGCCTCGTGGGCTTCCTGTACTTCGTCGCGCAGCATCTCCAACTCGTCGTCGGCCTCACCCCGATGGTCGCCGGGTTCGCGCTGTTGCCGGGGCTCGCCCTCATGATCGTGTCGGGTCTGGCTGTCGTGCCGATCGCCGCGCGTTTCGCACCGCGCATCGTCGTGCCGATCGCACTCGCGTTCTCCGCCGTCGCGTACGTCCTCGTGGCCCTCTCGACGGCCGACCTTATCCAGCTCATCGTGGCCTTCGGGCTGCTGGGCATCGGTATCGGCGCGGCCGAGACGGTGTCGAACGAGCTCATCCTCTCGAGCGCGCCGTCCGCGAAAGCGGGTGCGGCCAGCGCCGTCTCCGAGACCGCGTACGAGGTAGGCGCCGTCCTCGGCACAGCCGTCCTCGGCGGCATCCTGGCGGCCTTCTACCGCGCTCAGCTGGTCTTGCCCGCCGGGCTTCCGGATTCCGCAGCCTCGGCCGCGCGAGAGACCCTGGCCGGCGCCGTCGCGGTGTCGCACACCCTCGACGATGCCGCACTGGCCGAGGCCCTGCGGGTCGCCGCAGCTCACGCGTTCGACTCCGGTGTGGTCGTGACGGCGTTGATCGGTGCCGGTCTGATCGTCCTCGCGGGTGCGATCGCTGCGACTACCCTGGGAGGAACCCGCAGCACGTCGACGAAGTGACGTGCCCCGAGCTCTGAGGAGAGCGATGTCGCGTGTCGTGAAGCTGGCCGTCATCCCCGGTGACGGCATCGGTCCCGAGGTCGTCACGGAGGCCGTCAAGGTCCTCGATGCGGTCACTGCCGAGTCGGGGGTCACCTTCGAGAAGACTCCGTTCTCCCTCGGCGCGGGGCGTTACCTGGAGACCGGCGACACCCTCACCGACGACGACCTCGCGGCCATCGCCGCGCACGACGCGATCATCCTCGGTGCCGTCGGGGGAGTCCCGGGCGACCCGCGGCTGAAGGACGCCAACATCGAACGCGGTCTGCTGCTGAAGCTGCGGTTCGAGCTCGACCATTACGTCAACCTGCGTCCGTCAAAGCTGTACCCGGGGGCTGCCGGTCCGCTCGCCGATCCGGGCGAGATCGACTTCGTCGTCGTTCGCGAGGGGACCGAGGGGCCCTACGTCGGCAACGGCGGGGCCATTCGCCGGGGCACCCCCCACGAGGTCGCCAACGAGACCTCCGTCAATACCGCCTACGGTGTCGAGCGCGTCGTCCGGTACGCGTTCGCCCTCGCCGAGCGCCGCCGTCACAAGCTCACGCTCGTGCACAAGACGAACGTGCTCGTGCACGCGGGCGGGATGTGGAAGCGGATCGTCGACGCCGTGGCATCCGAGTTCCCGGGGGTCGACGTAGACTACCTGCACGTCGACGCGGCAACCATCTTCCTGGTCACGAACCCGGGCCGCTTCGACGTAATCGTCACCGACAACCTCTTCGGCGACATCTTGACCGACTTGGCCGGCGCCGTCACCGGAGGCATCGGCCTCGCCGCTTCGGGCAACATCAACCCCGACGGCGCGTTCCCCTCGATGTTCGAGCCCGTCCACGGATCGGCGCCCGACATCGCGGGTACCCAGAAGGCCGACCCCACGGCCGCGATCCTCTCCGTCGCCCTCCTGCTCGATCACCTCGGGCTCACCGACGAAGCCGCCCGCGTCACCCACGCGGTCGAAGCCGATATCGCCAACCGTGAGGGCGACCGCACCACAGCCCAGATCGGCGACGCCATCGCCGAACGCGTCCGGGCGTAACCTGGACCGATCGGCCCCGCCGAGCCCCGCGCACGAGAACTTTGGACGACTGATGACCACCATCGACACCGACCCCGACACCGGACTCGACCCGCTCGAGTTCGCCGTCACCCGCAACCTCGCGGCCAAGAGCAACGCCGACCGCGACGCGATCCTCGCCAACCCCGGCTTCGGGCAGAGCTTCACCGATCACATGGTCGACATCTGCTGGTCGGTCCGCGGCGGCTGGCACCGCCCGCGCGTCTCGCCCTATGGCCCGATCTCGCTCGACCCCGCCGCGGCGGTCCTGCACTACGGGCAGGAGATCTTCGAGGGCATCAAGGCCTACCGTCACGCGGACGGATCGGTGCACACCTTCCGTCCCGACCAGAACGGTCGCCGTCTGCAGCGTTCCGCCCGCCGTCTTGCGCTTCCCGAGTTGCCGGTGCCGTACTTCCTCCAGTCGCTGCGCGAGCTCATCGCCGTCGACGGCGCCTGGGTGCCCTCCGGCGACGACCAGAGCCTGTACCTCCGGCCGTTCATGTTCGCGAAGGAGGCGTTCCTCGGCGTCCGCCCCGCGCATAAGGTCGCCTACTACCTGATCGCGAGCCCCGCCGGCGCCTACTTCAAGGGCGGCGTTCAGCCTGTCTCGATCTGGCTCAGCGAGGACTACTCGCGCGCCGGAAAGGGCGGTACGGGTGCGGCGAAGACCGGCGGCAACTACGCCGCGAGCCTGCTGCCCCAGTCCGAGGCGTACGAGAACGAGTGCGATCAGGTCGTGTTCCTCGACCAGGACCGCAACGTCGAAGAGCTCGGAGGCATGAACGTCGTGTTCGTCTACAAGGACGGCACCATCGTCACCCCGCAGTCGGACTCGATCCTCGAGGGCATCACGCGCGACTCTCTCCTGCAGCTCGCCCGCGACCGCGGTCACCACGTCGTCGGCCGCAACGTCTCGCTCGACGAATGGCGCGAGGGAGTGGCATCCGGAGACATCGTCGAGGTGTTCGCGTGCGGAACCGCCGCCGTCGTGACGCCGATCGGCGTCCTCAAGGGCAAGGACTTCATCGACGAGCAGCCCACGGGCACGCTCGCCCTCGAACTGCGCGAGGAGCTCACGAACATCCAGTACGGTCGCGCCGAAGACAAGCACGGCTGGCTGTACCGCCTCGACGCGTAAGCGCCGTGAAACGTCGGAGGGACTCCCGGATGCCGGGGGTCCCTCCGTCGTTCCCGGGCTCGACGGCGATCGCCGGCGGGTGAGTCTGCGGGCGCGGCGCGGCCGCACGCGACGCGGTCCGCGCGCGCTCCCGTCGAGGTCGCGAGGCCGGTCGGGGCGCTGCGGACTGAAGGACCCGATGTTCGCCGGTTTCGACACGACGGGGGAGCGTGTGCCGCTCGCCGACGTCGCTCTGCTCGCGCCGGTCATCCCTCGCTCGAAGGTCGTCTGCATCGGCAAGAACTATCACGACCATGCGGCCGAGATGGGCGGCGAAGCCCCCGCGGAACCCCTGATGTTCCTCAAGCCGAACACCTCGGTGATCGGCCCCGGCGACGTGATCGTGCGCCCCACGAGCCTCAGCTCGCACACCGACTACGAGGGTGAGCTCGCCGTCGTGATCGGGCGCATCGCGAAGAACGTCCCCGCCGAGAAGGCGAGCGACTACATCTTCGGGTACACCGTGGCCAACGATGTCACCGCGCGCGACCTGCAGCGCAGCGACGGGCAGTGGTCGCGCGCCAAGGGCTTCGACACGTTCTGCCCCGTCGGCCCGGTGATCGAGACCGACCTCGACCTCGAGACCGCAGCCATCACCACCCGGGTCAACGGCGAGGTCCGTCAGCAGGGTCCGGTCTCGGACATGATCCACGGCATCGGCGCCCTCGTCGCCTACGCCTCCGCGGTGTTCACGCTGCTCCCGGGCGACCTCATCCTCACCGGCACCCCGGCGGGCGTCGGTCCCTTCGTCGCGGGCGACACCGTCGAGGTCGAGGTGAGCGGCATCGGCGTGCTGCGCAACACCGTGCGCGATGCCTGACATCGCCGCGTCGGCGAGCATCGACCTCGTCGCCGCCCAGCGCCGGACGGTGCGGGTTCTGGCGGCGGGGCAGGTGCTCACCGGCGTGGCCTTCGGTGCGACGCTCTCGCTGGGAGCGCTGCTCGCCGCCGACCTGTCCGGCCAAGAGGCGCTCTCGGGCTTCGCGACGGCGGCGGTGACCCTCGGCGCCGCCCTCACCGCGATTCCGCTCGCGCGGCTCGCGGCTCGCCGCGGCCGTCGGTTCGCCCTCACGACGGGGAATCTGGCGGCGCTGAGCGGGATTCTGGTCGTCGTGACCGCGGCGGCGACGCGCGCGTTCCCGCTGCTCCTCGTCGGGATCGCCCTCATCGGCGCGGGCAACGCCGGCACCCTGCAGTCCCGCTTCGCCGCGACCGACCTCGCGACGTCGGCCCGCCGTGGCCGTGACCTGGCGACGGTCGTCTGGGCGACGACGGTCGGCGGGGTCGTCGGACCGCTGCTGCTCGCACCCGGCGAGCTCGTGGGGGCGAGTATCGGTATGCCGCGCCTCACGGGCGCGTACCTGTTCTCGTTCGCCGCTCAGGTGTGTGCGTTCGCGCTCTACGTGCTCGTGCTGCGTCCCGATCCGCTTCTGCTCGCCCAACGCCTCGACAGGGACAAGGCATCGTCCGCGGTCGCGGCGCCGGAGGCCGACCGCCCGAAGGTCGCTCGCTTCGCGATGCTCGCGGTCGCCGCGTCCCACGTCACGATGGCATCGGTGATGGCGATGACGCCGGTCCACCTGTCGCACATCGTCGCTCCTGATGCCGTCACGCTCGCCGTCGGCGTCACGATCGCGCTGCACGTGTTCGGTATGTACGGCCTCTCTCCCGTCTTCGGCATCCTCGCGGATCGCATCGGACGGCTCGCCGTGATCCTGCTCGGGCAGGCGCTCTTCGCCGCGTCGCTGGTCATCGCCTCGCTGTTCTCGGCCTCACAGGCCGGCGTTCTCGTCGCGCTCGTCCTTCTGGGCCTTGGTTGGAGTGCGGCGACGGTCGCGGGCTCCGCGCTGCTGACCGAGGCGACCCCGCTCGCGCTCCGGCCTCGTCGCCAGGGCCGGAGCGACACCCTCATGACCGCCTGCGCGGCCGTCGGGTCGGTGCTCGCCGGCGTGATCCTGGGGCTCGTCGGTTACGGGGGCCTCGCACTCTGGGCTTTCGTCCCGGTCGCGCTCGTGTGCGCGGGTGCCGTCGCCGTGCGGGGTCTCAGATCGAGTAGCTGAGAGCGGGCGCGGCGGGGGCGGGGGCCGTCGTGCCGAGTGCGCGGAGAGCGCGGTCGACGTCGGCCTCGTCGTTGAAGACGTGGAAGGCCACGCGGGCCCGGCCCGCCCGGCCCGACGCCGTGATGCCCCGTGCCGTGAGGCGCGCGAGAGCATCACCGGTGGCATCCGGCCACGTCACGATCGCCGAGGGGCGCTGGGGCTCGGGAAGACCGAGTCCCGCTCGGAAGCGCGCCGCGAGGCCGGTGGTGTGGATGTAGAGCTCGGTGATGTCGGCATCCGCGAACATCTGCAGCGCCGGCGCGGCGCCCACGAACGCCTGCCACGCGGGCGAGACGTCGAAGCGCCGGGCATCGGGTGCGAGCGTCTCGCCCGTGCCGTAGCACGACGTCCACGGGTCGTCGCCCGAGTACCAGCCGGCCTGTACCGGGCGCAGCACCCGCGCGAACTCCGGCGTGACGGTGAGGAAACCGACCCCACGGGGGCAGCACAACCACTTGTAGGCGTGACAGACGGTTGCGTCGAACAGGGTCGCATCGACCGGGAGCCAGCCCGCGGCCTGCGTGAGATCGCAGAGGGTCCGCGCGCCGGCGCGTGTGGCGGCGGCGGCGATGCCCGCGGCATCCGCCACCTCTCCCGTCGCCGACTGGACGAGCGAGAACGCCACGAGCCAGGTGTCGGGGCGGATGGCGTCCGCGAGGGCCGCGAGCGGAACCGTGCGGAGACGGACGCCGCGCGCGGCGTGAGCGAACGGTGCCACGAGCGAGGCGAAGTCGCCCTCCGGGCACAGCACTTCCGCCCCATCGGGCACGGAGGCGGCGATGAGCGAGGTCATCACGGAGGTCTGCGAGCCGATGGCGACATGGCTGAGAGGGGAGCGCACCAGTCGCGCGTAGGCCGCGCGAGCGTCTTCCACGGCCTGGGAGGCGGCGGCGACGTCGGGGCGACCGGATGCCGCGGTGTCGAGGTCGTCGCGAACGGCGCGGACCGTGGCGCGCGAGGGGAGTCCGACGGTGCAGGCGGCGAGGTAGTCGCGGCCGCCGGCGAAGCGGGAGGCGAGGCTGCTCATGGATTCAGCGTCCCGCGTCGCGCCGCATTGCACTAGATCTGGTGTTGCATGAAAAACATTCGATCTGCTTATGTGTCAACGTGACGGACTCCGACGACGACCTCGATGCCCACTCGCTCCGCGTGGTGAAAGCCATCTCCGACACGGGCTCGATCACGGCGGCCGCCCATGCGCTGGGGTACAGCCAGCCGGCGGTCAGTCAGCAACTGCGTCGGCTCGAACGTCGCGCCGGGACCCCGATCGTCGAACGCGTCGGTCGGGGTGTGCGCTTGACCGAGGCGGGGCGCGTGCTCGCCCGGCACGCAGCCGTCGTCACCACCGCGCTCGAGGCGGCGGCGGGCGATCTCGCCGAGCTGCGGGGCCTCCGCGCGGGGCGGGTGCGGATCGCGGCCTTCCCCTCGGCCTCGTCGACCGTCGTGCCGCGGGTGATCGCGGCGGTGACCGCGCGGCGTCCCGGCGTCTCGATCAGCTTCGTCGAGGCGGAGCCGCCCGAGGCGATCGTCGCGGTGCGGGAGGATCGCGCCGACATCGCCCTCACCTACAGCTATCCCGGTGACCGTCGCGAGCTCGATCTCGCCGCGAACGGCCTCTCGGTGCGGACGGTCGGGGGAGACGACACCGTCCTGGTCCTGCCTGTCGACCACCCCGCGGCGACGGGGCCGATCGACCTCTCGCGTCTCGCGGACGAGCGTTGGATCGCCGGGTGCCCGCAGTGCCGCGGTCATCTTCTCGAAGCGTGTGCCCGCGCCGGCTTCGTCCCCGACATCGCCTTCGAGACCGACAACTACATCGCCGTCGAGAACCTCGTCGCCCAGGGAGTGGGGGTCGCGATCCTGCCGCGCATGGCCGTGGCATCCTTCCCCCTCCTCTCGGGGATCGCCGCTCCCCGGCTTCCGGATGCCGAGGCCCGCACGCTCCATGTCGTCACCGCCCGCGGAGCCGAACGCGTGCCGGCGGTCGGTGTCGCGATCGAGGTCATCGACGAGGTGCTGGCCGAGTATCCGCCGGCGCCGACGTTCGCGTCCGCTTCTGCCCGTCCCCGACGGGCCTGCCGCACGTGGGTCTCATCCGCACCGTCCTGTTCAACTGGGCGTACGCCCGGCACAACGGCGGAAAGCTCGTCTTCCGCATCGAAGACACCGACGCCGCGCGCGACAGCGAGGAGAGCTACCAGCAGCTCCTCGACGCGCTGCGGTGGATGAACATCGACTGGGACGAGGGTGTCGAGGTCGGCGGCCCGCACGCGCCGTACCGGCAGTCGCAGCGCCACGAGATCTACCGCGAGGTGCTCGACAAGCTCGTCGCGGCCGGCGCGGTGTACGAGAGCTACTCGACCGCGGAGGAGATCGACGCCCGTAACGAGGCGAACGGCCGCGCGAAGCAGCTCGGCTACGACAACTTCGACCGCGACCTCACCGAGGAGCAGAAGGCCGCCTTCCGTGCCGAGGGGCGTCAGCCCGCCTGGCGCCTGCGCGTGCCCGACCACGACCTGAGCTACGTCGACCTCATCCGTGGGGAGGTCACCTTCCCCGCGGGCTCGTTCCCCGACTTCGTGCTCGTGCGTGCCGGCGGGGTGCCGCTGTACCCCTTCGTGAACCCCGTCGACGACGCGCTCATGGGTATCACCCACGTCATCCGGGGCGAGGATCTCATGCCCTCGACGGCCCGGCAGCTCGCGCTGTACTCGGCCCTGGTGGATGCCGGGGTCACGACGTTCATCCCGCGCTTCGGCCACATGCCCCTGGTGCTGGGCGAGACCGGCAACAAGAAGCTGTCGAAGCGCGACCCGCAGGCCGACCTGTTCCTGCAGCGCGAGAAGGGCTTCATCCACGAGGGTCTGCTGAACTACCTCTCGCTCCTCGGCTGGTCGCTCGCGAGCGACCGCGACGTGTTCTCGCTCGACGAGATGATCGCCGCGTTCGACATCGCGGACGTCAACCCGAACCCCGCGCGCTTCGATCAGAAGAAGGCCGAGGCCATCAACGGCGATCACATCCGCATGCTGGATGCCGACGACTTCGCCGCTCGGATCGTGCCCTACCTCGCGGGTGCCGGGTACATCGCCGAGGACCCCTCGCCGGAGCACCGGGAGATCATCGCCCAGGCGGCGCCGCTCGTGCAGGAGCGCGTGCAGCTCCTCGGCGAGGTGCCGGGCATGCTCGGGTTCCTTTTCGTGTCCGACGTGGACTACGCCGAGGATGCGCTCAAGGGGCTCCCCGCCAACGCCGGCGAAGTGCTCGTGGCGTCGGTCGGTGCTCTCGAGCTCGTGCCCGAGGGGGAGTTCACCGCAGCCGCTGTGCAGGAGGCGCTGTCGAAGGCTCTCGTCGAGGAGCTCGGCCTGAAGCCGCGCGTGGCCTACGGTCCGCCGCGCGTCGCGCTCACGGGGCGGCGCGTCTCGCCGCCGCTGTTCGAGTCGATGGAGCTTCTCGGCAAGGCGGAGACGCTTCGGCGGCTCGACGCCCTGGTCCGTCACCTCGGCTGACCGTGCCGCGCGGTCGCACGCCCGGCGCCCACCTCGCAGAATGACGCGAACCTCGCGGGATTCCGGGCGGATCCTGCGAGGTTCGCGCGTTTCTGCGAGGTTCACGGCGGCGAGGGCCCGGGTGCTCCAGACCGCGGCCGTGGCCGTCTCGCGGGGCGCACGACGCGCGCGGGCCGCCGCCGGTTTGGCGAAGGGCCGCGCGTCACGTAAGCTTGATCCTCGGCACGAGTTACGGCTCACCGCCTTGGGGTATGGTGTAATTGGCAACACGGCGGTTTCTGGTTCCGTTGTTCTTGGTTCGAGTCCAGGTACCCCAGCAACACGAAAAGCCCCGGTCGTCGCATGAAGTGCGGAGAACCGGGGCTTTTGCTTTCCCGGTTGAACCTGGCGTCTGTCGGAGGGCGCTGGTAGGCAGGACCCATGACCGCGACCACGACACCGCCGCGCCGCCCCTCGCCGGGTGAGCGTCGTGCGCGGAGGGAGCGTCTGGCCACGTGGATCACGATCTCCGTGGTCCTCGTCGTGTGCGCGGCTGCCGGTCTCGGGGCGTATGCGATGTCGCACTCGTGGTGGGTGGAGGAGGCGCCGCGCCCCGCCGTCGACCAGCAGCTCTCGGACGGTCAATCCCGTTTCGACGGACCCGGTGTCGATTTCCTCAATCGACAGCGCCTGGCCACCGTCGACGTCGTCGCCCCCGCCCCCGCGAGCGACCTCGGTCTGCCCGCGGACGGCGATACGCCGGTCGAGACGCTCGTTCCGCTGACCGTCGAGGTGCGCGGCGCCCAGAGCGTGATCTCGTTCCCGGGGGTTTCGTCGTTCGCCCTCACCACCTCGGGTGATCGACTCGCGGCCCTGACGCTGACGCCGGCGGCGAGCAGCACCTGGATCACCATCCGCAGCGACCTGGAGCAACGGGCCACGGAGTGGGGATGGTCGCTGAGTGACGTCGAGGATCTCGAACGGAAAGTCGGACAGGCGGGCCGTGAGGAGGGCGTCGCGCAGACGATGAGCCTGCCGGAGGTGTCCGTCGACGGGATGACCGTCACTGCGGACGTCGCCGTCGACGAGGCGGGGCGGATCTCGCTCCAGTACGTCTTCAGGTCCTGACCCGCGTTCACGGAGCCCTCGCCCAGCCGGCGCGCGCAGAATGGGCGCATGGGTCTCTTCATGCAGCGTCCGGAGGAACCGAGTGAGTGGGCGGGACTGCCCGGTGAGCCGGTGCGACCGCGCAGCCCGGCGGAGGTTCTCCCCGACGACGGATCGGCGGATGCCGTGACGACCGGGCTCCTCGGGGTCGGGGAGGTCCCTCTGTCGTGGGGGAGCGAGGTAGCATCCGGGACACAGCGCCGTGGGTGGCCCCGGCCGGAGAGGTGTGACGTGAAGCGATCGTCGTTCATCGTGGCGGGGGCCCTCGTGGCCGGCCTCTTCCTCGCCGGGTGCGCCGCCACGGCGGACTCGTCATCGTCCGGCGGAGCGGACACGGGTTCTTCGTCGTCGGGGAAGCCCGGGCCCTCGGCGAGCGCGCAGGCCCTTCCTCCGACGCTCGTGTCGCCGGGCGAGCTCGACGGGCGGGACGTGACGGTGATCGTCGGCACGTCGCTCGTCGTCGCGGCGCCGGACGGGACGGACGCGGAGTGGACGGGAACGACGGGCGACCGCACCATCGCGGAGTTCTCCGCGGGCGGTGCCTCAGAGGGGGCGACGTTCCACCCTGGTTACATCGCGCGGGCGACCGGGACGACCGATGCCACCCTGACGGGACCGGACGGGAAGGAGATCTCTTTCCGCATCTCGGTCGTGGCTCCCTGACACCTCCGCGAGGCGCGCGGTCGATGACGATCGTGTTACGTCCGGGAACGGGTGTCGAAAAAGTGTGAAAAATTCCTTCACATCGTGCTTCACTGTACGCATCTCATCCGTACACCTAGAGGCCCTCATGAAGAAACCTTGGATCACCGTCGGCGCCGCTCTCGCTGCCGTCGTCCTCATCGGCAGCGTTGCCGGTACCGTTGCCGTCGCGCAGAGCGGGGCTCCCGCTCCCGCCGACCCCGATTCGAACGCCGCGGTCGCGGCATCCGTCGCCGATCTCGATCGTGCGGGCTCGTTCTCCCTCGCCGAGACGGAGGCGACGGCGGCGATCGACGACAGCCGCGTCGTCGCCGTCGCTCCGGAGGCCGACACCCGGGTGCCCGTGACGCTCGACGTGTCGAGCATCGAGCAGTACTGGCTGTGGGCGAGCGGCGTGGGCGTGACCGCTCATGGTCTGACGCCCGGCGCCGAGGTCGAGATCGGGATCGTGTTCGCCTCCGGCGCGACGTTCCACTGGGCCCCGGTCACCGCGGACGCCGACGGGAACGTCGACACCCGGGTGCGCACGCTCGACGTCGACCCCGAGAACACGCGGCCCGAGACGGGGCTCGCGCAGATCACCGTCTCCTCGTCGGCGGGGGAGGCGGGCTCCGCGCTGCTGCGCGTCACGTCGACCTCCGATGCGCTGACCGTGTCGAGCGATCCGACGACGATCAGTCAGGATGCCTTCCTCGACGCGCCCGTCACCATCCACGTCAGCGGCTTGACGCCGATGACGAAGGTGTTCTTCAACCTCGGCATGCCCGACTCGACCATGTACGCCGTCGGTGAGAACGAAGGTCTCCACTCGGACGAGAAGGGCGACTTCTCGTACGCGCTGCAGATGAACTCCGTCAATGCACAGGTGGGGACGTGGACATTGAGCTTCATGTCCGCCGACCAGGGGCAGAGCGGATCCGCGACGTTCGAGGTGACCGCCGGCGCTCCGCGCGTCGCGGACAAGAAGGTCACCCCCGCTAGCCCTGAGATCTCGCTCGCCGACTTCGTCGCCGAGCCCGGTATGCGCTTCAGCCTCGAGGGCTTCCTCCCGTTCGACACCTACGAACTGCTCTTGACCACGTCTCGCGGCTACACGGCATCGCTCGGCATCTCGCGCACGAACGGCGAGGGGCGTCACAGCAACGCGATCACGAGCCCCGATGGAATCCCCGAGGGCGTCTACACCGTCTCGGCGCGATCGACCACGACGGGCGACTACGCCTCCGGTACGTTCCGCGTCACGGGGAACCCCACCGCTCCGGCATCCGAGATCTCCCTCTCGACGAGCACGGTGACCGCCGATGCTCTCGCCGACCCCTCGGCGGGCGTCGTGGTCCGCGGACAGGACATCACGCCGGGGACGTCGTTCCGCGTGTCGCTGCGCAACACCGCGTGGGAGCGTCAGCCCCTGCTCGTCGGCGCGGATGCGTACGCGACCGTCGGCGAGGACGGCGTGCTGTCGTTGCCGCTGGTCACGCTGCAGACGATCTCGGCGGGCTCCTACACCGTGTGGATCGAAGGCGGCGGGGGAGCGGCGGCCTACAACGTCCACCTCCCGCTCGAGGTGACGGCCGCCCCGGCTGCCGCACCCGAGACCTCGCCGACGCCCGAGGCCCGGCTCGCTCCCGTCGAGCGGGCGCCCGCGGTCCCGCAGCCGTCGCCCGACGCGTCGCAGACGCCCGCCCCGGCCCCCTCGCCGAGCACGTCGCCGACTCCCACCCCCGACCCGTTCGAGGAGGACGCGCCCACCCCGGCGCTGCCCGTCCCGACCCTCCCGACCCGCTGAAAACAGGAAACCCATGATCACTCCACGTTCGGCGCGCTCGCGCGCCTGCGCCCTGGTCGGAACCGGCCTCCTCGCGACCTCTCTGTCGCTCGGTGCCGCGCTCCCCGCCGGTGCCGCCCCCACCGGTCTCGATGAGATCGCCCTCGCCCCCGCCGGTCCCGGCAGCGGCACGCCCCTGCCGGACTCGGTGCGGACCGCCGAGGGAAAGGTCGACGTGTTCGTCCAGACGCGCGGCGACAGCGCCCTCGGCGTGAGCAGTGCGCGCCGAGCCCAGGGTGCGCCCGAAGAGGCCGCGGCCGATGCGGCAGCGGAGACCGCGGGCCGCAACGCCGAGGTCACCGAGCGCGTCTCCGACGCCCTCGAGCAGATCGATCCGGATGCCACGGTGCTCTACACCTCGACCTACTCGGTGCCCGGCATCGCCGTCAGTGCCGATGCGGACACCCTTCGTCAGCTCGCCGAGCGTCCCGATGTCGAGAAGGTCTCGCGCATCGTCTCGCAGTCGATCGAGCTTCCGGCCGCCGACGGCGCGACGCCGTCGAACGCCGCCTCCGACGCCCTGACCCGCGCGGTCAGCGCGTGGCAGCAGGCCGGTCGCACCGGGAAAGACGTCACGGTCGCCGTGGTGGACACGGGAGTGGACTACACCCACGCCGACTTCGGCGGTCCCGGCACCAAGGAGGTGTACCAGCAGGCTCTGGCGTCGACCGACGCCCCCGACGCGCGCTGGTTCGATGCCGCCAAGTACCTCGGCGGTTGGGACTTCGCCGGCCCCACGTACAACGGCGCCAACGGCACGCCGTCGTACGACCCCATCCCGCGACCGGACGCCAACCCGATCGACGGTCCCGGCGGCAACCACGGGACGCACGTCGCCGGCACCGCGGTCGGGCTCGGCGTCGACAAGGATTCGCAGACGTTCCGCGGGGACTACACGACCCTCTCCGCCGAGAGCGTGCGGTCGCAGTTCTCGATCGGCCCCGGCTCGGCTCCGGAGGCGGGGCTCATCGCGCTGAAGGTGTTCGGCGACAACGGCGGCAGCACCGCGCTCACCGGGGCGGCCCTCGAGTGGATCGCCGAGCAGGTGGCATCCGGGACCTCCATCGACGTCGTCAACCTCTCGCTCGGCACGAACTACGGCGCGATCGACGACCCCGACAACGCCAAGCTCCAGGTGCTCGTCGACGCGGGTGTGCTCCCGGTCGTCGCGGCCGGCAACTCCGGCGACGTCACCGACATCGCGGGCAGCCCCGGCACCACGATGGGCGCGTTGACCGTCGCGGCATCCTCGAGCGGCCACGGCCTGGCCGACGCCGCACTCGCCACGATCGGCGACCCGGCGCAGAACGCCGCCGAGAAGATCAAGGTGCAGTACTCGCAGGAGTACGGCTGGGACTTCGACGTCGCCCGCAACGTCGTCGCCCTCACGGACACGGCGAACGCGGACGGCTGCGCGCCGTTCAGCGCGGCGGACCGTGCGCGCGTCGCGGGAGCCATCGTGTGGCTCGAGTGGGACGACGCGGACGTCGCCTGTGGCTCGGCGACGCGGTTCGACAACGCCTCGGACGCCGGTGCCGCGGGGGTCGTGCTGACCAGCCAGGCCAACGCGTTCGAGAACGGCATCGCGGGCAACGCCGCGATCCCCGGCGCTCAGCTCACCGGCGACTCCACGAACGCCCTGCGTCCCGCGATGGCGGAGGGGCGTCTCGTGATCGAGCTGCGCTCGGACCTGCGCCGGACGATCGAGGTGTTCGACTCCTCGCGGGTCGACACCGCGGCATCCTTCACCTCCCGGGGAACGCACGGGTCGATCGACGACGTGCTGAAGCCCGACGTGTCCGCCCCCGGTGTCTCGGTCATCTCGGCCGGGAACGGCACCGGGACCGGTCTCGAGGTGCTCAGCGGAACCTCGATGGCGGCGCCGCACGCCGCGGGTATCGCCGCCCTGGTCGTGCAGGCGCACCCCGACTGGTCGGCCGAGCGCGTCAAGCAGAAGGTCATGAACACCGCGGCGCACGACATCGTCACCGCGGGGGAGAACCCGGTCGCCTACGGTCCCGCCCGCGTGGGCGTCGGCCGGGTCGACGCCCTGGCCGCGGTCGAGGGGGACATCGACCTGCGCTCCGTCGAGAACGGCGACCTGCTCAGCGCGTCGTTCGGCGTGGTGAACGTCGGCACCGAACCGGTCGTGCAGACGCGCACGGTGACGGTCGGCAACGACGGGACGGATGCCGCGACCCTCGACCTCCGCTACTCGCCCCGCACCGAGACGCCCGGCGTCGCCTACGAGGTGAGCCCCGCGAACGTCACCGTTCCCGCCGGTGGCAGCGTCGACGTCACGCTCACGCTGCGGATCGCGGACCCGGCGGCGCTGCGTCGCACGCTCGACCCGACCATGGAGTCGCTGACCGGGGGAGCGCCGCGACAGTACCTCGCCGATGCCTCGGGAGTCCTCGAGGCGACGGGACCCGCGGGCACCTACCCGGTGCGTCTGGCGGTCTACTCCGCTCCGCGCCCCTACTCCGAGACCCACACCCAGGGCCTCGCGTTCGACGGCACGGGCGGCACGCTCACGATCGACGGTCGCGGGCTCGATCAGGGCGAGGGGAAGGAGCGGTACCGCTCGATGATGGTGCCCCTCATCCTGGGGGCGACCGACCCCGACGACACCTTCCCCGACACGTCGGCCCAGCACACGCTGGAGAGCGCCGACATCCTCGCCGTGGGTGCCTCGTCGACCGCGTCGCTTCTCGATGACCCGACGGAGGGTGTGCTGACGTTCGGCCTGCAGATGGACGGCGAATGGGCGCGGATGTCGCCCCTGACCTGGCCCATGGTGCAGCTCGACGTCAACGGCGACACCCGTGCCGACTTCATCGTGCAGGTGCAGCCCGGCGATGCCGGTGACGTGCCCGTGGCGATGACGATCGACGCCGTGACCGGCGACCTGATCGAGGAGCGCCCCGTCAACGGCGTGTTCGGCGACCAGGGGACGAACGTGTTCGACAACACCGTGCTGACGATGTCGACGTCGCTGAAGGCGCTCGGTTACACGCCCGGCACCACGCAGACGACGGTGCGGTACCTCGCGCAGACGCGCTCGTACTACAACCCCGCGTTCGACGGCGGATACCAGAGCGCGCTCGTGGACCAGACGGATGCCGCCACGATCGACGCCTACGCTCCGGCCCTGGCGTTCGGCGAGACCGGGACCGCGATGTTCGCGGACGCGGCCGGATCGGTCCCCGTGCACCGCGCGGGCGACGCGACGCCCCAGGTGCTCGTGCTGCACCTGCACGGCGACGGAGACGCCCGCGCGGAGATCGTCACCCCGACGATCGCCGGGGAGCCGACCCCGACGCCGACCGAGCCGGCCCCGAGCCCGTCGGCGTCGAACCCCGACGGCGGTTCTTCCACGCCGCCGGGCACCACGCCTCAGCATCAGGCTCTCGCCTCGACCGGCCTGGACGGTGTCACGCTCGTGTGGCTCGGTGCCGGTGCGGCCGCCGCGCTGGTCGCGGGAGCGGTCATCGTGTGGCGCCGCCGACAGCGCTCCTGAGCGCGGTCACCACGGACGCCGCGCATCCTCCGGGATGCGCGGCGTCCGCCGACCCGGCAGACTGGGAGGTCATGTCCGGTCAGACGCTCGTCATCTCCGATCCCCGCGCGGTTCGTGCGATGGCGAACCCCCTGCGCATGGTCGTGGTCGACGAGCTGTACCGGCGCCAGGGACCGGCGACGGCCACCGAGCTCGCGGAGCTCGTCGGCCTCACGCCGAGCGCGATGAGCTACCACCTGCGGGCAGCGGAATCCACAGGACTCATCCGGCGCGGAGAGTCCGCCGACGGGCGCGAGCGGCCCTGGCTCCCCGCCGCCCCGAGCTATTCGCTCGTCGCGAGCGTCGAGTCCGACGCCGTCCAGCGGATGGTGCTGATCGACTCGCGCTTGACGCCGATGCGACAGCGCATGGAGGAGCTGCTGGCCGCCCGCTCGGTTCGCGCTCCGGATGCCGACATCGTCTACATGGTGCTGAGGACCGGGCAGTTGTTGCTCAGCGCCGACGAGGTCGGGCAGCTCCAGGATCGCGTCATGGAGGTCTTCGACGAGTTCGAGGCTCTCAGCGCCGACCGCGCCGAAGAGGGCGACTTCCGTCGCGCGCGCTACATGTGGTCGATCGTGCCCGAGAAGGTGCAGCCGGAGGACTGATCCCCGCGAGCACCGAGGGTGTGCCGGATCTCGGATGCCGAGGGTCGGTCGACCGCGATCACGGAACGCTCCGGTGTCCGGTGTCCGGGGAGTAGGCGGCCCTGCTCGCCGACGATCCGCACGGGCGCGGGCGCCTCTGAGGTGTCCACGCCCATCGTCGCGGAGCGAGGGCCGTGCTCTCCTTCGCGGGCACGCCCGTCGAGAGGGACTCCTCGGCGCCGACGACATGTGGGATATGTGTTGCTCTGTGTTGGATCGTGTTGTATCGTGTGGGAATCCTCGAAGGAGATCCCGTGTACGCAATGGAGCGCCAACAGCTCATCGAGCGCGAACTGCGCGAGGTCGGACGCGTCAGCGTCGTCGACCTGGCCCGTCGTTTCGACGTGACCACGGAGACCGTGCGTCGTGATCTCGATCGGCTCGAGACCACCGGTTCCCTCCGCCGTGTCCACGGCGGCGCGGTGGGGATCGATCGCGCCAGCACGGCCGAGTCGACTCTCACCGAGCGCCGTGGGCGGCAGGGCGACGCGAAGCGTGCGATCGCCGCCACGGCCGTCGCGGTGCTGGGTTCCGCCTTCCGCGGGTCCGTCTTCGTCGACGCGGGAACGACCGCGGCAGCCGTCGCCGCAGCGCTCCCGAGCGCCCTCGCCGAGAGCACGGGCGTCGAGGTCGTCACGCACTCCCTCGAGGCGGCCCACCTGCTCGCGGGGGAGGATCGTCTCTCGCTCACCACGATCGGCGGACGGGTGCGCGGGGTCACGGCCGCCGCGGTCGGGGCGCATACGGTGCACGCCATCGGACAGCTGCGCCCGGACATCGCGTTCGTCGGGACGAACGGCCTCAGCGCACGTTTCGGACTGAGCACGCCCGACCCCGAGGAGGCCGCCGTCAAGACCGCCATCATCCAGTCCGCGCGCCGGGTCGTCCTCGTTGCCGATGCGGCCAAATTCGGAGAGGAACTGCTCGTGAGCTTCGCCCGTCTCGATGAGGTCGATGTCCTCGTCACGGACGCGCCCCCGACCACGCCCCTGGGTGAGGCCCTCGCCGACGCCGACGTGGAGGTGCGTGTCGCATGATCGTCACGCTGACCGCCAATCCCTCCGCCGACCGCGCCGTCGTTCTCGCGGAGGCGCTCGCGCCGGGCGAGGTGCAGCGAGCGCTTTCGTCGCGCGAGGACGCCGGGGGCAAGGGCGTCAATGTGGCTCGGGTCGTCACCGCCGCCGGGGCGCCCGCCCGCGCCGTCGTCCCGGTCAACGGTCACGACCCGTACCGGATGCTGCTCGAAGACACCGGGATCGCGCTCGACATCGTCGAGGTCGCCGGGCGTGCACGGGCGAACCTCACCATCACCGATCCTGCGGGCGAGACCACGAAGCTCAACCTGCCCGGCGCCGCGCTGTCGCCGGCGGAGGCCGAGGCGCTCGTCGCCGGCGTGGTCGCCGCGGCCGAAGGGGCGAGCTGGCTCGTTCTCGCGGGATCGCTTCCCCCCGGTGTGCCGGCGTCGTTCTACGCCGACCTCATCGCGGCCGTCCGCGAGCGGTGGGGGAGCGCGTCCCCGCGGATCGCCGTCGATGCGTCCGGACCCGCTCTGGCCGCCGTCGTCGAGACAGCCCGGCCCGATCTCATCAAGCCGAACCACGAGGAGCTCGCCGAGCTGGTCGGCGAAGATGCGGCCGCCGACGAGGACGTCCTCACCGAGGCCGTGCGACGCGCACGGACTCTCGTGCCCGAGCGCGTGGCATCCGCCCTCGTCACCCTCGGGGCCGACGGAGCTCTGCTCTTCTCGGCCGGCGGAGCCTGGCGCGGACGCGCCCCGCGGATCCAGGTCGCGAGCACGGTCGGCGCGGGCGACAGCTCGCTCGCCGGCTACCTGCTGGCCGACCTCGAAGGGGCCGCGGCCCCTGACCGCCTCGCGCGCAGCATCGCCTACGGCGCCGCTGCCGCGACCCTGCCGGGGACCCAGGCCCCGACGCCGGCCGACCTGCCCGCGGGCCCAATCGCCGTCACCGAATTTCCCACCCCCATCGCAACATCCTGACCACGGAGGTCACTGACAATGTCCGACATCATCACTCCGGAGCTCGTCACTCTCGACGTGCCCCTGGGCACCGACAAGCAGTCGGTGATCCGAGCCCTCGCCGAGCGCGTCGTCGCGCAGGGTCGCGCGACCAGCGCGCAGGAACTGTTCGACGACGCCTGGGCCCGCGAGCAGAAGGACGAGACGGGCCTGCCGGGCGGCATCGGCATCCCGCACGCGCGCAGCGCGTCGGTCACCGAGCCCACCCTCGCGTTCGCGCGCCTCAAGCCCGGTGTGGACTTCGGCGCCCCTGACGGTCCGGCCGACATCGTGTTCCTCATCGCCGCGCCCGCCGGAGCCGACGAAGCGCACCTCGCGGTGCTGTCGCAGCTGGCCCGCAGCCTCATGAACGACCAGTTCATGTCGGGTCTGCGCGCCGCACAGACGCCCGCGGATGCGGTTCGCCTGATCACGGATGCCGTGAGCCCGGCTCGCGCCGACGCCACCGCAGCGCCGGCCGCCACCACGCGCGCCGAAGCCCGCAGCGCCACCGCGACGAAGACCAAGAAGATTGTCGCTGTCACCGCGTGCGCCACCGGCATCGCGCACACGTTCATGGCTGCCGACGCGCTCACGGCCGCGGGTGCCGAGACCGAGGGCGTCGAGCTCATCGTCGAGCCCCAGGGTTCGAGCGGTTACAAGGCCCTCCCGCAGAGCGTGATCGACGACGCCGACGCCGTGATCTTCGCGGTCGACGTCGACGTCCGCGAGCCCCAGCGCTTCGCGGGCAAGCCCGTCGTCCGTGCGGGCGTCAAGCGCGGCATCGAGCAGCCGAAGCAGCTCATCGCCGAGGCCCTCGCCGCCAGTGAGAACCCGAACGCCGCACGCGTGCAGGGCACGGGCGCCGCGGCATCCGCGTCCGACGCGCCCGCCGCTCAGCAGTCGGTGGGGCGTCGCATCCAGCGGTGGCTGCTCACCGGCGTCAGCTACATGATCCCGTTCGTGGCCGGTGGCGGTCTGCTCATCGCGCTCGGCTTCCTCCTCGGCGGCTACCAGGTGACCAAGGATGCCGCGAACGTCATCATCCAGAACTCGCTGTGGGACCTCCCGACCGAGAACATCACCTCACCGCTCGGTCCGATCGGTCAGTATCTCGGCTCGGTCGCGTTCACGATCGGCGCGACGTCGATGGGCTTCATCGTCGCCGTGCTCGCGGGCTTCATCGCCTACGCGATCGCCGACCGTCCGGGTATCGCGCCCGGCTTCGTCGCCGGCGCCGTCGCGGTTCTCATGAACGCCGGCTTCATCGGCGGCATCATCGGCGGTCTGCTCGCCGGCTTCATCGCCTGGTGGCTCGGCCGCTTCGATGCCCCGCGCTGGTTGCGGGGGCTCATGCCGGTGGTGATCGTGCCGTTCCTGGGGTCGATCTTCGCGTCGGGGCTGATGATCCTGTTCCTCGGCCGCCCGATCGCGGCCCTCATGGCGGCGCTGACCGAGGGGCTCACCTCGCTCTCCGCCAGCAGCGCGGGCGCGGTCGTGCTCGGCGTCATCCTCGGCCTCATGATGTGCTTCGACCTCGGCGGCCCGGTGAACAAGGTCGCGTACGTCTTCGCCACGACCGGCCTCGCCGCCGCGACCCAGACGAACACTGCGCCGTACCTCATCATGGCCGCGGTCATGGCCGCCGGTATGGTTCCGCCGCTCGCGATGGCTCTGGCCTCGACGCTGCTCGCCCGCAACAAGTTCACGCCGGTCGAGCGTGAGAACGGTGCGGCCGCGTGGCTGCTGGGGGCCTCGTTCATCTCCGAGGGTGCGATCCCGTTCGCCGCGGCCGACCCGCTGCGCGTCATCCCCGCCTCGATGGTGGGTGGTGCGATCACGGGCGGTCTCAGCATGCTGCTGAGCGTCCAGTCCTTCGCCCCGCACGGCGGCGTCTTCGTCTTCTTCGCGATCAACCCCTTCTGGGGTTTTGCCCTCGCAATCGTGGCGGGTACCGTCGTGACGGCGCTGATCGTCGTGGCCCTCAAGGGTCTCGGTCGCAGCACCAAGGACGCCGCCGTCACCGAGGCCGCTCCCGCCGCCACGGTCGCCGCCTAACACCCCCGTCGAATCGGAAGGATTCACCATGGCAGAACGTCAGGCCACCATCGCCAGCGCCTCGGGCCTCCACGCTCGTCCCGCGAAGCTCTTCGTCCAGGCCGTGCAGGAGAAGAAGATCCCCGTCACGATCGCCGCCGAGGGTGGCGCCGACCTCAACGCCGGGAGCATCCTCTCGCTCATGGGTCTCGGTGCCGGTCACGGCACGGTCGTGACGCTGAAGGCCGAGGGCGAGGGCGCCGAGCAGGCGCTCGACGAGCTCGTCGCCCTTCTCGAGACCGACCTCGACGCGCAGTAAGCACCTGCAACGCAGAACACCGGATGCCACGGCCCCAGGGGTCGTGGCATCCGGTGTTCTCATGTTGGAGACCCTCGGGGGTCCGCGCCGAACTCCTGAGAAACCGGCCGCGTCCGTGCGGACACGCCGCGTTGGTCGGCGCCCGCGTCAGACGATCAGGAGTTCGGCCCGCCCGCGACGCTCAGACGTCGGTCGAGTCGCCGGGCTTGAGGTCGACGAAGGATCCGCCGTTCTGCTCGGCGGCCCAGGTCAGCCGTGCATCGCCCATCTGCTTCCCGGCGACCGAGAGCGTCATGTCGTGCGTGGCGAAGACCCGCGCCGGCTTGACGTCGAGGACGAAGTCGATCGCGTCGCCGATTTTCAACCAGGGCGCGCCCACGGGCGCCGCGAGCAGGGCGACCTTCTTGTGCTTGGGGACGGCGTAGGAGTCGCCGGGGTAGTACAGCGCGTCGTTCACCAGCACCCCGACGTTGTCGATGACCGGGATCGATTCGTGGATGACGGCGTGCTCGCCGCCGAAGAACTCGAGGTGGAAGGGGCCCAGGTCGAGAGTGTCGCCCGGGTGGACGACGGTGACGTCGAAGCCCGCGGCGGCCTGTCGGACCCCCTCCGGCCCGTAGATCGGCGTGCCCGGGTGCGCCGCGAGAAGGCGGGTGAGGTGGTCGGGCGTCCAGTGGTCGGGGTGCTCGTGGGTCAGGATGATGCCCGCGAGCTTCTCGACGTCGTCGAGGGGGGAGGTGAAGCTTCCCGGGTCGATGACCAGCGACTGTCCCGACTCGACCAGGACGAGGGCGGCGTGTTCGTGCTTGGTTACTCGCATGTCGGCAAGTCAACTCTCCGCCGAGCGGTGCGGCAACCGCTGGCGTCCGGGGCGGCGGGGGAGTAGATATGCCCGAGAGGGGATACTCGCTCGGCTCTTCCGCCTGTGACGGGATGACGGTACGTTGGCCGGACACGCCCGAGATCTGCGGCGGCCCCGCCCGGATTTTGCGTGCGTGCCTTCGTGGTGCATACTTGAACGGTTGCGACGCGGCCCCATCGTATAGCGGCCTAGTACGCCGCCCTCTCACGGCGGTAACGCGGGTTCGAATCCCGCTGGGGTCACCAACAGCAAAAGGCTCCGACCGAAAGGTCGGGGCCTTTTTGCTATCCGCGGGCCGGTGCGGCGCCGTCGCCGCCACGGCCCGGACCCGTCACCCCTCTCGCGCCTCGCGCCGCCGTCGCCGGAGACGCCGCACCCCCCAGACCGCCGCGCCGATCACGGCAGCCACCGCGAGCCACGGCAGCAGGAACCCCAGTCCGATCACGACACCGTTGAGCGCAGCGACGAGACCGTTCCAGCCGGCCACCAACCCGTCCGCGAACCCCGCCGGGTCGGCGGACACGGGCGACGTGGCGGCGACGACCTGTACCGACAGCGACGACATCGCCACCTGGGTCTCCAGCAGCGTCAACTGCTGACGGTCGGCGTCGAGCTGCGCTTGTCGTTCCGCCAGGGCGGACTCGGCCGTGATGAGATCGGCGACCGACGCCGCTTGCGACATCAACTCCGTCAACCGGGAGACGGATGCCTCACCCGCGGCGACGCGGGCCCGAAGGTCGACCGCCTGGTCGGTGACGTCGCTCCTCGACACGCTCGAGGCCGTCACCGTCCCGACGGTGGACAGCCCGTCCATCACGCTCGTGAGCTGGTCGGCGGGGACGCGGACCGTGACCCACGCCGTCGACGGGTCGCCACCCGTGTTTCCTCGTGCGGTGTCGCCGTCGAGGGGGACGGCTCCCGATGCGCCCCCGACCTGCGAGGACTCGACGTAGCCGCCGACCGAGGTCGCGGCATCCGAGATCCGCGTGACGGCCGTGCCGACATCGTTCGCCTCGACGGTCGCGGTGCCGTTCGCGATGATATCTCGTGTCGTGGTGTCGCGTGCGCCGGCAGCCGTGTCCGTCAGCCCCTGTTCGAGAGAGGGCGCGACGGGCGCGCTCTCTGCGGAACCGAAGTCGGGCTCGGTGACGCTGCTGCCGCCCGACGCCGACTGGTCGAAGAGAGCGCGGCTCCCGCCGGTGAGCACGGCCGGGCCGACGACCGCGGCGACGAGCACGGCGCCGGCCGCTGCGGCGGCCCATCCGCCGATCCGTGTGCGCCGGCGTCGGCGATCGGCCGCGGTCGAGTCGTGGATGCGCGCGAAGATCCGGGTCTCCATCGCGTCGATGCGGTCGTCGTCGAGCGGGGGGAGCGTGGGCGTGGTCATCGGGTCTCCGTCTCCATCGCGGTGGTACGCACCCGGGTACGGATGCGGGAGAGGCGATTGCGCACGGTCCCGTGCGAGACCCCGAGCTGCTCGGCCGCTGCCTGGTAGCCGTATCCCTCAGCGGCGCACAGGCGGAAGATCTCGCGATCCAGGTCGCCGAGGCCGTCGACGGCCGCCAGGATGGCGCGCACCGTCTCGGCGTCCACGACCTCGCGTTCGACGTCGATCCGCGCGGGAAGGTCGACGTCGAGGGGATCGTGAGACCCGTGTCGCGCGCGCGCCCGAAGGCGGTTCGCCGCCTGCAGTCGACAGACCGTGGCCAGCCACGGCAGCAGAGACGTCCCCTCCAGCGTCATTCGCGGCAGCTTCCGCCACGCGACGACGAAGGTCTCCTGCACGACATCGTCGGCGTCCGCCGGGTTCCCGACGAGCGCGACGAGCGCCCTGTCGTCGATCACATCGTCAGCCATGGCATCCGTTCGTCCAGCCGGTCGTCGGCGGTGCGAGCACTCTCTCATTGAGAGGTGTCGTGTCGCGCGCGATCGTCTCAGTCGACCGCGACATTCGTCGGGCCCGTTCGCCGGGGCAGACGGAGTGGTGCTTCACGACGACGTGGTCGTGAGGCGCTGAAAGTTCACCTCTCTGCGCCGGGTCCAGCGAAGGAAACATGTATACGTTCACAGGGACGAGGCACGCGGACAGAGGGGCGCGACCATGGCAGACGGACGCGAAGGTCAGCGGGTGGCTCGCCGCGCGCAAGCCGAACGGGAGGTTCTCTTGCGTGTGGCGGCCGTGGTCGTCGCCTTCGCCTTCTGTGCCTGTGCGATGACCGTCGGGCTGATCATGTTCGCGAGCACGATCTCCCCGGACGCGTGTTCGGGAACGGTGTTCGATACGTCGACCTGCGAGAGCGCACGTCTTCGCCCGTCGCTTCTCGCGTGCACCCTCGTGGGAGCGGCTCTCGTGGCCGCCTCGATCGTCGCGAGCGCGCTGATCGTCTCGCCGCGCCCCGGACGGCGTCCGGGTCCCCCTGTCCGGTGAAGCTCGCACGGAGGGGGAGCGCGCTGTTTGCAGGGGGCGGGCGGCGGATCGTCTCGAGCGTTTCCCCCGAACGAGAGGCTCGTCATGGAGCTGCAGATCGACCCGCTCTTCCAGACGATCACGCTCATCGTGCTCGTACTGATCCTGGTCGCGGATCTGCTGATCATCCTCAAGCGTCCTCACATCCCCGCGGCGAAGGAATCGACCCTCTGGGTCGTGTTCTACGTCACCCTCGCGCTCATCTTCGCCGGCGTGCTGTGGATCGTCGCCGGGGGAGAGGTCGCGGGACAGTTCGTCGCGGGCTGGCTCACGGAGTACAGCCTCTCGATCGACAATCTGTTCGTCTTCGTGCTGATCATGGGGCAGTTCGCGGTGCCGCGCCGGTATCAGCAGGAGGTGCTGATGGTGGGCATCATCATCGCCCTGGTGCTGCGCGGCGCGTTCATCCTCGTCGGTGCCACGATCATCGAGAACTTCAGCCCGATCTTCTACCTGTTCGGTCTGTTCCTCGTCTACACGGCCATCCGGCAGGCCTTCCCGGGCGACGACGACGATGAGCAGAAGGAGAACCTCATCGTCCGGACGCTCCGCCGCGCCCTGCCGATGAGCGACTCCTACGACGGCAAGAAGGTCATCACGCGCGTGAACGGCAAGAAGCTGTTCACGCCGATGATCATCGTGTTCGTGGCGATCGGCGTCACCGATCTGCTGTTCGCGATCGATTCGATCCCCGCGATCTTCGGCATCACGCAGAGCCCGTTCATCGTCTTCACGGCGAATCTGTTCGCCCTCATGGGGCTGCGCCAGCTCTACTTCCTGCTCGGCGACCTTCTCGACCGCTTGAAGTACCTGCACTACGGCATCGCGTTCATCCTGGCCTTCATCGGCGTGAAGCTCGTGTTCCACGCGATGCACGTCAACGAGCTGCCGTTCCTCAACGGCGGCGAGCCCATCGAGTGGGCGCCCGAGATCTCGACGTGGGTCTCGCTCGCGGTGATCGTGTCGTCGATGGCGGTGGCGACGATCGCCAGCCTCATCGCGGCGCGTCGGGACCCGGAGGCCGAGGGGCATCAGGATGCCGCCGGAGCCGTCGCCGACGAGAAGGGCACTCCCTCGACCGTGGAGCAGCCCCAGGGCGACGGAACGGCGGCCGGCCCGCCACCCGCGGCGGACCGGTAGCAACCGAGGTCCCTGAACCTGCTCCAGGGCGCGGGGCCGTCGTAGGCTCGGGGCCTGTCGCAGGGCTCGGGACCACGAGGCGCCGGGGCATTCGACAAGCTCAGACACCCGGCGGCGGAATCGGGTCGGATGCCGGAGCACCCGGCATCCGGAATCTAGAAGGCCCGCAGATTGGCCTGCAGGCCGCCGTCGACGTACTCCTCGCGCAGGATGCCACGACGCCGCAGGATCGGCACGAGGTCATCGAGCACGCGGTGCACGGTGACCGGGTGCAGATCGCCCCACAGCAGCACACCGTCGTTGCCCCACGTGCCGAGCTCCTCGATGCGGTCGGCGAACTCGTCGGCCGTGCCCACGAAGCCGGAGCCGTCGTTCAGCCGCCCCAGGCGCGCATGCGTGGCGAGCAGCGTCCGCAACGGGGCGTCGGCATCGTGCTTTCCGACCAGCCGCTTGATGCTGCCCTCCGACACGTGCTCGCCGAAGATCGAGCGGTCGAGCGGCTTGTCGAGGTCCAGCCCCGTCAGGTCGGTCTCGAGGTCGCTCGACTGCTTGCGGGCGATCGCGACGAGCGCGTCTTCGGAGGGATCCGCGGATGCCGCGACCAGGCGATCCGCCTCCTCCGGCGACGACACGAGCACGGGCTGGATCGCGAAGAGGATCTTGATCGCGTCGGCCGAGCGACCCGCCGCTTCGGCCGCAGCGTGGATGCGCCCGCGGTACGCGCGGATACTCGCCTCGTCGAGCGGCGCGAGCGCCAACTGCACGTCGGAGTTGTGCCCGGCGAACGACAGCCCGCGCCCCGACCCGCCGGGCGAGACGATGGCGGGCTCGCCGTCGGTGAACGGGATCGCGTTGAGCGGACCGTCGAACCCGAAGTGCTCGCCGCGGTGGCGCGTGGCATCCAGTCTCGTCCCGTCGGCGTAGACGCCGGATTCCTCGTCGACGACGAGTGCCCCCTCGCCCCAGCTCCGCCAGAGCTGCCGGATGCCGTCGAGCCACTCCTCGGCCCGGTCGTACGCCGCGTCGTGTCCGAGTTGCGGCGCCGTGGAGAAATGGCGCGCGCTGCCGGTGTCGGTGACGACGTTCAGGCCGAGGCGGTGCCCGCTGAGGTGCTGCAGCGTCGCGAACTGCCGCGCCGCCGTGTGCTGCCGAGCGAGGGGGCGTCCTCGATGATGAGCAGGTCGAAGCCGGCCTGCTCGAGGGTGCGGGCGGAGTCCTGGTAGAGGCCGGGCTCGGTCCAGCGATGGTTCCACCGCAGGTACGGATGTCCCCAGCCGTGCGGGCCGAAGCCGCGGGCGAGGAACCATCCGAAGTGCTGGAGCGTGCTCACAGGACGACCGTCTCGCGCTCGGCGACCGGCACGCCCACGAGCGCCTGCTCGAGGTCTGCCAGGAGGTCGTCGAGGTCCTCGATGCCGATCGAGAAGCGGACCGTGCCGGGGAAGACGCCCGCGCGCTCGCGCTCCTCGACGGTGCGCGCCGAGTGGGACGTGCTCTGCGGGTGCAGGACGAGCGAGCGCACGTCGCCGAGGTGGGTCATGTGCGTGATGACCTCGACGGACTGCACGAGGTGTCGGGCGGCCTCGAGCCCGCCGCGCAGGGTCACGGTGAACACCGAGCCGGTACCGCGCGGGAGGTAGTGCGCCCCGAGATCGTGGTGCGGGTGCGAGGCGAGTCCGACGTGGTCGACGCGCTCGACCTCGGGGCGGTTCTCGAGCCACTGCGCGATCGCCAGCGCGTTCTGCGACTGCCGCTCCACGCGCAGGCTCAGCGTCTCGATGCCCTGGCCGATGAGGAACGCGTTCAGCGGCGACGGAGAGGGACCGAACCGCGGGGCGACGCTCTCCCTGATGTACGCGCCGCGCGCGCGGGCTCCGTGCCTCTCGGCATAGCTCGCCCCGCCGAGGCGATCGGTGTGGACGAGGTGCGGGAAGAGATGACCGGATGCCGCGGCGTCGAAGCGTCCGTCATCGACGATGACCCCGCCGAGGACCGCTCCCTGGCCGGCGAGGAACTTGCTCGCCGAGTGCACC
>JARBUN010000172.1 GCA_029239635.1 Microbacterium sp. | reverse complement strand
GCTGCCCGCGGTGCGCGAGGGGCGCATCGACCTCACCGTCGTGGGCGCCGAAGCGCACGACGTCTACAACCGCGTCCTGCTCGCCGAGTACGCGGTCGGCCGCACCGACCGCGCGGGTCTCGACATGGACGACCGGCACGTCGCCGAAGAGGCCGGTGTGCGGTTCCATCTCGCGACGACGGTGGTGGGGGTGGATCGTCACCGCCGCGTGGTGCGCCTGCACGACGGCAGCCGTCTCGACTACGACCGGCTCGTGCTCGCGACCGGCGCCCGCGCGAATGTGCCGACGCTCGCCGGGATGGAACGCGCGCGGCGCGACCGCGCTGCCTCACCGGGAACCCCTGACGAGCTCGACCTCGGCGGAGCACCGCTCCCCCGCGGGGTCGTCGCTCTCCGCGACTTGACCGACGCGGAGCACGTTCGCGCGGCCGTCTCCGCCGGGCAGCGGATCGTCGTGCTCGGCGCGGGAGTGCTCGGCATGGAGCTCGCGCTGGCCGCCGCCGAGGCCGGAGCCGAGGTCGTCGTGGCGTACCACTCCGCCGCGCCGATGAACCGCACGCTCGACGAGAACGGCGGAAAGGTGCTGGCCGCCGCCGCCACCGCCGTCGGCGTGGAGATGGCGCACCACGCGCGAGCGGAGAGCATCCTCCTCCGCTCCGACGACCACGGACAGGCGTGGTTCGACGGCCTCGTCTGCGCCGACGGCAAAGTGCTTGCGGGAGACCTGCTCGTGCTGTCGTGCGGGGTCGCGGCGCGGACGGAAGTGGCATCCCTCGCCGGCCTCGCGACCTCGACGGGCGTCCTCGTCGACGGATCCTCGCGGTCGTGGACCGACCCCGACATCTTCGCGATCGGCGACTGCGCGCACGTGGCCGACCCCGCGGATGGCGACGCCCACGGCCGCGTTCCGGGTGGGCCGAGCGGACTCGTCGGACCGGGCTGGCGCCAAGCCGACCGGCTCGCCGCGCTGCTGTCGTCGGGGGTCACCGAACCGGCGCCCGTCGAACGCCCCGGTGTCGTCATGCTCAAGGCCGAGGGCATCGACGTGGTGGCCGGCGGCGCGGTCGACGCCGACCCCTTCTCGCACGCTCCCGGATGCCACGGCCCCCAGGTCACGCTGTGGGCCGACCCCGCGCGCGGCGCCTACGTGAAGCTCGTCACCGTCGAGGGCGTACTGACCGGCTTCGTCGCGGTCGGGATGCCGCGCACCGGCGCCGACCTGACCCTCCTCTTCGAGCGGGGTTCGGAGCTGCCGGCCGACCGCTCGTCGCTGCTGCGGCTCGACGCGCCGGACGCGGGAATGGCGGTGGTCGCCGACCCCTTCGCCGCGGATGCCACCGTGTGCTGGTGCAACGGTGTGAGCGCCGGGGCCATCCGCGAGGCCGCGGTGGCCGGCGAGCCGACGGTCGCGTGCGTGAAGGCCGCGACCCGCGCCGGCACCGGCTGCGGCGGCTGCGTCGGCCGGATCGGCTCTCGCGGGCTGTCCCGCCCGGCGGCCGGCGGGGATGCCCGGCGGTCGGCGGGGATGCCCGGCGACGGGCGGGCGAAACTCCTGAGAAACGGCTGCGCGTGGCGGTTCCGGCGCGGCGCGAGCCTGCTGCATCCGGAATCTCAGGAGTTTCGCCCGCCGGACGTCGGCGATACCGCCCCGAAACGCAAGAGCAGTACGCTGCACGCATGCCTCCGATCGAGAACATGCTGGCCTTCGTGGCGGCCTCCGTCGTCATCATCGTCATCCCGGGGCCGAGCGTGCTCTTCGTCATCGGTCGATCCATCGCGCTCGGTCGCCGCGCGGGCGTCCTGAGCGTCGTCGGTAACGCCCTCGGCACGGTCCCCGCGGTGCTCGCGGTCGCGTTCGGCGTCGGCGCGATCGTCGCCTCGTCCATCGTCGCGTTCACGGTGCTGAAGATCGTGGGGGCGATCTACCTGGTGTGGCTCGGCATCCAGGCCATCCGTCACCGGCACGCCGCCGTGGCCGGTGCCGCCCGTGGCCCCGCCTCGTCGTGGACGCTGCTGCGCCAAGGCTTCGTCGTGGGGCTCACCAACCCCAAGACGATCGCCTTCTTCGTCGCCGTGCTGCCCCAGTTCGTCGCGCCGCACGCCGGTGCCGTATGGCTGCAGCTGCTCGTCCTCGGGCTGACGTTCCAGCTGATGGCCCTGACCTGCGACAGTGTGTGGGCGCTTGCCGCGGGCACCGCGCGCACCTGGTTCGCACGCTCCCCGAAGCGCATCTCGACGCTGTCGGGGACGGGCGGCGTCATGATGATCGGGCTCGGTGGCGCGCTCGCCCTGACCGGCGCGAAGAGCTGACCAAGCCCGGCGCTCTTCCGCTGCCGAGAAACCTGTGCGTTAGCTGAGTAGAGCCCCTAGGATGAGGCTCGTCGGCTCCTCGAGCCACCGCCGAGCCACCCGGCCGACGGCGTCGTCGACCAGGAGTCCCCCGTCTTGCGCAGGTCCGTCGGTTTCGCCCTTGCCCTCATCCTCACCGCGGGTGGAGTCGCCCCCGCCGCTCTCGCTGCGACGCCCGCCGCGCCGGAGTCCTGCCGCACGATCCCCGTCGACGCCGACGCGCCGCTGCGCGCCGACATCGCCCGCGAGACCTTCGGCGTCGACGGGACGGGCGTCGTGGTCGGCGTCATCTCCGACTCGTTCGGTGCCACGTCCGCCCTGGGATCCACCGTCGCCGACGACATCGCCAACGGCCTGCTGCCCGGGCCCGGAAATCCCTGCGGTCGGGAAACCCCCGTCGAGGTGCTGCGCGATCGCACGGGAATCCCCACCTCCAGTGACGAGGGTCGTGCCATGCTGCAACTCGTCCATGGGATCGCCCCGGGTGCGTCCCTGGTCTTCGCGGCGGCCGACCCCGACAGCGCGGCCTCGGTGCGGGAAGCCATCGACCTGCTGGCCGGATTCGGCGCCGATGTCGTCGTCGACGACGTGAGCGTGGAAGAGGACTCCATCTTCCAGCGCTCGCTCACCGCCGAGACGATCGCGCGAGAGACCGCCCGCGGGATGGTCTACTTCTCGTCCGCGGGCAACCAGAACGTCGAACCGAGTTCTCCCCTGCCCGGGCAGGACGTCACCCCGATCAACGGCTGGCAGACCTCGGCGTACCGCGCGACCGACTGCCCTGCCGCCGTCGCCGAGGCTGTCCAGGCACGCGGGTTCTCGACGCCGAGCGACTGCCTCGACGTCGACCCCGGCAACACCTCGGATGCGACGCTCGGATACTCCGTCTCCTCGCACGCGGAACTGATCTTCCAGTGGGGCGAGCCCGCGGGGGCCGTGACGGGTTCGTTCGTCCCCGTCGTCTTGCAGGCGGGCGTGCCCCTCGACGTCGAGCTCAAGCCGCTGGCCGACGGGACCTCCGGGTACACCCTCGTCCTGCCACGCGCCGACGACGACCTCGACATCGACGTGGTCGTCGCCCGCGTCACGACGCCCGATGCGGCCCGATCGCTCCCGAACCCGCCGATCTTCCTGATGTTCCTGCAGTCGAACTTGGGGTGGGCGGAGTACACGCGCTCCGAAGGAGAAGTGCTGATCGGTCGCAGTTCCCTCGGGCACAACAGCGATCCGGTGGTCATCTCGGTCGCGGCAGCGCCGTTCGCCACGCCGCTCGATGTGGAGTCGTTCAGCAGCCACGGCCCGTCGACGCACTTCTTCGCCCCGCGCACGGCATCCGATCCCTCCGCCGTGCTCGACACCCCGGAGATCGTCTCGAAGCCCGACATCATGTCGGTCGACCGCGTGCGGCAATCCGTGCTCGGACCGGATCCCGACGCGACCGGCGGCCGGCAGTTCTCCGGCACCTCCGCCGCGGCGCCGCTCGCCGCGGCGGTCGCCGCATTGGCGAAGTCGGTCGACCCGAGCCTGACCCAGGAGGACGTTCGTGCGTTGATGACGACGACCGCCCGCCCCGCCGCCTCGCCGTGGGCGTCCGTTCCCGCCGAGAACGTCACCGGCGCGGGCCTGATCGACGCCGAGGCGATGCTGGCCGCCCTTGCGCCCGCGCCGAGCCCGACTCCCACTCCCGAGCCGACGCCGACGCCCTCGCCCACACCGACGCCCACGCCCACCGCGACCACCCCCGCGCCGACGTCGACCCCGGAGGCCGGCCCCTCGCGCCTCGCGAACAGCGGGATGGATGCCTCGGCCACCCTGCCGCTCGCCATCGGCGCGATCGTGCTGCTCCTCGTCGGAGCCGCGGTGGTCATCGTCGTGCGCGCGCGGTCGCGCCGACGCTGAGACCCACCGCCGTTAGGCTTCGGGTGTGAGTGACGCCGCTGCCCCGTCGAGCCGCACGGCCGTGGTGGCCGCGGCGATCGACCTGTTCGCCGAACGCGGATACGACCAGACCTCGGTCGAGCAGATCGCGCAGGCGGCGGGCGTGTCGCGATCGACCTTCTTCCGGCAGTTCGGCGGCAAGGAAGACGTCGTCTTCGCCGACCACGAGGTGCTGCTCGACGAGACGCGCGCGTCGTCTTCCGCTACGAGCGCCTCTTCGACGAGTACCTGCGCGACGCGCTCCCCGGCCTCGACCCCCTGGATGCCGTCGGCTTCGCCGCCCTCGTCACCGCGGTGCACAACCACGTGCTGCGTCGGCTCATGCGGGGCGCCCGGGTCCCGGCATCCGTTCTCCGCCGCGCTCTCGACGACGTCCTCCGCCGTTACGGCGTGCACCCCGACGGCGATGGCGCGGCCGGCGACGACCTCATCGTCGCGGCGTTCCCCCGCCGCATGCCCACCGCCGAGGTGACACGGCGTCTGCGCGCGTCTCTCGGCGATTAGGTCGCGCTCGCCCCGGGCCCGGTCCCGGCCCCTTGAGTGTCCAAGACATCCGGACGCCCGGAAAAGGCGTCCGAGTGTTTTGGACACTCGAACAGGCAAACGCGCCGAAGAACGCGCGCCAGAGCACGGGCGGTAAGCCCGAGCCGTCAGGCGACGGGCTTCGCCAGGTTCTCAACGACCTCGGCACCCGGGAGGGATGCCAGCACTTCGCCCGGCAGGAACAGCTTCGCGCCGCGGATCCCCGCGCCGACCACGGCCCGCGGCAGCGCCGCGACACGCGCGTCGAGGAGGAGACGCCAGTCGGAGGGGATGCCGAGCGGTGTGATGCCGCCGTACTCCATGCCGCTCTGGGCGACGGCGTCCTCCATCGGGGCGAAGGTCGCCTTGCGGGCGTCGAGCAGGCGTCGTACGGCGCCGTTGACGTCGAGGCGCGTCGTCGCCAGGGCGAGGCACGCCGCGGTCGAGGTGACACCGCCGCGCGTCCCCTGGACGACGAGGCAGTTCGCCGAGATGTCGAGGCTCTGTCCGTAGGCCGCGCAGAACGCGGCGGTGTCGGCGAGGGCCGGGTCGACCGCGGCCACCTCGATGCGCGCGGCCGTCGCGGGATCCAGCGCGGCGATCGCCGCCGCGACGGGGGCGGCGAGGAGGTCGGGATTCGCGGCCGCGGGGAGGAACGTCAGGGCACTCACGCCCGCGACCCTACCGGTCGCAGCCCCCGGACGACCGAGCGCGCGGCGACGGCGTCTCCTGACTGTCCACGGCACCCGGACGCCTCGCAGAACCGTCCGGGTGTCGTGGACACCCGACCCACGTGACACCCAGTACCAATATGCGCGATACTGGGAACCATGACCATCGATGCCGATGCCCGCACGCTCCCCGGCGAGCGCGTCTCGCACTACGACCTGCTCGACCGTCGGGACACGGACTACTACGCCGTCTTCGCCGACATCCCCGACGCCGATCGCGCGGTCTGGGATCGCGCGAAGGCCTTCTGCGATGAGGTCGGGACCCGCATGCAGGGCGAATGGGATGCCGCGACCTACCCCGTCGAGCTCCTGCGGCGCATGGGCGAGCTCGAGCTGTTCACCGACGGCATCGAGCATCCGGAGCTGCCCGCGAGCTCTCCTCTCGCCGCCGGCCTGGTGAACATGGAGGTGTCGCGTCACGACGGCTCTCTCGCCACCGCTCTCGCCGTGCAGGGCGGTCTCGCGCTGCGCACCCTCGCGCTCTTCGGCTCCCCCGAGCAGCAGGCACGCTGGCTGAAGCCCCTCGCCGACGGAACGGTCCTCGGCGCGTTCGCGCTGACCGAGCCCGACCACGGATCCGACTCCGTCTCGCTCGAGACCACCGCGACCCGCACGGCCGACGGCTGGTCGCTCAGCGGCACCAAGAAGTGGATCGGGAACGGCGCCTCGGGCGGGATCACCTTCGTCTGGGCCCGCGTCGAGGACGAGGGCGGCGACGACCACGGCAACGTCCGCTGCTTCCTCGTGGAGCAGGACACCCCGGGCTACACGGGCACGGTCATCACCGGGAAGGTGTCGCTCCGCGGCATCCATCAGGCCCATATCGCGATGGACGACGTGCGCCTCGCTCCGGATGCCGCCCTCCCCGGCACCCGCACCTTCAAGGACGCGTCGACCGTGCTGTTCGCCACACGCTCCGGCGTCGCGTGGTCGGCCCTCGGCCACGCGACCGCGTGCTACGAGATCGCGCGGACATATGCCACCGAGCGCATGCAGTTCGGCAAGCCCCTCGCGAAGTTCCAGATGGTGCAGGAGCGCCTCACGCAGATGCTCGACGAGCTCACCGCGATGCAGCTCTACTGCCGTCGCCTCGCCGACCTCGAGGCATCCGGCGGGCTCCGCCCCACGCAAGCGTCCCTCGCGAAGTACCACAACACCCGCGCCGCGCGTCGGGTCGCCTCGATCGCGCGCGACCTGCTCGGCGGCAACGGCATCCTGCTCGAGAACGGCGTCATGCAGCACATGGCCGATATCGAGGCCATCCACACGTACGAGGGCACCGAGAGCGTGCAGGCGCTCCTCCTCGGCCGCGACATCACCGGCATGAGCGCGTTCGTCTGATGCCGGTCGTCCGCACCGAACGCGGCGAACGGACGCCCTAATCCGCGGTTGTGAGCCGCGCAACCCGCCCACCCGATGTCGGACCTTCCCGCTAACGTCATCGCATGGGCCTGTTCTCTCGTCACCCCGCCCCGCGCGAGGCCATCACTTCCGTCGCTCAGGCCGTTCAGAGCCCACCGCGCAGCCTCTGGGCCGACGGCTTCGGTCGTCTCGCGGTCCGGGCGCTGCAGATCATCGTCGTGGTGCTGCTGCTCGCCGGCCTCATCTGGGGCATCCAGCAGGTGACGCTCGTCATCATCCCGCTGGTTCTGGCACTCATCTTCGCGTCGGCGTTCGGACCGGTCACGATGTGGTTGCGCCGCAAGGGCGTCCCCGCGGTGATCGCCACGCTGCTGACGCTGCTCGCCGTCGTC
>JARBUN010000171.1 GCA_029239635.1 Microbacterium sp. | reverse complement strand
CCGAACGTGATGAGCGCCCCGATCGGGAAGCCTCCGCCGATGCCCTTGGCCACCGTGATGGCGTCGGGGACGATCCCGGCGTGCTGGAAGCCGAACCAGGCGCCCGTACGGCCCGCACCGGTCTGGATCTCGTCGATGATCAGCAGCGCACCGTGCCGCGCGGTGATCTCGCGCGCGACCTGGAGGTAGCCCTCGGGCAGCTCGACGACGCCCGCCTCGCCCTGGATCGGCTCGACGAGCAGGGCGGCGACCCGATCGTCCACCGCGGCCTCGAGCGCCTCGATGGTGGCGTCGACGTGCTCGACGCCGGGGACCATCGGCAGGAAGTCGGCCTGGAGCGCGGGCTTGCCGGTCAGGGCCAGCGAGCCCATCGTGCGGCCGTGGAATCCGCCCTTGAGCGTCAGGATCCGCGTGCGGTCGGTCCCGCGGCCGTGCAGGCGCGCGAGCTTGAAGGCCGCTTCGTTGGCCTCCGCGCCCGAGTTGCCGAAGTACACACGACCCGATTCGCCGGTGCCCGCGAGGCGCTTGAGGCGCGCGGCGAGCGCGAGCTGCGGCGGGGTCGCGAAGTAGTTCGACACGTGCGCGAGCGTCGACGCCTGTGCGGTGATCGCCTCGACGAAGGTCGGATGGGCGTGGCCGAGGGCGTTCACGGCGATGCCGGCGAGGAAGTCCAGGTACTTCGTCCCGTCGGCGTCCCAGACGTACGCGCCCTCACCGCGGACGAACAGCGCCATGCGGTCGCCGAAGCTGCGGACGAGGTCGCGTCCGGCGTCTTCCTGCCATTTCGTGTCCGCGCTCATGCGACCACCTCCGTTCCGATTCCCTTGTTGGTGAACAGTTCGACGAGCACCGAGTGCGGCACGCGTCCATCGATGATGGCCGCGGTCGGCACTCCCCCGTCGACGGCGTCCAGGCACGCCTGCATCTTGGGGATCATCCCCGACTCGAGCGTCGGCACCATCGCGCGCAGCTCCGTCGAGGTCAGGTGCGACACGAGCGAATCGCGGTTCGGCCAGTCGGCGTAGAGGCCGGGCACATCGGTCAGGACGACGAGCTTCTTCGCGTTCAGTGCCACCGCGAGCGCCGCCGCCGCGGCATCCGCGTTGACGTTCAGCGAGTTGCCGGGGTGGTCGAGATCCGGGGCGATGCTCGACACGATCGGCACGCGACCGGCGGCGAGGTGGTCGAGCACGGGCTGCGGGTCGACGGTGACGACATCACCGACGCGGCCCAGGTCGTGCTCGACACCGTCCACCACCACTCCGCGACGACGACCGCCGAACAGGCCGGCATCCTCTCCGCTGAGCCCGGTGGCCAGCGGCCCGTGGGCGTTCACCTTGGCCACGAGCTGCGGGTTGATCTGTCCGGTCAGCACCATGCGGACGACGCTGATCGCCTCGGTCGAGGTGACGCGGTAGCCCCCGCGGAACTCGCTGGGGATGTCGAGACGGTCGAGCATCGACGAGATCTGGGGACCGCCGCCGTGCACGACGACGGGCTTCACGCCCACGTAGCGGAGGTAGGCGATGTCGGCGGCGAAGGCGTCCTGCAGCTCGTCGCTGACCATGGCGTTCCCGCCGTACTTCACCACCACGACCTGGTCGCGGTACTTGCGCACCCACGGCAGCGACTCGACGAGCGTGACGGCCCGCTCGCTGGCTTCGGCGGGATCGGTGTCTTGGAGGTCGACGTGGGTCATGAGGAGTAGGCGCTGTTCTCGTGGACGTAATCGTGCGTGAGGTCGTTGGTGCGAATGGTGGCCGACGCGTCGCCGACGCGCAGGTCGACGACGAGGTCGGTCGCGCGCGGGGTGAGGTCGACGTCCTCGCGGGGGCGGTCGGGACCTCCCGCGGTGCACACGCGCACGCCGTTCATCCACACGTCCACGTCGTACGGGTCGAACGCGGCATCGGTCGTGCCGATCGCGGCGAGCACGCGCCCCCAGTTGGGGTCGTTGCCGAAGATCGCGGCTTTGAAGAGGTTGTTGCGGGCGATCGAACGCCCGACCTCGACGGCGTCGTCCTCGCTCGCGGCGTTCACGACCTCGATGGTGATGTCGTGGCTGGCGCCTTCGGCATCCCCCTGCAGCTGCGCCGCGAGATCCTCGCACACCGCGGTCAGAGCCGCCGCGAACTCGTCGGCAGGAACCCGGATGCCACTGGCCCCGCTCACCATCAACGTGACCTGGTCGTTGGTCGACATGCAGCCGTCGGAGTCGAGGCGGTCGAAGCTGACCCGCGTCGCGGCGCGAAGAGCCGCGTCGGCCTGGGCCGCGTCGAGGACGGCGTCGGTGGTCACGACGACGAGCATCGTCGCAAGGCCCGGCGCCAGCATTCCGGCCCCCTTCGCCATCGCCCCGATCGACCAGCCGTCCCCGACGTGCTCGGCCCGCTTGGGCTTCGAGTCGGTGGTCATGATCGCGAGCGAGGCATCCTCGCCGCCGTCGGACGAGAGGGTCGCGATTCCCTGGTCGACGCCGGCCAGCACTTTGGCGCGGAAGACCTCGTCGCCCGTCCCGATCAGCCCCGTCGAGCACACGACGACGTCGCCCGCGCCGACCCCGAGAAGCTCGGCCGCCCGTTCGGCGGTCTGGTGGGTGGTCTGGAATCCGAACGAGCCGGTGAAGCAGTTCGCCCCGCCCGAGTTCAGCACGATGGCCTCGACGACCCCGTCCTTCACGACCTGCTCCGACCACAGGATCGGGTTGGCCTTCGCCCGGTTCGAGGTGAACACCGCGGCGCCCACCTTCAGGGGACCGCGGTTGACCACGACGGCCACGTCGCGCGCGCCCGTCGACTTCAGTCCGACGGCCACTCCGGCCGCCTCGAATCCGGCGGGGACGGTCACGCTCACGGGGCGACTCCGTTCAGGGGAAGGGCGGTGGTCTCGGCGAGACCCCGCGCGATGTTCATGGACTGCACGGCGGCTCCGGCCGTGCCCTTGACGAGATTGTCGACCGCGGCGACGGCGACGACCCGGTTCGCCGCGCGATCGATCGCGAGACCGATCGAGGCGACGTTGGCCCCGAGCAGGTGAAGGAGATCCGGATGCCGTCGGCCGGGGCCCCGGCCGCCGCGAGCGCCTGCCGGATCTCGGGGATGTGCCGGTGCGTCCCGCCGACCGCGTAGGGATTGGCGGTGCCGAGGATCTCGCTCGCGAGGAGGTTGGTCTTCGCCGACTTGCCCGCTCCACTCGGCCCGACCGCCAGGACGGAGACGATGTCGCCCGGATCGATGACCCCGGCGGCGACCCCCGGAGCGAGCGACAGCGACACCGTCGACGCGTTGCAGCCCGGGGCGGCGATGCGCGACACGCCCCGCAGGTTCTCGCGCTGCTTGCCGCCCGCGACGGGCAGCTCGGGCACGCCGTACGCCCACGGCTCGGCGTGCGTGCCGCCGTAGAAGGCCGCCCAATCCGCGGGCGAGGTGAGGCGGTGGTCGGCCCCCGCGTCGATCACGAGGGGGGTGTCGGCGAGCGCGTCGGTGTACTGCGCGGACTGCCCGTGGGGCAGCGCGAGGAAGACGACGTCGTGGCCCGCGAGGATCTCGGGGGTCGTCGCCTGCAGTTCGAGGTGCGCGAGCGAGCGCAGGTGCGGTTGGTGGGCGAGAATCGGCTGACCCGCGCTGGAGTGCGCGGTGACGGTGCGGATCTCGACATCGGGATGATCGGCGAGGAGGCGGAGGATCTCGCCGCCCGCATAGCCGGAAGCGCCGGAGACGGCGACCGAGAGGGTCATGTATCTACCTTAGGAGTCGGGGCGGGTGCTGAAATTCAGCGCGTACCGGGGCGGCGACGCCCGCAAGCCCGCGCAGCGCAGCGGTGCTCACGGAGAGCTCCGAGCTGAACGCGGCGATCGACGACATCTGGCGAGGGTATCCGCCCGCCCGGGTCGGGGGCAAATCACCCCGCGCGAGCCGCGCCTGCCCGCCGAGCTGGGAAATCGGCCTGGAAAGGCCCTCTTGTCCCCCATTTGGGGGACAAGAGGGGGGTATGCTTCAATCCTGCCCTCACCGCGGGTTGCTTCCGACTGCCCCCTTTACCCGCGGTGAGGGCAGGCCACGTCTTCGGGCCGATCCTCACCCGCACGAGGAGGGCGGGATGCCACGGCCTCCGCCGCGGTCACCCCGCCCGTCACGATCTCGACGTCGATCAGTCGCGGATCGAGGCCCCGAAACGCTCGGCGGCCACCGCGACACCGGCGAGTTTGGCATCCGTCGCCTCCGCCGCCGTGAGGGTACGGTCCTCGGCGCGGAAGCGCAGGGCGAACGTCAGGCTCTTCGTCCCCTCGGCGAGACCCGGGCCACGGTAGTCGTCGACCAGGCGCGCGCCCTCGAGGAGAGGAGCGCCGCCCTCGAGCAGCGCCGCGCGCACCGCGCCGGCCGCGACCTCGAGCGGGACGACGAGCGACACGTCCTGCGTCGCCGCGGGGAAACCGGAGAGGGATGCCGCGACGGGGCGCGCCGTCGCGAGCTCGAGCATCGCGTCGAGGTCGAGCTCGGCCACGAGCACCCGGCCCGGCAGGTCGGCGTCGGCCGAGACGGTCGGCAGCAGCTCGCCGACGTAGCCGATGTCCGCTCCGCCGGAGAGTACGCGAGCGGTGCGCCCGGGGTGCAGGGCGGCGCGCTGCGCCTGCACGAGCTCGATGTCGAGTCCGGCTGCGGCGGTCAGCACGCGCACGGCGTCCACCGCGTCGGCGAGATCGGCCGCGATGGCCGCCTGCCCGGGCTGCTTGGGCACGGTGTGACCCGTCAGCAGCACGGCGACGTGCCGACGCTGCGGCGGGATCGAGGCATCCAGAGCCGTCAGGGTCGCGGCATCCGGTCGCACCGCCAGCGGCGGAACCGACGACGTGCCGTACTGCACGCCGGGCTTCGGCAGGAAGACCGTGCCGACCTCGAACAACGCGAGGTCGACGATGCCGCGCGAGACGTTGCGGTGCGCGACCTGCAGCATCGCCGGGATGAGCGAGCGACGCAGGAACGGGGCGAGGCCGTCGAGCGGGTTGGCGAGCTTGACGCTCGGCAGCGTGTCTCCGGAGGGCGAGCCGTGCAGGGCGTTCTGCTCCTCGGTGGTGAAGGGGAACGACGGCGTCTCGACGAAGCCCGCGGCCGCGAGCGCGTTCGCGACGCGGCGGCGGCCCTGCTGGGCGCTGGTCAGACCCCGACCCGAGGGCGGGGTCGGCAGCACGGAGGGGATGCGGTCGTAGCCCTCGATACGGGCCACCTCTTCGGCGAGCGTCCACTTGTCGGAGAGGTCGTGGCGCCACGACGGCGCGGTCACCGACCAGCCGCCGTCGCGCTCCTCGACCGCGCAGCCGATGAGGCGCAGGGCCGAGACGATCTCGTCGTCGGTGTAGTCGACGCCGATGAGCCCGGAGACGAAGCCAGCGGGAAGAGTGATCGCCTCGCGGCGGTACGTCGACCCGAGCGAGCCGCCGAGCTCCGCGTCGAGCGTGCCGCCGGCGAGCTCCACCATGAGCGAGGCCACGCGCTCGGCCGCGACGTAGGGCACGAGCGGGTCGACACCGCGCTCGAACCGCCGCGACGCCTCCGACGGCAGCTTGTGCCGACGGGCGGTGCGGGCGATCGAGACCTGGTCGAAGGTCGCGGCCTCGACGAGCACGTTGCGCGTCGCATCGCTCATCTCGGTGGGGCCACCGCCCATGACGCCGGCGAGCCCGATCGGACCCGATTCGTCGGTGATGAGGAGATCTTCGGCGCTGAGGGTGCGGATCTGCCCGTCGAGGGTCTCGAGCTTCTCGCCCTCCTCCGCGCGACGCACCGTGATACCGCCCTGCAGGCGGTCGAGGTCGTACCCGTGGATCGGCTGACCGAGCTCGAGCATGACGTAGTTCGTGATGTCGATCAGCACGCCGAGCGACCGGATGCCGGCCAGCGACAGGCGCGTGATCATCCACGGGGGCGTCGGTCGCGAGGGGTCCACATCGCGGACGATGCGGGCGACGAACTCGCTGGCACCCTGGCGTCCGCGGATCGGTGCCCGATCGTCCACCGCGAGCGGGAAGCCTCGCGGAGTCCGCGCGACGGCGTCCTCGTGCCCCGTGCCCGGGTCGCGGAACGCCGCGCCCGTGGCGTGGGAGTACTCGCGCGCCACCCCGCGCAGCGACAACGCGTACCCGCGGTCGGGCGTCACGTTGATCTCGACGGCGATGTCATCCAGACCCAGCAGGGCGATGGCATCCGTCCCCACCGGCGCGTCGATGCCGAGGTCGACCAGACGCAGGATGCCGCTGTGCTCGCTGCCGAGCCCGAGCTCCTTCGCCGAGGCGATCATGCCGTCGGACACGTGACCGTAGGTCTTGCGCGCGGCGATCGGGAAGGGCCCGGGCAGCACGGAGCCGGGCAGCGTCACGACGACCTTGTCGCCGACGAAGAAGTTGCCGGCGCCGCAGACGATGCCGCGCACTCCCCCGTGCTCGGCACCCACGTCGACCTGGCACCACCGGATGGTCTTGCCGTTGGACTGCGGCTCGGGGGTGAACTCCTTCACCTCGCCGACGACGATCGGGCCGGACAGCTCGAAGCGGTGAACGTCTTCCTCTTCGAAACCGACCGAGACGAGCGCCGCCAGGATGTCGTCGGGAGTGGCATCCGCGGGCACGTCGACGTACTCGCGCAACCAGGAGAGCGGGACGCGCATCGCATGTCTTGCACGTCGCTGCGGAACATGAGCGTGCGCTCGATGCCCATGCCGAAGGCGAAGCCCGAGTACTCCTCGGGATCGATGCCGGCGGCGCGCAGGACGTTGGGGTTCACCATTCCGCAGCCGCCCCACTCGATCCATCGCGCCCCGCCCTTGAAGGTGGGGTGCCACAGGTCGAGCTCGGCACTCGGCTCGGTGAACGGGAAGAAGTTGGCGCGGAAGCGCGTCTTGGCCTCGGGCCCGAAGAGCACGCGCGCGGCGTGGTCGAGGGTGCCCTTGAGGTGCGCCATCGTGATGCCCTTGTCGATCACGAGCCCCTCGAACTGCGTGAACACCGGGAGGTGCGTCGCGTCGAACTCGTCGGTGCGGTACACCCGGCCGGGGCACAGCACGTAGATGGGCAGGTCGCGCTCGAGCATCGAGCGGACCTGGACGGGGCTCGTGTGCGTGCGCATGACGAGGTGACGCGCGACCGGGTCGACGAAGAAGGTGTCCTGCATCTGACGCGCCGGGTGATCGACGTCGAAATTGAGCGCGTCGAAGTTGAACCACTCGTGCTCGAGCTCGGGGCCCTCGGCGATCTCCCATCCCATGCCGACGAAGATGTCGGACACCTGCTCCTGGAGGAGGGAGATGGGATGCCGCGCGCCGACGCGCGCGCGCTGCGGCAGCGCGGTGACGTCGATACGCTCGGCCTCGAGCTGCGCGGCCGTCTCGGCCTCGGCGAGCGCGGCCTCACGGGCGGCGAGCGCCTGGTTGACCTGCCCGCGGGCCTGACCGACGAGCTTGCCGAACGTGGCCTTCTGGTCGGGAGCGACGTGGCGCATCTGGGCGTTCAGTCGCGCGAGGGCGGACTGCTCACCGGTGTGCGCGGAGCGGGACATCGACGGCGGAGGCGACGGCCTCGGGGGTGATCTCGGGTGCGTCGGACACGAGATGAGAGTCTACCGACGGGCGGGGACACTGCCCCGCCCGTCGGGACTCAGAGCCCGGAGGGATTCAGAGCCCGGAGGCGTCGTACTTGCCGAGGCCGCGCTGGGCGACGATGAGCTCGGTGTCGGTACCGGTCTGCCCCGGAGGTTCGGCACCGGCGACGCGCGTGACCTTGGGCGAACGGCGCAGGCCGATCTCGACGCGGTGGGCGATGTACGACAGCGCGAGGCACATCGCGACGTAGATGACGCTCGCGATCATCGCGGCGGGGATCAGCGGCGAGCCGTACTCGCCGTTCGACCCCAGCAGGCGAGCGAAGTACAGCAGCTCGGGGTAGGTGATGATGAAGCCGAGAGCGGTGTCCTTGAGCGTCACGACCAGCTGGGCGATGATCACGGGCAGCATGGCGCGGATGGCCTGCGGCAGCAGGACGAGGCGCATGACACCGGCCTTGCGCAGGCCGATGGCGTAGCCGGCCTCGCTCTGGCCGCGGGGCAAGGACTCGACGCCCGCGCGGATGACCTCGGAGAGCACAGAACCGTTGTATGCGATGAGCGCGATGACGACGGCCCAGTACGACGACATCTTGATGCCGACCACCGGCAGGCCGTAGTACAGCAGCAGCATGAAGATCAGCACCGGGACGGCGCGGAGCAGTTCGACGATCCAGCCGACCGGCATCCGGACCCAGACGTGATCCGACATCCGCCCGATCGCGAGAATGAATCCGAGCACGAGGGCACCGACGGCCGCGGCGGCGAACGCCGCCAGCGTCGCGAGGGTCGCCTCGCCGAAGCGCACCCAGATGGCGCTGTAGGTGAAGACGTTCCACTTGGTGGCCGAGAACTGGCCGGTGTCGAGGAAGCGCCAGATGACGAAGCCGATGACGGCGACGACGAGGAGCAGAGTGGCCACGCCGAGGATGCGGTTGCGCATCCGGGCCCGGGGGCCCGGCAGGTCGTAGAGGACGGAGGAGCTCATCGGGCGACCTTCCACTTCTTCTCAGCGGCGCGCTGAAGAGCCGAGAGCACGAGCACCAGGAGGATGAACACGGCCATGACGAGCACGATCGTCATCAGCTGGTTCTCGCCGTTCTCGCTCATGACGGCTCGGATGTTGCCGAGATTGACCACCGAGAAGCCCGAGGCGACCGTGGTGTTCTTCAAGAGGGCGATGAAGACGCTCATCATCGGCGGGATCACCGAGCGCGTCGCCTGCGGGAGGACGACGAGCGACATGACCTGGCCGAAACCGAGGCCGAGAGCGCGAGCGGCCTCCGCCTGCCCGACGGGGACCGTGTTGATGCCGGAGCGGATCGTCTCGGCGACGTAGGTCGCCGTGTAGATCCCCAGGCCGCAGACCGCGAGGGTCAGGAAGCTGCCGCGAGGGACGTCGATCAGCAGGGGCACGCAGAACGCGAAGAAGAACAGCACGAGCGTCAGCGGGGTGTTGCGGATCCAGTTCACGTAGACCGCACCGACCGCCCGAGCGATCGGGATCGGCGACACGCGCATCGCCGCGACGATGAACCCCAGCACGAGAGCGATCAGACCGCCGCCCAGGAAGAGCACGACGGTCCCCCACAACGCCTGTGCCCACAGGTCGGGGTAGTCGAAGATCTGATTCACCGAAGGGTGTCCGTTCTGTTCTTTCGTCGGTCGATCGAGCGGAGTGCGTGCGGGCGGCGCTCAGGCGCCGCCCGCACGACGGGCTCAGCTGGCGGGGTCGACCGCCGGCTGCTCGCCCTTGACGCCCGAGGCGCCGAGGTTCTTCTCGAAGATGGCCTCCCAGGTGGACCCACCGTCGGTGAACATGGTGTTCACGAACTCCTGGAACGCGGTGTCGCCCTTGGCGAGACCGACGCCGTAGCGCTCCTCGCTGAAGGGCTGACCGGCGATCTTGAGGTTGTCGGGGTCTTGAGCGGCGTAGCCGAGGAGGATGGCCTCGTCGGTGGTGACCGCGTCGACCTCGCCGTTCTTCAGCTTCTCGACGCACTGCGAGTAGGTGTCGAACTCGACGACCTTGGCGGGTGTCTCCTCGCGGATGCGCTGGATGGGCGTCGAGCCGGTGACCGAGCAGACCGTGGTCTCGGCGGTCAGCGAGTCCTTGCCGGTGATCGTGTCGTTGTCCGCGGCGACGAGCAGGCCCTGACCGGTCAGGAAGTAGGGCCCGGCGAACGCGATCTGCTCCTTGCGCTTGTCGGTGATCGAGTAGGTGCCGACGTAGTAGTCGATGTCACCGTTGATGATCGCCTGCTCGCGGTTCGCCGAGGCGATGGCCTTGTACTCGACCTTCGCGGTATCGGCCGGGTCGTACCCCAGCGACGCGGCGATCCACCGCGCGATGTCGACGTCGAAGCCCTTGCGCTCCCCCGTCACCGGGTCGAGGTAGCCGAGACCCGGCTGGTCTTCCTTGACGCCGATGACGACCTTGTCCGCGGCCTTGATCTTGTCGAAGGTCGGGCTGTTCTCGATCATGACGTCGGTGGCCACGGCTCCGTAGACGGGCGCGTCGCCGGCGCTGCCGCCGTCGGATCCGGCATCGGGCGAGCCGGGGGTGCCGCTGTTGCAAGGCTCGCGGCGAGAACGCCGAGGCCCGCGAGAGTACGTGTCTTACGCATGTGATGTCTCCTTGGTTACGTGTGCTGTGCGGATAAGGGTCGATGACGGCGCGTTCAGGTCGGCCGGGGGGGTGACACGAGTGGCGAGAGAACCTCCTTGTTCGTCGCCTTCTTGGATCAGTGCGTGATCAGCTTCGAGAGGAAGTCCTTCGCACGGTCGGACTGCGGGTTCGTGAAGAACTGCTCGGGAGCGGCCTGCTCCACGATCTGCCCGTCCGCCATGAAGACCACGCGGTTCGCGGCCTTGCGCGCGAAGCCCATCTCGTGCGTGACAACGATCATGGTCATGCCCTCCTTGGCCAGACCGACCATGACGTCGAGGACTTCGTTGATCATCTCGGGGTCGAGGGCCGAGGTCGGCTCGTCGAAGAGCATGACCTTCGGCTTCATCGCCAGCGCGCGGGCGATCGCCACGCGCTGCTGCTGGCCGCCGGAGAGCTGAGCGGGCAGCTTGTCGGCCTGGTGCCCGACGCCCACGCGATCCAGCAGCGCGCGCGCCTCCTCGCCTTCTTGAGCTTGCGGACCTTCATGGGGCCGAGCGTGACGTTCTCGAGGATCGTCAGGTGGGCGAAGAGGTTGAACGACTGGAAGACCATGCCGACATCGGCACGGAGCTTCGCGAGCCCCTTCCCTTCTTCGGGCAGGGGCGCGCCGTCGATCGTGATCGAGCCGCTGGTGATCGTCTCGAGACGGTTGATCGTGCGGCAGTCGGAGACGACGACGAGGGGCTCGGAGCCCGCCGGGGGAACGGATGCCATGCGTTCACCCTATGAGGATGTTGTGCGAGCGACCACATTCCGGCGCGCGCCTTAACCGTTCTGTAACAGCGGGCCTATCGTGCGCGTTGCGCGAAAGCAGTCTCGTACAAGCAGACGCTCGCCGCGGTCGCGAGGTTCAACGACTCGGCGCGGCCGAAGATCGGCAGGCGCAGCGAGAGGTCGGCGTGGGCGAGCGCCGCCTCGTCGAGCCCGCGCGCTTCGTTGCCGAAGAGCCACGCCGTGGGCTCGGAGAGAAGATCGCGGGATGCCAGGAAGTCGCCGCCGTCGACATCGGCCGCGACCACGCGGAGGCCGGCCTCGTGCACCCGCGCGACGACATCGGCGAGCTCGAGATCGACGGCCACCGGGAGGTGGAAGAGCGACCCGGTCGTCGAGCGCACGACCTTCGGGTTGTACGGATCGACGGTGCGCCCCGTGAGGACCACCGCGTCGGCGCCGGCCGCGTCGGCCGCTCGGATGATCGTGCCCAGGTTGCCGGGGTCCCGGACCTCCTCGCAGATCGCGATGAGGCGCGGGTTGCCCGCGAGGACGTCCTTCAGAGCCGTCGGCGATTGCCGGGCCACCGCGACGATGCCCTGCGGCGTGACCGTGTCGGCCATGGCATCCAGGACCGCTTCGGTGGTGTACTGCAGGTCGACGCCGGCCTGCTCGGCGGCGTCACGGACGTCGGTGTGCTTCTCGAGCGCGGTGGGCGTCGCGTAGAGCTCGAGGACGGTCTCGGGCGCCCAGGCGAGAGCCTCTCGTGCAGCCTGCGGACCCTCCAGGAGGAACAGACCGGTCTCTTGACGGGCGGCGCGCTTGCTGAGCTTTGCCACGGCGCGCACCCGCGGCGAACGGGGGTTCTCGAGCACGTCCTCAGTGTATGGCCAGGACGGCATAAGCCCTGGATGCCGCGCGGAAACGACGAACGGGCACCCTCCGGAGAGGGCGCCCGTTCGGGACGAGGACGCGTCTTACGCGGTCTTCGGTGCGTTGACGTCGCTGGGCAGCGCCGCCTTCGCGGTCTGGACCAGCGAGGCGAACACGGCGGGCTCGTTCACGGCGAGCTCGGCGAGCATACGACGGTCGACCTGCACGCCCGCCAGGCCGAGGCCCTGGATGAAGCGGTTGTACGTGAGACCGTTCTGACGGGACGCGGCGTTGATGCGCTGGATCCACAGACGACGGAAGTCGCCCTTGCGCTTGCGACGGTCACGGTACGCGTAGACCAGGGAGTGGGTGACCTGCTCCTTGGCCTTGCGGTACAGGCGCGAACGCTGACCGCGGTAACCGGACGCGCGCTCGAGGATGACGCGACGCTTCTTGTGGGCATTTACTGCCCGCTTGACTCTAGCCATTTCTGTTTCTTCCTAACGTGCGTCGGCGCTCAGAGACCGAGGAGCTTCTTGGCGACCTTCGAGTCGCCCTCCGGCCTGCTGCTTCATGAGCTTGCCGCTACCGGTGAGCTTGAAGCGCTTCTTGGCGCCCGAGTGGGTCTTCTGCTTCGGCATCTGTCTTCCTTCGTTGAGATTCCCGGCGGAGCGGGAGTCGGGGAGCTTTACTCGGCGGGTGCCGGGGCAGCTTCGTCTGTGGGTGCCGACTCGCCTCGAGCGGCACTCCGCGCGGCTTCACGGTTGGCCGTGCGCTGCGCGTTCTGCTCGGTCTTGACCTCGGACTTGTTCTTGTGAGGAGCGACCACCATCACCATGTTGCGGCCGTCGATCGTGGGATTCGACTCGACGGTGCCGAACTCGGCGACGTCTTCCGCGAACTTGCGGAGCAGGCGCACACCCTGCTCGGGACGCGACTGCTCGCGACCGCGGAACAGGATCATGGCCTTCACCTTGTCGCCCGCCTGGAGGAATCCCTCGGCGCGCTTGAGCTTGGTGATGTAGTCGTGAGCCTCGATCTTCAGGCGGAATCGGACCTCTTTGAGGACCGTGTTCGCCTGGTTACGGCGCGTTTCCTTAGCCTTCTGAGCGGCTTCGTACTTGAACTTGCCGTAATCCATGATCTTGACCACGGGAGGCTTCGAGCTCGGCGCAACCTCGACCAGGTCGAGGTCCGCTTCCTGGGCCAGGCGCAACGCAGCTTCGATTCGGACGATGCCGACCTGCTCGCCGTTGGGTCCGACGAGACGGACCTCCGGGACTCGGATGCGCTCGTTGGTGCGGGGATCGCTGATGCGGAACTCCTCTTGTGTGCGGGTGGTGGCCGCCGCGACTCGGTGAAATCGCGGGCGAAGAGGAGAAACACGCCACCCGGCACGGTGCTTTCGGCACCGGCTTCTGCACCCAGGCAACCCCGTGCGAAACGGAGCGGAGTGCGGGAACCCGGTAGCCTGGAGCGGCAAGCGCGGGTGGGATGTGATCCTCTTTCGTACGGAGTGAGACACTCCGAAGCCCGCCATAGTCTAGCAGAGAGATTCACGTGGACACGATCCCCTCCGACCAGCCCGCCGACGACCACACCGCGCACCGCCACGGCGCCGAAGACGAGCGTCTCGCCCGCTGGGAGGAGCAGGAACGCGCGGCGTCGTCCGCCACACGCGACATCGCCGACGTCCCCGCCGTCGAGGTCATCACGACGGCCGCCGTCCACCTCATGAGCGCCGCGGCCGTGAAGACCGGTCTGGCCGACGACCCGAAGCAGCAGCTCGACCTCGACGAGGCCCGTAAGCTCATCAACGCCCTCGCCGGCCTCATCACCGCGGGAGCGCCCGAGATCAGCGACATGCACGCCCGGTCGCTGCGTCGCTGCAGCTCGCCTTCCGCGAGGCGTCGACGATCCAGGACCCGATCGGCAAGGGGCCGGGCGAGAAGTGGACGGGTCCCGTCACGTAGGTCGCTTGGTCTGGGGTACCGGGCTCTGGGATGCCTCTTCCCCGAGGCAAGAGCAGGGCCCCTACCCCGATTGCCTCGGGGAAGAGGCATCCCGCCGCCCTGTGCCGCAGGCCAGCTCCTCCGCGACACCCATGGGGGAACGAAAAGACCCCTTCGCCTCTGCCGCAGAACAGCTCCTCCGCGACACCCATGGGGGAACAGAAAGACCGCTTCGCCTGCGCCGCAGAACAGCTCCTCCGCGACACCCGCGGGGGAACAAAAGGCCCGTTGGCCTGCGCCGCCCGGCGACTCCTGCGCGCCACCGGGCGAGAGGGACCTGTCATGGGAACGGGGGATGCGCGGAGAACAGGCAGATCCGGCCGGAAACGGCCTGTTGCCGTGGCATCCCCTGGTCTGGCGACCTCGAAAGAGGGAGCGGCGGTCAGGCGTCGGAGCTGCGGTGGAGCTTCACCGTGAGCGAGTCCACCAGCACCGCGATGCGGTCGTCCGCCGACCAGCGGCGGGCGAGGCGCGCCAGCGTGGCATCCAACTCCTCCTGCTCGAGGCCGGACATGAGCTGCAGGTGCACGACGAGCTCGGGGCCGCGCAGACGCCCGGTGGGATCCCCCGGTTCGACGGCGAGGTCGAGCACGGCGAGC
>JARBUN010000061.1 GCA_029239635.1 Microbacterium sp. | reverse complement strand
CCACACGCTCGCGAACGTCTCGCGCTCGGGGTTGAACACCGTGAACGACGGGTGGCTGACCGGCCAGACCGCCGGGTTCCCGGCATCCGTGAGTGTCATGCGGAACTCCGGATGCCGATTCACCACCGTCGCGATCGCCCAGATCTGGGCCGCGTAGGTCTTGCGGCCCGCTGCCCGCAGAGCGGCGACGAAGGGTGTGACGTCGACGTCGGCCGTGAGGGCGTAGGTGCAGGGGACCGTCCGGAGGTAGTGCGCGAAGTGCTCCGCGCGCGGCCAGGTGGCGAGGTCGAGGGGGTGGGGCTGCTCCATGCCAGCATCCTCGCGCATCGACATCATCAGGGCGGGAGACCGGCCCGCATGGGAACCGTCAGGAAGCCCGCCCGCCTGATCCGACCGGCGTAGACCGGATGCCATGACCCTCACGGCTCTCCTCCCCACCCTCCGTTCGAGCATCCCGTCGCCCTTCGACGCCGCGGCCTGGCCCGCGGGCTCGGCGCCCACGCTCGACGACGTCACCGTCCGCGCCGTGTCCGTCGGGCGGTACGCGGAGATCTGCGGCACGCCCTGCGTCTGCACGGGACCGGCGGTGATCCCGGCGTCGGGCGGGGTGGCATCCGCGAGTCTGTCGACCACCGTGGTGGTGGCGACGGTGACGGATGCCACGCCGTCGGCGATCCGACTCGACGCGTGCGTCGCGGGGCTCGAGGTCGTCTGGCGGGAGGCGCGGCTGATCGGTCGCGTGTCGCACGCGTACGACGAACCCTTCGCGGTGCTCGACGCGCACGGCTCGGCCGCGTGCGCAACGGTCGTGCTGCCCGGCGACGTGCGGGTCGGCGATCGCATCGCTTTCCCGTGCCCCGGATGCCACACGGTCGGCGAGGTGCGCTGATGCTGCTGCACTCGATCGTCTTCGCGTCGCGCTGCGCCCGCGTGCAGGCCGAGTTCCTGGCGGCGGAGTCCGAGGATGAGTCGGCGGACCGCCGGGACGTACGAAACTCCTGAGTTTCGGGGGCGTGCTTCGCTGTTTCCGGCGTCTCCGCGGGCGCGGGCCGGCGGGCACGCTGTGGCCGCGCGAAATCTCAGGAGTTTCGTCCGCTCGCCCGGCGCCCCGCCGGTCACACGACCAGTCGGTACCCCATCCCCTGCTCCGTCAGCAGGTGCGCCGGGTTCGAGGGGTCGGCCTCGAGCTTCTTGCGCAGCTGCGACATGTACAGCCGCAGGTAGCCGCTGTCGGCGACCTGCTCGCTCGCCCAGATCTCCTTGAGCAGCGTCTGGCGCGTGACCAGAGAGCCGGGGTTGCGGGCGAGGAACTCCAGCATCCGCCACTCCGTGGGCGTGAGGTGCACGCGGGTGCCGTCGCGCAGCACCGCCTTGGCGGCGAGATCGACCTCGACGGAGCCGAAGCGCACCACGGCCTCCCCGTTCGCCGGAGCCGACCGCCGCGCGTGCACGCGCAGGCGCGCGAGCAGCTCATCGATCTGGAACGGCTTGGTCACGTAGTCGTCGGCCCCGGCGTCGAGCGCGTCGACCTTGTCGGCGGACCCCGTGCGCCCCGAGACGACGATGATCGGCACGCTCGTCCAGCCGCGGAGCGCCTGGATCACCTGCACGCCGTCGAGGTGCGGCATCCCCAGATCCAGCAGGACGATATCGGGGTGCGCTTGGGCGGCGAGAGTGATGGCCGCCGCGCCATCGGCCGCGGCCACGACGTCGTAGCCGTGCGCGGCGAGCGTGATCCGCAGCGCGCGGACGAGCTGCGGATCGTCGTCGGCGATCAGAACCTTCACGGCATCCTCCTGGAGGTTCCGGATGCCATGGCATCCGTGCCCGCGACGGGGAGCGCCACGACCATGGTGAGCCCACCGCCCGGGGTGTCCTCGGGCACGAGCGTGCCGCCCATCCCCTCGGCGAAGCCCCGCGAGAGGGCGAGACCGAGGCCGAGACCCGCGGTGTTGTCGGTGTCGCCGAGGCGCTGGAACGGCGAGAACATGTCCTCGCGGCGCTCGGCGGCGATGCCCGGCCCGTGATCGATCACGCGGATCTCGGCCGTGCTGCCGAGCCTGCTCGTGGCGATGCGCACGCGCTCGCCGTCGGGCGTGTAGCGCTGGGCGTTGGTCAGCACGTTGACGAGCACGCGCTGCAGCAGCACCGGGTCGGCGCTGAGCGAGGGCAGGTCGGGGTCGAGGGCGAGCTCGACGTCATCGGGACCCAGATCGAGTTCGTCGAGGGCCATGAGCACGACTCCCGCGGCATCGGTGGGCGTGAGCGAGACCGCGAGCACACCCGCCTGTACGCGGCTCACGTCGAGCAGGTCGGTGACCAGCACCGAGAGCGTGGCGAGGCTCTCGTCGGCGGTTTCGAGCAGTTCGCGCCGGTCCTCGTCGGAGAGATGATCGCCCGCGGCGCGCAGGCCCCCGAGCGAGGCGACGGCCGCGGCGAGCGGGCGGCGCAGGTCATGGCTGACCGCGGAGAGGAGGGCGCTTCGCACCTGATCGGTCTCGGCCAGGGCCCCGGCTTCGGCAGCCGTCTCGGCCAGGTCGGTGCGCTCGAGGGCGGCCGCGAGCTGAGCGACGACCACATCGAGCAGACGCCGTTCGGAGGCGTCGAGATCGCCGCCGTGCAGCTCGAGCGTGGCGCGCGCGTCGCCGACCGGGATCGAGACCGAGCGATCGTCCCGCACGGGCTCCCCGTCTGTCGCGAGCACCGTGCCGTCTGCGGCGACGAGGCGCACCCCGGCCAGGCCGAAGGCCTCGCGGGCGCGGCTGACCAGGGCGGGCACCGCGCTCTCGCCGCGCAGCACACTGCCCGCGACCGTGGCGAGCAGCTCGGCCTCGGCCGTGGCGCGCCGCGCCGTGCGATCGCGCCGCGCGGCCTGATCCACGACGATGCTCACCAGCATGGCGATGACCACGTAGAGAACGAGGGCCACGGCGTGCACGGGATCGCTGATGGTCACCGTGTACAGCGGCTGGATGAAGAGGAAGTCGAGGGTCACCCCCGACAGCACGGCGGCGAACACCGCCGGCCAGATGCCGCCGATGAGCGCGACGACGACGACGAGCAGTTGGTAGGCCAGCACGTCGGTCGTGATCGAGTCGTCGGAGCCGGTGGACAGCAGCAGCAGAGAGACGAGGGGCCCGCCCGCGAGCGCCGCGAGGAAGCCCAGAAGACGACGTTTGGCGCTCAGCGCGGGTCCCGCGAGTCGCGGAAGGGCGAAGCGTCCGCCCGCGCGGGCGTGGTTGACGATGTGCACGTCGATGTCGCCCGAGAGACGGATGACGGTCGCCCCGATGCCCGGGCCCGTCAGGGCGGTGGCGAGACGGCCGCGACGACTCACGCCGATGACGAGCTGCGATGCATTGACCGACCGGGCGAAGTCGACGAGCGCGGTCGCGGGATCGTCGCCGACGACCTGGTGATACGACCCCCCGAGCGTCTCGACGAGCGCGCGTTGCGCCGCGAGGGCCCCCGGCGCGCTGGCGCGGAGACCGTCCTGGCTCGACACGTGCACGGCGAGCAGCTCGCCGCCGGCCGAACGCGCGGCGATCCGGGCGCCGCGTCGGAGCAGAGTCTCGCCCTCCGGCCCGCCGGTGAGGGCGACGACCACGCGTTCACGGGCCTGCCACGAGCCCTTGATGCCGTGCTCGCTGCGGTAGCGCTGCAGAGCCGAGTCGACCTCGTCGGCCAGCCACAGCAGCGCGAGCTCTCTCAGCGCCGTGAGGTTGCCGAGGCGGAAGTAGTTCGACAGGGCGGCGTCGATGCGCTCCGCCGGGTACACCGAGCCGGCCGCCAGGCGATCGCGCAGCGACTGCGGTGCGAGGTCGACGACCTCGATCTGGTCGGCGGCGCGCACGACGGCATCCGGAACCGTCTCCCGCTGCACGACCCCGGTGATCTTCTCGACGACATCGTTCAGAGACTCGATGTGCTGCACGTTCACGGTCGTGATCACGTCGATGCCGGCGTCGAGCAGCTCGTCGACGTCGCCCCAGCGCTTGTCGTTGCGGGAACCGGGCGCGTTGGTGTGCGCGAGCTCATCGACGAGGGCGATCCGGGGGTGCCGGGCGAGGACGGCGTCCAGGTCCATCTCGTCGAGCGAGACCTCTCGGTGGGCGAGGGACCGCCGCGGGACCACCTCGAGGCCCTCCGCCTGAGCGGCGGTCGCTGCCCGACCGTGCGTCTCGACGATCGCGATGACGACGTCATGGCCCTCGTCGCGCAGGCGCCGACCTTCTTCGAGCATCTCGTACGTCTTGCCGACGCCGGGCGCCATGCCCAGCAGCACGCGCAGGCGCCCGCGCTTCACGAGGCGCTCCTCGTGCTCGCCCCGGTGCCAGCGCCCGAGCCCGCGCGGGCCCGAAGGCCGTCGAGTGTCCGAGACACGCCGTTTCGGCTCGGCGATTGCGGTGTGTTCTGGACACTCGACCGAGGTTCGGGCGCACGGCGCCGCCGCCGCGCGAGAGGCGCGACGGCGGCGGGTGACAGAGGCATGTCCCTGATTCTCGTCTGTCAGAGGGCGTCGAGCGCGCGATTGAGGTCGACCACGTTGACGCGCGGGTCTCCGAGGTAGCCCAGGTCGCGCGGGGTCGTGTGCGCGCTCACGAGGGATTCGACCTCGGATGCCGAGAGGCCGCGGGCCTCGGCGACGCGGGCGACCTGCCGCTCGGCGTTGGCGACCGAGATGTCGGGGTCGAGTCCGGATGCCGAGGCGGTCAGGGCGTCGGCGGGGATCCGACCCGACCCGTCGAGCGCGACCGACGCGGCCTTGCGCTCCTCGATCGCGGCGATGAGGTCCTCGTTCTCGGGCCCCCAGTTCGACCCGCTCGAGGCGGACGCGTCGTAGCCGTCGCCCGCGGCCGAGGGACGCGACTGGAAGTACTGCGGGAGCGCGTTGCCATCGGCATCCGTGAAGGACTGCCCGATCAGCTGCGATCCTGTGACCTGTCCGTCGGCGGTCTTGATGAGCGAACCGTTCGCCGCGAAGGGCAGGGCGACCTGGCCGACCGCGGTGATCAGCAGCATGTAGCCCACGCCGAGGAGCAAGGTGAAGACGGCCATCGCGCGGACGGCGACGCCGGTGGTACGCAGGGTGGTGCGCATGACGGGGCCTTTCAGAAGCCGGGGAGCAGGCTCACGACGAGGTCGATGAGCTTGATGCCGATGAAGGGGACGATGACGCCGCCGAGCCCGTAGACGAGCAGGTTGCGGCTGAGGATGCTCGACGCGCTCGCGGCGCGGTACTTCACGCCGCGCAGGGCCAGGGGGATGAGCACGATGATCACGATCGCGTTGAAGATGATCGCGCTCGTCACGGCGGATGCCGGGGAGTGCAGGCCCATGATGTTCAGCGCCGCGAGGCCCGGGATCACGCCCATGAACATCGCCGGGATGATCGCGAAGTACTTCGCGATGTCGTTGGCGAGCGAGAACGTGGTCAGCGCGCCGCGCGTGATGAGCAGCTGCTTTCCGATGCGCACGATGTCGATGAGCTTGGTCGGGTCGGAGTCGAGGTCGACCATGTTGCCGGCCTCTTTCGCGGCCGAGGTGCCCGTGTTCATCGCGACGCCCACGTCGGCCTGCGCGAGCGCCGGCGCGTCGTTCGTGCCGTCGCCGGTCATCGCGACGAGGTTGCCGCCCTCCTGCTCGCGCTGGATGAGGGCGAGCTTGTCTTCGGGGGTGGCCTCGGCGAGGAAGTCGTCGACGCCCGCCTCGGCCGCGATGGCTTTCGCGGTGAGGGGGTTGTCGCCCGTGATCATCACGGTGCGGATGCCCATCGCGCGCAGCTCGCCGAAGCGTTCGCGCAGGCCGTCCTTGACGACGTCCTTGAGGTGGATGACGCCGAGCACGCGGCCACGGTCGTGCGAAACTCCTGAGGAATCGGGGGCCAGGGTCGCCACCACCAGCGGAGTTCCGCCGGACTCGGCGATCTCGTTCGTGAATCTCAGGAGTTCGGCACGGGTCGCCTCGGGCACCTCGGCGCGCGAGCCGTCGAGCCAGGCCACCACGGCGGACGCCGCACCCTTGCGCACCTGCGTGCCGTCGACGAGGTCGAGGCCGCTCATGCGGGTCTGGGCGGTGAAAGGCACGGGCTCGGCGCCGCGGGGCATCTCGGCGACGATGCCTTGGGCCGCGGCCAGCTCGACCACCGAGACGCCCTCGGGCGTGGGATCGGCCTGCGACGACAGCGAGGCGTACTCGGCGAGCTCGGGGCCGCCGACGCCCTTCATCGGCACGAACGCCGAGGCGCGTCGGTTACCGTAGGTGATGGTGCCGGTTTTGTCGAGCAGCAGGGTGGTGACGTCGCCCGCGGCCTCGACCGCGCGACCCGACATGGCGAGCACGTTGCGCTGCACGAGGCGGTCCATGCCGGCGATGCCGATCGCGCTCAGCAGCGCACCGATGGTCGTGGGGATCAGGCAGACCAGCAGCGCCACGAGCACGGGGATCGAGACGGCGGAGGCCGCGTACGAGGCGATCGGGTTGAGCACGAGCACCACGACGACGAAGACGATCGACAGGCTCGCGAGCAGGATGTTCAGCGCGATCTCATTCGGTGTGCGCTGACGCGACGCGCCCTCGACCAGGGCGATCATGCGGTCGACGAAGGTCTCGCCCGGCTTCGAGGTGATCCTCACCACGATGCGGTCGCTGAGCACGCGCGTGCCGCCGGTGACGGCGCTGCGGTCGCCGCCCGATTCGCGGACGACCGGGGCGGACTCGCCCGTGATGGCCGACTCGTCGACCGTCGCGATGCCCGCGACGATGTCGCCGTCGCCGGGGATCAGCTCGCCGGTCTCGACGAGCACGATGTCACCGACGCGGAGGTCGCCCGAGGGGACGGCTTCGGTGGCGGCACCGGATGCCGAGGGGTCGGCCTTCTCGTCGTACGAGACGACCCGGCGGGCCGAGGTCGTCGTGCGCGTCTTGCGCAGGGTCGCGGCCTGGGCCTTTCCGCGGCCCTCGGCGACCGACTCGGCGATGTTCGCGAAGAACACGGTGAGCCACAGCCAGACGGCGATGCCCCAGGTGAAGCCGAAGGGGAGGCTGTCGTCGGTACCGCCGAGGAACGGCTCGGCGATCGCGATGAGGGTCGTCAGGGCAGCGCCCACCCAGACGAGGAACATCACGGGGTTGCGCCACTGCGCGGCGGGGTTGAGCTTCTTGGCCGCGCCCGGCAGGGCGGCCACGACCTGTGCAGCGCTGAACGCGCGACGCGGGGCGGTCGAGGCCGGTTCGGCTTCGGGGGCCGGGGCGTGAGTGAGCGTGGACATCAGCGGGTCAGTCCTTCAGCGAGGGGTCCGAGGGTGAGGACCGGGAAATAGGTGAGAGCCGTCACGATCACAGCCACGCCGCCCAGAAGGCCGGCGAACTGCGGGCGGTGCGTCGGCAGGGTGCCGGCGGTGGAGGGCACGGCATCCTGAGCCGCGAGAGAACCGGCGAGGGCCAGCACGAACACGATCGGCAGGAACCGGCCGAGCAGCATCGCCACACCGAGCGCGGTGTTGAACCACGGGGTGTTGGCGGTGAGGCCCGCGAAGGCCGAGCCGTTGTTGTTCGCGGCCGAGGTGAAGGCGTAGAGCACCTCGCTCAGGCCGTGGACGCCCGGGTTCCAGATCGAGGTGGTCTCGACGTCGGAACGGATCGCGGGGATACCGAAGCTCAGCGCCGTCCCGGCGAGCACGAGGGTGGGCGTGACGAGGATGTACAGGCTCGCGAGCTTGATCTCCTTGGGCCCGATCTTCTTGCCGAGGTACTCGGGCGTGCGGCCGATCAGCAGACCGCCGACGAAGACCGCGATCACGGCGAGGATCAGCATGCCGTACAGGCCCGATCCGACACCGCCGGGGGCGATCTCGCCGAGCATCATGTTGATCATCGGCATCATGCCGCCGAGAGCCGTGTAGCTGTCGTGCATCGAGTTGACGGCACCGGTCGAGGTCAGCGTGCTGGTGGTGCCGAAGAGCGTCGAGCCGAAGATGCCGAAGCGCACCTCCTTGCCCTCCATCGCGCCGCCCGCGAGCATCGGGGCCGTGCCGTTGCCGGCCGTCTCGGCCCAGGTGAGCAGGGCGGCGGATGCCACGAAGATCGCACCCATGACGCCCAGGATCGTGTAGCCCTGACGGTCGTCGTTCACGATCCGGCCGAAGGCGCGGGGGAGCGAGAACGGGATCACCAGCATGAGGAAGATCTCGAAGAGGTTCGTCCACGGCGTGGGGTTCTCGAACGGGTGCGCGGAGTTCGTGTTGAAGATGCCGCCACCGTTGGTGCCGAGCAGCTTGATGGCCTCCTGCGAGGCGACCGGTCCGCCGGGGATCGACTGGGCGGCACCGGCGACGGTCGTGGCATCCGTGAATCCCGAGAGGTTCTGGATGACGCCACCGGCGAGCAGCACGATCGCCGCGATGATCGCGAAGGGCAGCAGCAGGCGGTAGGTGCCGCGCACGAGGTCGACCCAGAAGTTGCCGATCACGCCGCTGCGGCGGTACGCGAAGCCGCGCACGAGGGCCACGGCGACCGTGATGCCGACGGCGGCCGACACGAAGTTCTGCACCGTGAGGGCGGCGAACTGCACGGTGTAGCCGAGCGTGGCCTCACCCGAGTACGACTGCCAGTTGGTGTTCGTCACGAACGACACCGCCGTGTTGAACGACAGGGCCTCACCGGGCGAGTCGAAGCCGAGCGACAGCGGGAGCACCGCCTGGAGGCGCATGATCGCGTACACGAACACGACGCCGACGAACGAGAACAGCAGCACCGAGCGCAGGTACGCCTGCCAGGTCTGGGCGCTGCGGGGGTCGACGCCGATCAGGCGGTAGGTGCCGCGCTCGACGGCGAGGTCGCGCTGGCCGGTGTAGATGCGGGCGATGTAGTCACCGAGGGGGCGATACGCCAGGCCCAGGGCGGCGAGGAGGGTGAGGCTGGTCAGGACGATCGACCAGATGCTTCCGCTGTCCATGACTCAGAACTTCTCCGGTCGGACGAGCGCGACCACGAGGTACACCACGGCGGCGACCGCGAGTACGGCGGCGAGGATCGAGAAGAAGATCACGAGTGGTCACCGCCTCGACCGGTGGTGCGGGCGGACGAGGGGCGGGCCTCGGGGCCGAGCTTCTCGACCCCCTTGGCGACGAGCGCGACCAGCGCGAACAGCGCGACGGTCACGGCGAGGAAGACGACATCGAGCACGACGACTCCAGGATCGGGTGGGCCGCGGATCCGCGGATGCCGCGAGGGCGGCACGTGTGTCGATACAACTCCGCCGGGCCGCGGCATCCGGGGCTCCTAACGCTTTCCCTACGGCTCCCTGACGGACGTATACGGACTGCTTACGGAGTGGCTGGATGGGGGCCGTTCTCGCCGGGACTGCAGCTCGCCGACAACCTGGCTGCAGGCAGTCTCGGGGCCGCCGCAGCGGCGCCGACCGCGCATGATGGAGGCATGCTCTCCTCCGACGGATCCGACGTGCGCGTCAGCGCGGCGCTCGTGATCCCGGCGTCGGAGCTGTCGTGGCGGTTCTCGCGCTCGTCGGGCCCGGGCGGTCAGGGCGTGAACACGACCGACTCGCGGGTGGAGCTGATGTGGGATGCCGTCGGTTCGGCCGTTCTGTCACGGGCTCAGCGCGAGCGCGTGCTCGAGCGGCTCGGCGATCGGCTGGTCGACGGGGTGCTGACGATCGCGGCCTCGGAGCACCGCGCGCAGTTGCGCAATCGCGACGCCGCGCGGGCCCGCCTCGCCGCCCTGGTCGCCGACGCGGTTCGCCCGCCCGCGCCGCCGCGCCGCGCGACGAAGCCCACGCGCGGCTCGAAGGAGCGCCGCCTGCAGGCCAAGCAGCGCCGCACCGATGTGAAGAAGATGCGCCGGCGCCCGACCGACTGACTCGCCCGGCCCGTCTTCTCCGTCGAGTGTCCACGACACCCGGACGCCATGCGGCATTCGTCCGGGTGTTGTGGACACTCAGCGGGTTCGACGTGGCCGGGCAGTACTCGGTCTTGTGGAGTACCGGTACTCAGTGTTACTTTGTACTGGTAGTCAGCGAGAAGGAGTAGCGCGTGGGCAAGCAAGACAGCGAGATGCTCAAGGGCGTCCTCGAGGGCGTGGTGCTCGCCGTGCTGGCGGGGCGACCCGCTTACGGATACGAGATCACCGCCGACCTGCGCGAGCGCGGCTTCGCCGACCTCGCGGAGGGGACGATCTACGCGATCCTCGTGCGCATCGAGCAGCGCGGTCTGGTCGACGTCGAGAAGGTGGCGTCCGAGAAAGGGCCGCCGCGCAAGGTCTTCACGCTCAACGACGACGGGCGGGCGCAGCTCGCCGAATTCTGGACGACCTGGAGCACGCTCGCCGACCGGCTCGAAGCGCTCCGCGAGAAGGGAAAGTGACATGGCCTGGTACGAGAAGATCATCGGCGACCTGAGCGCCAAGAAGCAGTGGCGCGAGTACCGCCAGCGCGTGCACGCCCTGCCCGAGCCGTACCGGCGGACGGCCGCGGCCCTCGAGCGGTACCTGCTCAACCTCGGCCCCACCGAGAACACCGACGGCCTCATCCGCATGGTGAGCGACCTCGCCGACCTGCTCGAGCAGGCCGCCGCCGCCCAGACGCCCGTGCGCGATCTCGTCGGCACTGACCCCGTCGTCTTCGCCGAGGAGTTCATGGCGAACTACGGCGACGGCAGCTGGATCGGCCGCGAACGCACGCGCCTCGCGCGCGCCATCGACGAGGCGGCCCGCCAGCAGGGCTGAGCCGCTCCACCCGCACGTCCTCCGGCCCCCGGTCGGCCGGAGGCGATGGCCTCGTGCGCCCTCCGACCGGACGAAACGGAAGGAACACCCATGCCTGTCATCGACAAGGACCCCGCCATCCGCGTGCGGGGCCTCGTGAAGTCCTACGGCGACGTGCACGTGCTGACCGGCGTCGATCTCGACGTCGCCCGCGGCTCGATCGTCGCCCTGCTCGGCTCCAACGGCGCCGGCAAGACCACCGCCGTCCGCATCCTCTCGACCCTCCTCACCGCCGACGGCGGCACGGCCCAGGTCGACGGCCTCGACGTCGCGACCGAGGGGGCGCGGGTGCGCTCCGCCATCAGCCTGACGGGGCAGTTCGCCGCCGTCGACGAGGTGCTCACCGGGCGCGAGAACCTCGTGCTCATCGCCCGCCTGCGCCACGTCGCCGACCCGCACCGCGTGGCCGACGACCTGCTCGCGCGGTTCTCGTTGACGGATGCCGCGGGCCGCGCGGCATCCACGTACTCGGGCGGCATGCGGCGCCGCCTCGACATCGCGATGAGTCTCGTCGGCGACCCCTCGGTCGTCTTCCTCGACGAACCGACCACCGGCCTCGATCCGCAGGCGCGCCTCGAGGTGTGGGACGCCGTGCGCGGGCTCGCCGCGGCGGGCACCACGGTGCTGCTGACCACGCAGTACCTCGAAGAGGCCGAGCACCTCGCCGACCGCATCGCGATCCTGCACGAGGGCCGCATCATCGCCGAGGGCACCCTCGCCGAGCTGCGCGCGCTGTTCCCCCCGGTGACCCGCGAGTACGTCGAGAAGCAGCCGAGCCTCGAGCAGATCTTCCTCGCCATCGTCGGTGCGACCGGCGCCACCGAAGCGGAGGCATCATGACCACGCACGCCCTCACCGACACCGCCGTGCTCACCGGGCGGTCGCTGCGGCACATCCTGCGCAGCCCCGACACCATCGTGACCACGGCGATCATGCCGATCGCGATGATGCTGCTGTTCGTCTTCGTCTTCGGCGGCGCGATCGACACCGGCGGCACGGCGTACGTCGACTACCTGCTGCCCGGCATTCTGCTGGTCACCGTGGCATCCGGAATCGCCTACACGGCCTACCGCCTGTTCCTCGACATGAAGGGCGGCATCGTCGACCGGTTCCGCTCCATGCCGATCGCCGCCACGAGCGTGCTCTGGGGCCACGTGCTCACCTCGCTCGTCGCCAACGCGGTCTCGCTCGCCCTCGTCGTCGGGGTCGCGCTGCTGCTCGGGTTCCGCTCCGGTGCCTCGGTCGCGGCGTGGCTCGGGGTCGCCGGCATCCTGATGCTCTTCACGCTCGCCCTCACCTGGATCGCGGTCATCGCGGGGCTCGCGGCGAAGACGATCGACGGCGCGAGTGCCTTCAGCTACCCGCTGATCTTCCTGCCGTTCGTGAGCTCCGCGTTCGTGCCGACGGCCACCATGCCCGGCCCCGTGCGCTGGTTCGCCGAGAACCAGCCGGTCACCTCGATCGTCGACACGATCCGCGCCCTGCTCGCGCAGCAGCCCGTCGGCGGGCAGATCTGGATCGCGTTGGCGTGGTGCCTCGCGATCCTCGTCGTGGCGGCGTCGATCGCGGTGGCCCTGTTCCGCCGGACGGTCCGCTGAGAGCGTGCGGCCGGTGCCGTGAGGCGATCAGGTTCCGGATGCCTCGGACCCGCCCTCGGCCCGCCGCCGGCGCACCTGCTCCTCGAGGTCGGCGAGGTGCATCTCGCGCTCGAGGTCGGCGATCTGCTGCTCGGTGCTGCGCGCGTCGTACGGGCGCGGCGCGGGAGCCGGTTCGGCGTTCTTCTGCCACCGGCGGGGGTCGCCGAACGACATCGGCGTGGACCGCTGCTCGTACTCGCGACCGATCGTGAACCACAGGATCGACCCGATCAACGGCAGCAGCACGATGAAGAACACCCACACGAACTTCGGCATGTGCTTGACCTGGTCATCGCGGCGCGTGATGGCGTCGATCAGCGCGATCACCATGACGGCGAGGGTCAACAGGGCGAGGAGGGGCATGGCATCCACCTTGCCCGAGGGGTCCGGTCGCGTCTACCGCCCGCGACGGCGGGAGCCGGAGATCCCGCGGGCCGAACTCCTGAGAAGTCGCGGCCGAAGCCCCGCACACCGGGCACCGCGCCGACTCCGGCGCGATCTTTCCGGAGCTTCGCCCGCTGGTCGCACCGCTACGCGCCGCGCGATCAGCGGGAGGGTTCAGGATGCCGAGTCCCCCGGCGTCTTCCGGGGCGTCCGTGCGGGCACCTGAGCCACCGGCTGCCCACCGCGCTGCTGGCCGGGGAGCGGACGGGAGCGACGACCGTAGATGACCTCCGACGAGTCGAGCAGCCACGGAACGAGGGTGATCGAGACCCCGTGCACGAGCATCAGCTGCTGCGCGAGGCGGCGGGAGCGACGGTTGTGCAGGATCGATTCCCACCAGTGCCCCACGATGAACTGCGGCAGGTACACGGTCACCACGGAGGACCCGTGCTTCTCCCGGTAGGACTTGATGAAGCTCGACACCGGCGAGGTGTAGGTGCGGTACGGCGACTCGATGATCACGAGCGGAATCGGCATGTCGTGCTCGGCCCACTCGCGCTGAAGGCTCGCCGCTTCTTCGTCGGTGATGGCGACGTGCACCGCGAGCGTCTTGTCGTGCTTGGCGGCGAGGGCGTAGTCGATCGCCTTCATCACGGGCTTCTGCAGGCGATTGACGAGGACGATCGCGACGTCGCCGGATGCGCCGAAGTGCACGTCGTCATCCATCTGGATCTCGTGCTCGACGTCGCGGTAGTAGCGGTTCACGCCGAGCATGAGCACCGCGAGGATCGGGATGGCGATGAACACCAGCCACGCGCCGTGCGTGAACTTGGTGATCGTCACGATCAGCAGCACGAGCACGGTCATGCCGGCGCCGACCGAGTTGATCCACAGGCCCGAGATCGCGGAGCGGCGCTCGATCGCGGCGGACTGCTGCTTGGCGGCTTCGGGGGGCAGCGTCTTGAGCCCCCGCAATGCGCGGCGCCAGTGCTTGACCATGCCGATCTGTCCGAGCGAGAACGAGACGAACACGCCGATGATGTAGAGCTGGATCAGCGTCGTGAGGTTGGCCTGGTAGACGATCAGCACGCCGATCGCGACGATGCCGAGGATGATCATGCCGTTCGAGTACACGAGCCGGTCGCCGCGGGTGTTGAGCGCCTTCGGGGCGTAGCCGTCGCGCGCGAGCACCGCGCCGAGCAGCGGGAAGCCGTTGAACGCGGTGTTGGCCGCGAGCAGCAGCACACAAGCGCCATGAGGCTCGGCTGCGGGTTGTTCGCGCAGTCGAAGCCGATGAGGTGGCACGGGTTCTCGGCGTAGTGCACTCCCGAGATGAGGGCCAGGATCGTGAGCCCGGCGAACAGCACGATCGCGATGCCGCCCATCATCGTCAGCGTCGTCTGGGCGTTGCGGATCTTCGGCATCCGGAAGGCGGGCACACCGTTCGACACGGCCTCCACGCCTGTGAGGGCCGAGCAGCCGCTCGAGAACGCGCGCAGGACGAGCAGGATCAACGCCGCTTGCGTGAGCGACTCGGCCTGGACGGCGTACTGCGCGCTCTCCGCCACGGGGGCGTTACCGAGGAGAGTCCGTCCGAGCCCGACGACGATCATGATGCCGACCGAGCCGATGAAGAGGTAGGTCGGGATCGCGAAGACGCTCGAGGCCTCGCGCACGCCGCGAAGGTTCACGATGACGATGAGGATCACGAAGCCGACGGCGATCTCCACGCGGAACGGGTTCAGCTCCGGCAGCGCCGAGATGATGTTGTCGACCCCGGATGCCACCGACACGGCGACCGTGAGCACGTAATCCACGAGCAGCGCCGCCGCGACGATCACCCCGGGGACCTCGCCGAGGTTCTTGCTCGCGACCTCGTAATCACCGCCGCCCGACGGATACGCCTTGATCAGCTGCCGGTAGCTCAGCACGACCACGATCAGCAGCGTCACGACGGCCACGGCGGCGTAGGCCACGGAGGAGAGGGCGTCGGAGGCGAAGATCGGCAGCGCCATCTTCTTGGGCAGGAGCTGCTCGTCGAGTTTTTCCGACGTCAGAGGCTCGCCGATGAGGATGCGCTTGGCCATCGGCGTCTCCACGCCGGGCTCGCGACTTTCTTCAGTCACGGCGCGCGACATTACGCGCCCTGGGGGTTGTGCGCAATCTGACGCGCACGCGTTCACGGCATGGTCGTCAGACCGTGATGATGGGAGGTTCCGGATGCCGAGCCGTCCGACCCCCGATTCGGGCCGCTCAGCAGCCGGTAGCCGTCTTCGCCACGAACGCGGCGATCGCGTCGGCACCGGCGTGGTCGTCCGCGCTGATCGTCACGACCGCGTCGCCCGCGAAGACGATGAGCTGGCCGTACGCGCCGTGCAGGCGCCACGCGGAGCCCGGCCCGTCCCACCCGGCCAGGGCGTAGCGGCGATACCCCTCGCCCGCACTGCCCGTGTCGACCCACCCCGAGTGCATGGCATCCACGATTCCGGTCGAGACCAGGCGCGACCCGCGCCAGACGCCCCGGTCGCGGATCAGGAGGCCGAGGCGCGCCATCTCCTCGGTTCGCAGCGAGAGACCCTCGCCGCCGAGCACGCGGCCGTTCGGGCATCGGCTCCAGGCCACGTCATCGAGCCCGAGCGGGGCGAAGAGGCGCGGGCGGAGGTACTCCTCGATGTCTCCGACGCGACGCGACAGCACGTGCATCGCCGTGTAGGTGCTCGCGTTGGAGTACTGGAAGGCGCGTCCGCGAGAGGGGCGGGACAGGAACTCGGCCGCGAGGTCGGGCCAGTCGGTCATCATGCTCGGCGACCACGGGAGGTCGATCCCGCTGGTCATCGACAGGAGGTGACGCAGCGTGATCTCGGGATCGCACGCCGAGACCACGCCCGCGATCGGCTCGTCGAGGGAGACCAGTCCCTCGTCGGCCGCGATACCGGCCGCCAGGACGCTCACGGCCTTGGCGACCGAGTGGGTCTCCTCGCGGACGTCGGGCGTCCAGCGGTGCTCGGCGACGTCGTCTCCGACGCGGACGTGGAGCCCGTGTGCGCCGAACCCGGTGGCCTCGATGCGTTCGACGATGAGGTCGCGAAGGTCGGCGGCGGAGGACACGGTTCCAGGCTACGGGCTCGTGATCGCGGACGCGCTGGGGCCCGGCATCCGGATGCCGCCGGCTCACGCCTTGATCCGCGCGACGGTGCCGGGGGACCTGTTGGCAGCGGTCCCGCTACCGTAGGCGCATGGGGGAGCCGTTGTCGGCCGCGGATGCGCGCATCCTGGCGCTGGAGTCCGACGTGGTGCGCGGGCACGCGCTGAAGCTGCTCGTGCTCGAGCCGGGCGAGGCGCTCGATCTCGAGGCCGTGCGCACGAACGTCGCCGCACGGCTCCCGGCCTTCCCCCGCGGTCGGCACATCGTGGTCGATGAGGAGGGCGGCCCCGCGTGGGTCGACGGCGGCGAGGTCGATCTCGCCCACCACGTCCGTCAGCGTCCCGCCGCCGACCCCGCCGCGCTGCGCGCGACCGTGGGGCAGCTCATGTCGGAGCCCCTCGATCGCGCCCGGCCGCTGTGGACGATCGACCTCATCGGCCCGCTCGCCGACGGACGCGAGGCGCTCGCGATCCGCCTCCACCACGCCGTGGCCGACGGGCTCACCGCTGTGCGCTTCCTCGAGTCGGTCGTCCTCGAACCCCACGACGCTCCGGCGCACGAGGTCGGCATCCGCGATCCCGAGGCCCGTCCCTCGCGATGGAGCGAATGGGAACGGATGCCGCTGACCCTGGCCCGCGAGCTCGGTCATCCCGGGTCGCACTCGCCGTTCGACCGCCCGATCACGGCGCGGCGCGCCCTCGCGTTCGTCGATGTACCGCTGGCCGAGGCCCGCGCGGTCGGGGCTGCGCGAGCCGAGCACGCGACCGTCAACGACGTGCTTCTCGCCGTCATCGCGGGAGCGCTGCGGCGCCGTCTGCTGCACCACGGTCACGTGCCGCGCCTGAACGCCCAGGTGCCGGTGAGCCTGCACGAACGCGGCGAGGACGCCGTGGCATCCGGAAATCGCGACTCCTTCGTCGATGTGGGACTGCACCTGCACGAGGGCGACGACGCCCGGCGGCTCGACCTGATCAGCGCCGACACCCGTGCCCGCAAGCGCGGCCGCGACGCCCGGGCGCTCGACGAGCTGTTCCACGCGCTCGCCGCCGCCGGACCCGTCGGGGCCGCTCTCCGCGGTCTCGCGGACGACCCGCGCGAGTTCGCTCTCGCCGTGTCGAACGTGCCGGGCCCGCGGGTGGCGGTCTCGGTCGGGGGACGCCGCGTCGCGCACGTCTACACGTCGTCCGAACCCGGCCCCCGCCACGCGCTGCGCGTCGCCGCGATCTCGAACGATCACTGGCTCGGCATCGGGTTCTGCGTCGATCCGAGCGCGGTCCCCGACGTCGAGATGCTCGCGGACGCCGCGCACGATGCGTGGGATGCTCTGCGGGCGAACCTTCTCTGAGACCTGCCCTCACCCGCGGCTTAGGCTTTCCCCATGTCGTCGAGAGCGGGACGGGCGCAGCGCGCGGGACGCGGTGTCGCCGCGGCGACCGTCGCGACGTTCGTCACGACCGTCGCGCACTCCTCCGTGGCCGCCGAGCTGCCGTCGCTGCTGAACATCGTGCTCGCCCTGTGCGTGGCGGCTCCCGTCTGCGTTCTGCTCGCCGGTCGGACTCTGTCGTGGAGCCGGCTCTCGCTGGCCGTGGTCCTCAGTCAGGCGGCGTTCCATGCGCTGCTCTCGCTCGATCTGCGCGGGGGCGGCGCGAGCCACGTCGGACATCACGGCGCGGGAGTGTTCCTCGATGCCGCCGCCTCGAACGCCCTTCCCGCGACACACGTCGGACACGCTCCCTGGATGTGGGGCGCTCACGCGACCGCCGCGGTGCTGACGATCCTCGCCCTGGGCGTGGGGGAGCGCGCGCTGCGCGCGATCGCCGGCTTCCTGGCCGCGACGTTCCGCGCCCTGCGGCCCCTGGCCCCGCACCCCGTGCCGGTGAGCGCTCCCGCCCCGGCCGTCGAGCGGCCCCTGACGGCGTCGGGGATCGCCGTGCTGTCGGTGATGAGGCATCGAGGTCCGCCGCTCGCGGCGTGATCCCTCGACCCCCTCATCCTTGCGCGACGCGAGACGCTCGCGCGCGCCTTCGCAGAAAGCAGCACCATGTCTCGTACCCCCTTCCTCCGCCGTGCCCTCGTGGGCCTTGCGGCGGGCGCCGTCCTCGCGATCGGCGTGCCCCTCGCGGCATCCGCCCACGTCACCGTTAACCCGAACACCGCCACCCCGGGCAGCTACGCCACGGTCAACTTCCGCGTTCCGACCGAGTCGGAGACGGCCTCCACCGTCAAGCTCGAAGTCACCCTGCCCGCCGACACCCCGCTGAGTGCCGTCCTCGTGCAGCCGGTGCCGGGCTGGACCGCCACCGTCGAGAAGGGCGCGCTCCCCGCACCCGTCGAGGTGGAGGGGAACACCATCAGCGATGCTCCCCTGAAGATCGTCTGGCAGGCCGACCCGGGCGTCGGGATCGGCCAGGACCAGTTCCAGATCTTCTCGGCCGTGCTCGGGCCGGTGCCAGACGTCGGCCACCTCGTCCTGCCCGCGGAGCAGACCTACTCCGACGGGTCCGTCGTCGACTGGGCGGCCACGCCCGACCAGGTCGCGGCCGACTCCTCGCTCGAGCCCGCCCCGGTTCTCTACATCAACGACACGCCGCCGGCCGGGGGACACTCCATGGCCTCGGCCGCTCCGACGTCGACGGAGCACGACGCGGATGCCATGGCATCCGGTTCCGCGGACTCGTCCGGCGTCGCGCTGGGTCTGAGCATCGCCGCGCTCGTCGTGGGCGCGGTCGGCGCCGTGTTCGGGGCTCTCGCTCTCGCCCGTCGTCCGAAGCGCGGCTGAGCGTGCGCGTGTCGAACGCCCTCGCGCGGACCGTGGCGATCACGGCGATCGCGCTGGGCACGGTGCTCGGCGGGGCGCAGGCCGCCTCGGCGCACGACAGCCTCGAGTCGACGTCGCCCTCCTCGGGTGCGAGCGTCTCGTCGCTGTCGGAGGTGTCGCTCGACTTCAGCGCCAACCTGCTGGGGTACGACGGCGGCAACATCGTCATCGTGCTCGGACCCGACGGCCGACACTACGAGACGGACTGCGTCGACCTGTCGGGGCCGACGCTGACCGCGCCGGTCGCGCTCGGAGCCCCCGGCGAGTACCAGGTGGAGTGGCGGGCGGTCTCGTCCGACGGGCACCCCATCTCGGGGTCGTTCTCGTTCACCTCCACGGCGACCGGTTCCTCGGCGGGGACGGATCAGTCCCCCTGCGCGGCGGCGGTCAGCGCGGGGCAGGAACCGTCGCCCTCGCCGGACGCGGCTCCGAGCGGTGGACCGTCGGGCCTCACGCTCGGTCTCCTCGTCGGCGGGGGCGTCGTGGTGCTCGTGGGCGTCCTGGTCGTGATCATCCTCCGGACGCGCTCGCGCGAGGAGTGATCCGACCGCGGTGCCGTCGCCCCGCGGAGGTGGGGCGGCGGTGCCGCGTCGGGGCGGGTCGCGCCGCGGCTCCGGCCATGTCCCCCTTCCTGCTGTCTCCGCCGATCTCAGACCGCACGAAGTGGGACACGCGATGACAGAAGGGGGACGAGGGGCGACCCCGCCCCGCCCCGGCCGGGCGGGACGCGGGAGCCGGATGCCGCGACCTACAGGCTCTGCCCCGCCACCGCGAACGTGTCGCAGGCGTTCACGCCGCCGTCGCGTCCGGCGTCGAACCACCGCTGCCGCTGCTCGCTGGAGCCGTGCGTCCAGCTCTCGGGGTTGATGCCGCGGCCCGATTCGGCCTGGATGTGGTCGTCGCCCACCGCGGCGGCGGCCGCGAGGGCGTCGGTGATCTGCTGCGACGTCGGCGGCTTGAGATAGGGCGTCCCGTCCTCGTCGACCTGCTCGCCGGCCGCGGCGACCCAGGCGCCGGCGAAGCAGTCCGCCTGCAGCTCGGTGCGCACGCCGTTGCTGTCGGGTCCGGTGCCGTTGTTCGGGTACTGCTCCATGACGCCGGTGAGGTTCTGCACGTGATGGCCGTACTCGTGCGCGAGCACGTAGAGCTGCGCGAGCGGGCCGGCGGTGGTGTCGTACTGCTCGCGGAGAATCGCGAAGAACGTCGGGTCGACGTACACGGTCTCGTCGGGCGGGCAGTAGAACGGCCCCGTCGCGTTCGAAGCCGTCCCGCACGAGGTGCCGGTCGCCTGATCGACGATGATCAGCTGCGGTTCGCGGTACCCGTCGAGGCGCTCCTGCCAGAACTGATCGATGTTGAGGGATGCCGCAGCCAACCGGCACGAGTCGTCGCTGTTCGCGTCGGCACCCGTTTCGCAGTTGGCGATCGCCTCTCCGCCGCTCTCGGGGCCGGCCGCTGTCCCTCCGCCGATCAGTCCGGTGAGATCCGTCCCGGTGAACAGGGAGAACAGCAGCACGACGACGGCACCGAGACCGACCGCCCCGCCACCCACGGCGGCGACGGTCCCGCCGCCCCGGCGCTTCGCTGAATTGCCCCCGACACGGGCGTTGTCGTTGAACGTCACGGTGGTCACCGTACGCGCGGAGCGGCGCGCGGGCAGAGGCCTTGCGTCGGAGACGTCGGGCGGTTCAGTGCTGCGAGATCGGGTGCGTCTCGACCTCGAACTGCCCGAACGGCAGCGGCGACCACACCGAGAACGAGCTCCAGTCATCGATCCGGAGGGTCATGATGGCCCACCAGCCGACCGCCAGGCCGATGAGGGGGACGACGACGATCGTCATGCGCGCGTTGTTCAGGAT
>JARBUN010000060.1 GCA_029239635.1 Microbacterium sp. | reverse complement strand
TCTGGGCACAGGAATGCACCTCTCCGCGGGCATCGATGCCCGCATCATCCAGGGGGGAATGACACGTCGCCCGGAGAAGACGATCGCGTTTTTTTGATTCTGTCGGGAGAATGTCGACAACGACAAGAGTGGCCGGAATTTTTACGGCGTCGAAACAATTCCGGCGACGAGGATCACCGTGCCCGAGGCACGTATCTCGGAACCCACCGGACGAAGCCGAACGCCCCCAGCGCGGCGATCACGCCCATCGCGCCCACGGCTCCCGACAGCGACACGGTGGCCGTGAGAGCGGAGATCAGGACCGGGGCGACGGCGCCCCCGGCATCCGTGAGTGTGCGCCACGACCCCAGGAACGCGGCCGGCTCCTCGGGAGGGGCGAGGTCGGCACCGAGAGTGAGCAGGATGCCACTGGACAGGCCGTTGCCCACCCCGAGGACCGCGGCGAACATCGCGAACCACATCGCCGCGCTCGAGAGGTCGTGGGTGAAGGCGAGGGCGAGGAAGCCCGCTCCCATCAGGATCATGGCGGGCAGCGCAGCCCACAGACGCCCGAAGCGGTCCATGACCTGGCCGCTCGCGTAGAAGAGGGCGAAGTCGATCGCTCCCGAGACGCCGACGACGACGGCGATCGTCGAGGCGTCCAGTCCGAGGGAGACGCCCCACAGGGGAAGAACAACCTGGCGGGCCGAGCGCACGGCCGAGAGGGAGGCCGCGGCGAGGCCCAGGCGCGCCAGCACCGCGCGGAAACGCCACATCGTGCGGAAGACGCCGACGCGCTCGGCGGTGGGGATCGCACCGCTCACCGGTTCGCCCGTGTCCTCGGCGTCGCGGGAATCGCCGCGGGGCGAATCGGCGACACCTCCCGCGGGGACGGCCTTCTCGGGATCCGGGCCCAGGAACACCAGGAGGATCGTCGCGACCTGGCAGACGGCGAAGAAGAGGATGGATGCCTTCTCGTCGCCGAAGATCCCGAGCAGCGCCGCCGAGATGAAGGGGCCGACGAACATCCCGAGGCGGAACGTCCCGCCGAGCAGCGACAGCGCCCGCGCGCGGAAATGCAGGGGGACGCGCGTCGTCATGAACGAGTGCCGCGCCAACGAGAACGACGCGGCGCAGAACCCGATGAGGAACACCGCGGCCGCGAAGATCGCGAGCGTCCCGGCGAAGACGACACCGACCAGGCCGCCCAGGATGACGATGCCGGCCACCCCCATCGTGATCCGCTCGCCGAAGCGCGCGACCGCCCATCCCGCGGGGATGTTGCCGCACAGCTGTCCGACCACGAGCGCGGCGGCGACCAGGGCGGCGAGGGCGACGTCCGCGCCGAGCCGGTTCGCGATGACCGGGATGAGGGGGATGACGGCGCCCTCGCCGATCGCGAAGAGGAGGGTGGGCCCGTAGATCATGGGGGCGAAGCGCACCAGCACGCCGCGAGGAGAGTCGGCTGTCACCGTCTCCACGATAGGCTGAATCCAAATGCTCGAACTCGATTTGACCGCCGACATCCAGGCGCTGCGCTCGACCTTCGCCGATATCCAGGCCGTGGTCGACGTCGACGCACTCAAAGCCGACATCGAACGCCTCAGTGAAGAGGCCGGTGCCCCCGACCTCTGGGACGACGTCGACAACGCTCAGAAGGTCACCAGCCGCCTGAGCCACAAGCAGGCCGAGCTCAAGCGGGTCACTGAGATCGAGCAGCGCCTCGACGACCTCGAGGTGCTCGTCGAGCTCGCCATCGAGATGGACGACGACGAGTCCGCCGACGAAGCTCGCCGCGAGCTCGCTTCGCTGAAGGACGTCATCGGCCAGCTCGAGGTGCAGACGCTCCTCGACGGCGAATACGACCCGCGCTCGGCGGTCGTCACCATCCGCTCGGGAGCGGGCGGCGACGACGCCACCGACTTCGCCGAGATGCTGCTGCGCATGTATCTGCGCTGGGCCGAGCGTCACAAGTACCCCGTCAAGGTCATGGACACGTCCTACGCCGAAGGCGCCGGCATCAAGTCGGCCACCTTCGAGGTCGACGTGCCCTACGCCTACGGCACGCTGTCGGTCGAGGCCGGCACGCACCGCCTCGCGCGCATCAGCCCCTTCGGTGGTGCCGACAAGCGTCAGACCAGCTTCGCCGCGGTCGAGGTCATCCCCGTCATGGAGGAGGCCGTCGAGGTCGAGGTCCCCGAGGGCGACATCCGCGTCGACGTCTTCCGGTCGTCGGGACCCGGTGGTCAGTCCGTCAACACGACCGACTCCGCCGTGCGCATCACGCACCTTCCCACCGGCCTCGTCGTCTCGATGCAGAACGAGAAGTCCCAGATCCAGAACCGCGCCGCCGCCATGCGCGTCCTCCAGACCCGCCTCCTCCTGCTCAAGCGCGAAGAAGAGGCCGCGAAGAAGAAGGAGCTCGCCGGCACCATCACCGCGAGCTGGGGCGACCAGATGCGCTCCTACTTCCTCTACGGCCAGCAGCTCGTGAAAGACCTGCGCACGGGCTACGAGGTCGGAAACCCCGCGGTCGTCTTCGACGGCGACCTCGACGGTCTCATCGCCGCCGGGATCCGCTGGCGTAAGCGCAAAGACGACGACGACTGAGCCGGATGCCGGGGGTCCGGCATCCATAGGGTTTTCCCGGATGCCGACACGGCGCGTCCTGTCGGGCTCCTCGGGACGCGCGCTTAGGCTCGTCGAGCCATGATCCGGTTCGAGAATGTCACCAAGCGGTATCGCGGCACCACGAAGCCCGCGCTGAACGCAGTCGACTTCGAGGTGCAGCGCGGAGAGTTCGTCTTCCTCGTCGGCGCCTCGGGTTCGGGGAAGTCGTCGTGCCTGCAGTTGATCCTGCGGGCCGAGACCCCGAGCGAGGGGCGCGTCGTCGTGCTCGGGCGCGACCTGCGCACGCTGTCGAACCGCAAGGTTCCGTACTTCCGACGCCACATCGGCTCGGTGTTCCAGGACTTCCGGCTGTTGCCGAACAAGACCGTGCACCAGAACGTGGCGTTCACGCTGCAGGTGACCGGTGCGTCGCGCGGCTTCGTCCAGCAGGCCGTTCCCGAGGTGCTCGCCCTCGTCGGTCTCGACGGGAAAGAGAAGCGGCTGCCGCACGAACTGTCCGGCGGTGAGCAGCAGCGCGTCGCGATCGCGCGCGCCCTCGTGAACCGCCCCCAGGTGCTGCTGGCCGACGAGCCGACCGGAAACCTCGACCCCGGCACCTCGATCGACATCATGCGTCTCCTCGCGCGGATCAACGCCGGCGGCACGACCGTCGTCATGGCGACGCACGAGGCCGGTTTCGTCGACCAGATGCAGCGGCGTGTCATCGAGCTGCGCGGCGGCGAGATGGTGCGCGACGAGCGGCACGGCGGGTACGGCGACCGTTCCGGGCTGCCCGTGCTGGCACCCGAGGTCGAGAAGGGCGCCGCCGCGGTGGCAGCCCTCACCGCGGTGCTCGAGGTGCAGCGCGAGGTCACGAGCATCACGGGTCCCGTCGAGCCGTTGCGCGGACCGGAAGGGTCGGAGCAGGTCTCGGCTGCCCCCGTCGAGCCCGAGTCGCCCTCCGTGACCACCGCGCCCGCGGCAGAACGCCGCGAGCCCGGCACGAACACCCGCTCGATCCCCGTGAGCAACCCCGAGGTCGACGCGCTCGGCCTCGCCGACAAGCTCGGTCTCGCCGAGAAGAATGACCGCGACGACGAAGTGGGACCCACGTCATGAGGTTCGGGCTCATCCTCTCGGAGGCCTTCTCGGGTCTTCGCCGCAACGCCTCGATGGTCATCTCGGTGATCCTCGTCACGTTCGTCTCCCTGACCTTCGTCGGCGCGGCGATGCTCATGCAGATGCAGATCGGCAAGATGCAGTCGTACTGGTCGGATCGCGCCCAGGTCGCGGTGTTCATGTGCTCGACGGTGTCCGACTCGCCCACCTGCACGCCCGGCGAGGCCGCGACGCAGGAGCAGATCGACGCCGTCCGAGCGACGCTCGACGGCGATGCGCTCAAGCCCTTGATCCGCGACTACAGCTTCTCGACGAGCGACGAGGCCTTCCAGAACGCGCAGGGACTGCTTTCGTCCGACATCGCCGGTGTCGTCACCGCCGACCAGTTCAACGCGACCTTCAGCATCAACCTCGTCAATCAGAGCCAGTCCGACGTGATCGCGGAGGCGTTCAGCGGGCAGGCCGGGGTCGAAGAGGTGAAGGACCAGATGCAGTATCTGGAACCCCTGTTCCAGTCGCTGACGGTCGCCACGTACGTCGCGGTCGGGATCGCCGGACTCATGCTCATCGCGGCGGTTCTGCTGATCGCCACGACCATCCGCCTCTCCGCGTTCGCGCGGCGCCGGGAGCTCGGCATCATGCGTCTCGTGGGGGCGTCCAACCGCTTCATCCAGACGCCGTTCATCCTCGAGGGGGTCCTGGCGGCCCTGATCGGGTCCGCTCTCGCGAGCGTCGCCGTGTGGGCGATCGTCCAGGTCGGCGTCGAGCGCTATCTGCGGGATCGGATCGGCTTCATCACGTCGTGGGTGGGGCTGTCGGACGTCGCGATCGTGGTCCCGGTGATCGTGGTCATCGGCGTCGTTCTCTCGGCCTTGAGCGCCGGTTTCGCCATCCGGCGATGGCTGCGCGCCTGATCCCGTAGACTGAGGGGCTCTGTGTGCCCATGATCATGAGGAGGTGGCACCATGCCTCGTGAGCAGGGGGAGAAGCTCATCGCGTCCAACAAGAAGGCGCGACACGACTACGCCATCGAGAAGACGTACGAAGCGGGTCTGGTCCTGACCGGAACCGAGGTGAAGTCGCTGCGCCAGGGGCGCGCGAACCTCACCGACGGCTACGCCTACATCGACGGCGGTCAGGCCTACCTCGATGCCGTCCACATCCCGGAGTACTCGCAGGGGCACTGGACGAACCATTCGGCCAAGCGCACCCGCAAGCTCTTGCTGCACAAGGAAGAGATCGTGAAGCTCTCGCACGCCGTGGCGGCGGGCGGGTACACGCTCGTCCCGCTGCGGCTGTACTTCCTCGACGGGCGCGCCAAGGTCGAGATCGCGGTCGCCAAGGGCAAGCGCGAGTTCGAGAAGCGTCAGACGATCCGCGAGCGCGAAGACAAGCGCGAGGCCGAGCGCGCCATGCGGACGAAGAACCGCCTCGGCGACTGAGAGGTCGCCTCACTCCGCGCGGAAGCGTCCTTCGACGGTCGAGCTGACGACGATCTCCGGCGGCTGCAGGCTGAATGACGGCCCGCTGTCGGCGGACATCGCGCGGGCGGCGAAGACCGTGGAGTTCTCGGGCCGCGCCGCCAGCAGCCCGGCATCCGCGATCTCGACGGCGGTGACGGATGCCAGCCCCAGCGCATCCGCGTAGGCGGCGGCCCGCTCGACGGCGACGTGCACCGCGTCGGCGGCGACGTCTCGCTCGACGCGGGCGCGCGTCTCGGACGACAGCCGCCACTCCACCGCGGTGACCTGGACGTCGTCGGATTCGGCGACGTCGCCGAGCCACCACGACAGCGCTCCGGCGTCGGTGAAGGTCGCCGACAGCTCGACCGCGGCATGGTGCACGAGGGGGAGCTGCGACCCCTCGTTGTTCCACGGCCGGTCCGACCACACGGAGACGCGCGCGCTCGACCACTCGGACACCTCGCCCGAGCGCAGGTGCGCGACGAGCCCGTCCTGCACCGTCGAGGCGCGTTCCTGCGCCCGCTCGACCACCGGACCGCGGGCCGGTCCGTCCGTGACGACGGTCACGCGGACGGCGGCCTCCTCGGCGCGCACGCGCGCGTTGCTCTCGCCCCGGACGGTGATGACGACGTCGCTCATGCCGCGAGCCTACGGGAGGGTCCGGCGCGGGGTCGGGCGTGCGCCGCCGTGCGGACTCCATCGCCGACGAGATGGGGGTGGCGTGTCGCGGGCTGACTCCGCGTGACGGTCATCGACCGGGAGGGAATCACGGAGCCCCGCGAAGCGTTGTAGACTGTGATGCTCGGGTGCCGCTGATGACGGCGGCGACCGAGGTGGTAATTCAACAGGGTGACAGTGGCCACTCCGAACGGAGTTCCCGGGGCTGATCGGTTTCGACAGCGCCTGCGAACCCGCGAGAAGCGGGCCGAGGATGTGGGGTTATCTCGTAAACGCTCCCTGCAAAACAATAAGTGCCGATGCTAAGCGCACTGACTTCGCCCTCGCTGCGTAAGCGAGCCCGATAGTCCGTCAGACCGTGTGTGACCCCGCCACGGAATCTGGCGTCATTTAGGGGTCTTGCTGTGTGACGGCGTCTGGACGTCACGCGGGACTTTTCCCAGGCTGGGCTTGTCGACTTAGGTGTCTGTGACAAAGGTCGGAGCCGAGCAGAACGTTTTCACAGACTGCGCCCGGAGAAAACGCGGAGACCCAGCGTTGGACGGGGGTTCGATTCCCCCCAGCTCCACGAGCCACTGTCACCTCGACGACGCCCTCGCTCCCACCCGTCTCGGTGGGGCGGGGGCTTCGTCGTATCCGCCGTCGTCAGGCGGCCGAACGCGTGTGGATGTCCGTTTCGTCCGAGACGCCGTTGAGCTCGAGGTAGATCCGGCCTTCGGTCCGCGTGAGCGTGGCGGTGCTGCGTCGTTCGATGTGCCCGGCCATGCGCTCGACGAAACCGGGATCGAAGCTGTGCAGGAGGACCTCGTCGCCCCGGTGGATCCGCTTGCCGGCCCAGGGCGCGGCGACCTTCTCGGGATCGCGGTGCGTGTAGACGGCGGTGCGCGCGGCCTTCATGCTGCCGGTGTGGAGGCGGGCGGCATCCGGAGCTCCGACCTCGATCCACGCGACCAGGGCGCCGGTGAGGTCGCGGACGAGCACGGCGGGCTCATCGGTCGCCGAGATGCCCTCGCTGAAGTCGATGCCCTCCTCGTATTCGAGGCAGTAGGCGAGAACGCGCGTCAACATGTAGGCGTCGGTCTCGGACGGATGCCGTGCGACCCGGATCGACAGCTCGTCGTACACCCCGCGATCGATGTCCGAGAGCTGCACCGTGAATGTGTGAATGGTCGCGCCGATAGCCACGAGGATCGAGCCTACGCGAGTGCTTGTCGCGGACCTCACGAAGCGCCTAGCGTCGAGGGATGCCAGATCCCCGCGCACTCAGGATCGATGTCGGCCCGTTCCGCCTGGAGCCGACGCCCGACGCGGGCACCTGGACTGCTGTCGCGCGCGGCGATGACGCGGGAGGGGCGGCCAGGATCGCCGCGACATGGAGCGACTGGGTCGCCTTCGCGGAGAGAGTGCGCCGGGCCGATGAGCTGTGGCGCGAGCGCGAGGCGCGCGGCGACGCCTGGGACGAGGGTTTCGTGGCGGCGCGGGATGCCGCGGCCGTCAATCCGTATCGGTGACGGGTCAGGAGGGTCCGTCGACGAGCACGAGGCTCTGACGGGTATCCGCCATCTTCACCCAGCCGTCGCCGAAGAGGTACGTGATGCCGTAGCCGTCGCTGTCGCCTCTGCCGCCCACCCAGGACGAGTTCTCCGTCACATAGGTGCCGTTCGGCCCGTCTTCACGGCGCCAGCCCGAGGAGACGAGGTCGCGTTCGGCCTTTGCGGCGGTGGTGCCGTCGATCGGAGCCCAACCGAACACCTGCACGCGGTCGGTCGTGATGCGCTGATCGCCCCACTTGCACTGGATGCCGCCGTCGATCTCGGTCGCACCGACGCGGAACGGCTCGACGCTCACGCTCCAGCCGAGGCTGCGGAAATCGTCGGCCGTGCTCTTCGGGATGATCGTGTCGCAGGTGGGGTCGGCCGTGGGGTCGGGAGTGTCGCTCGCGCCGGGATCGGGCGCCGCCGTCGTGGCGCCGTCGGACGGCACCTGCGCTGCGGCGGTGGGAGCGGGAGACGGCCCCGAGCAGCCGGCCAGGGCGACGACGCTCAGAGCGAGCACCGAGAGGGTCACGCCGAGGCGCCGCGTCACGCGGAGCCCTCCTCGTGCAGAAGCGCGGAGAAGGCGTCGTGCAGGACGCCGTTGGTGGCGAACGAGGAGGCCGCGTCGAGGCGGTCGGAGCCGTCGAAGGCGGTGAACCGTCCGCCCGCCTCGCGCACGATCGGGGCGATCGCGGCGATGTCGTACTCCTGCACGCCGAACTCGGCCACGAGCTCCAGACGTCCCTCGGCGAGCCACATGTAGGGCAGGGCGTCGCCGTAGCCGCGATCGCGCCAGACGGCGCGGGAGAGGCGGTCGAGCGCCGGGAGCAGGTCGACGTCGTTCCACTGTTCGATGCTCTGGAAGCTGATGCTCGCCTTCGCGACGTCGTCGACGGCGGACACATGGATGCCGCGGGCTTCCCCGGAGGGCGTGTTCGTCCACGCGCCGTGACCGGTGGCGGCCCACCACCGACGCCCGAGGGCGGGCTGGCTCACGACGCCGACGACCGGGACTCCGTCGACACTGAGCGCGATCAGGGTCGCCCAGATCGGGATGCCGCGCATGTAGTTGTGGGTGCCGTCGATCGGGTCGATCACCCAGCGCCGGGCGGTGTCGCCCGTCGTGCCGAACTCCTCGCCCAGGACCGCATCGCCGGGGCGTTCGGCATCCAGGATCTTCCGGATCGCCCGCTCCGTGGCGAGGTCGGCCTCGGTCACGTGGGTGCGATCGGCCTTGGTGTCGATCCGCAGGTCGTCGGCGTCGAAGCGCGCCATCGCGACCGCGTCGGCGGCGTCCGCCAGCCGCAGCGCGAGCGCGAGGTCGTCGGCGAGGGTGGGGAGGATCTCGTCGGGAGTCTGGGACACGGCTCCAGGATAACGGTCGTCGCGGGGCCGATTTGGTGCCGTCGCGTCACGCCTGGTAACGTAATCCCTCGGTTCGCCAAGCAAATCTGAGGCGGATCAGCCTGCACCTCTAGCTCAATCGGCAGAGCAACTGACTCTTAATCAGTGGGTTCTGGGTTCGAGTCCCAGGGGGTGCACGTACGGGCCTCCACCTTCGGGTGGGGGCCCTTTTCCGTTCTCCCGCGTGCGGTTACTGCACCGTCCACCACGCGATGTCGACGAGACAGAGGCCGTCGCCGTCCTCCCGGTAGAACAGGTTTCCCGGATACTCGACCCCGGATGCCACCCGCCCGGTGGGCAGCGACAGGTTGATGCTCCACGTCGGGTCGAGTTCGACCTGCTCGGGCCAGTATTCGGCGACGAACGGCTCGGGCTCCTCGGCGGACAGGCCATCCCAGGCGGAGGGCGAGCCGAGATCCAGGTCCCGCCCTTCGCACACGAGGCTGTCCGCATCTCCCGCTGCTGCGGCGTCGATGAACTCCCGCGTGGTGGCGATCACGCTCGCGCCCTCGGGGCCCCAGATCAGCCCGTCGAGAGAGCACCCGGTCAGGGCGAGCGCGGAGGCTGCCGTCAGGGTCGCGGCGATGCGTCGGTGCGGGCGGCTCATGCGCTCAACCTATCCATGGCCCCATATCGTGCGCGTACGCCGCCTGTCACGCGGTGGAACGCGGCGGACCCCGTCTGCGACGATCTGAGACCGGGATCAGCGCCGCGAACCGGCGCGACCCGAGGACAGAAGGAGCCCCCCGTGACCGACACCCCGCCCGGGCTGCCGCCCGCACCGCCCCTTCCGCCGGCGCCACCGGTTCCGCCCGAGAAGAAGCGCGGGGGACGGGTCGGTCTCATCGTGGGGCTGTCGGTGGTCGGTGTCCTCGTGCTCGGCGTCGGTGCGTTCTTCGGCATCCGGGCGCTGCTGGGGATGAACGCCCCCGCGACCGTCGCCGAGCCCGTCGCGTCGGCCACCCCCGAGGCGGTACCGATCGGCACGACCGAGTACGCCCGTCTCGACGGTTTCATCTCCGACCCCGTGTCGTCGTCCCGCGTGGTGCTCGAGGTCCCGGCGGCCGAGGGCTTCGACGGGGGCCGTACGGTCATCAGCACCGCGCAGGACTCCCCGTGGGAGTGGAGAGAGATGCCGTCCATCGACAATGCGTCGTTGTACGCGGGGCAGATGAGCACGCCGTTCGGATTCCTGGGATCGTGCATGTCGTTCGTCGGAATGGTTCGCGACGAGGGGGACCCCGAGAACCGTTGGGCCTTCAACGAGAAGGCGTACGGCGTCTCGACGCTCTTGCTCTTCCGTGATCAGCTGGGCGTCCAGGATCCGGCGCGATTCCACGAGGAGTCCCTTCTCGGCCTGCCCTATCACGAAGAGGGTCTCGGCCAGATCCCGTTCTTCAACTACACGATCCCCGCGGCCGAGAACAGCACGCAATCCGACATGAAGGTCGTGCAGGGTCCTGATTACAACACCGGGAACATGGTGTTCCTCTCGGTCGCGTGTCTCCTCCCCGGTGACACCGAGAAGATGTGGGACACGATGACCACGCCCGGCAACGAGTACAGCGTGTACGTGGACGTGCTCCCCGGCTCGGCCGGATGATCGACGAGCCATGGAGGCGAAGCTCTACGGGATGACGCGGGGCAGGCATGTCGTCTCCCTTGTGGTGCACGCCGTGCTGCTTCTCGCGATCATCGCGCTTGCGGTGCTGAGTGCCATGATGGGCGGCCCCGGCCCTGTGCAGTGGATTGTCGGTGGGATCATCCTGCTTTCCGCGGCTTTGCGGGTCGCGTGGGAGATCCGGGTGCTGTTCCTCTTCCGCGCCGGGCACGCGGACGGTCGAGAATCGTCCGGCGAGTGAAGCCCGCGGCCGGGTCCTGTCGGCGAGGATGTCCCTATGGCCGATGACGAGATCTGGGACGTGACCGACATCCACGGGACGCCGACGGGCGTGCTCCACCGCCGGGGCGACGGGCCGGTGCCGGAGGGGGCGTTCCACGTCGTGGCATCCGTCTGCGTGGTGTCGTCGACGGGGCGCGTGCTGGTGAGCCTGCGCGCACCCGGCAAGGAGTATCCGCTCGCGTGGGAGTTCCCCGCCGGCAGCGCGCTGCGCGCGGAGTCGAGTCGGCGCGGCGCCTCCCGCGAGCTCGAGGAGGAGACGGGTCTGGCCGTCGCGCCCGACGATCTCGTGCTCGTCGGGCGGGTGATCGAGGAGCGAGTCCTGTTCGATCTCTGGATCGCCCGTGTGGAGGGGGAGCCGACGCCCGTCCCCGATCCCGAAGAGGTCCAGGATGCCGAGTGGGTCACGCTCGACGAGGTGCGGCGCCGCTGGCACGCGGGGATGTTCGCGACGCCCTGGAACCAGCGCTTCGCGCAGCTGTGGGACACCCTGGCGCACGAGGCGGAGTCCCGCGCATGAGCATCGGGTACCGCACGCACGACGTCGCCGTCCCCGGCGGAGTGCTGCGCGTGGGGGAGTGGCATCCGGATGCCGCCGGGCTGCCCTGGCTGCTCGTGCACGGGATGACCGCCTCGCACCGCGCCTGGGCATGGCTTGCGGACGAGGAGCCTCGAGCGCGGCTGATCGCCCCCGACCTCAGGGGACGCGCGCGGAGCAATGCGGTCGAGGGGCCCACCGGGATGGCGGTGCACGCCGACGATCTCGCGGTCGTGCTCGACGCGCTCGGGATCGAGCGGGTCGTCGTCGTCGGTCACTCCATGGGAGCGTTCGTGGCCGAGGTCTTCGCCGATCGTCACGCGGATCGCGTGGACCGGGTCGTGCTCGTGGACGGCGGACTGCCGCTGGCCATCCCCGAGGGCATGGACCCGCGCGACGCCGTGCGCCATGTGCTCGGCCCCACCGCCGAGCGGCTCCATCGGCGTTTCGCCGATCCTGCGGCCTACCGCGAGTTCTGGCGCGCGCACCCGGCCCTCGCCGGCCGCGAGGACCCTCTGCTCGACGACTACGTGGCGTACGACCTCGTCGGGCGCGAGCCTGAGCTCCGCCCCGCGACGACGTACGCCACCGTCGAGGAGGACTCGATCGACCAGAACACGGGCGACGCGATCGCCAGGGCACTCGAACGGATGCCGCGACCCACGGTCCTGCTCGCGGCGGAGCGGGGGCTGGTCGACGAGATTCCGCCGTTGTACGCCGATCTGGGTCCGCTGACCGTCCGATACCCCCGTCTCCGCGCGGAGCGGGTCTCGGACACGAACCACTTCTCGATCGTGATGTCGTCACGCGGTGCGCAGGCGGTGGCATCTGCCGCACGGGGAGGAACCATTTCCCCGGTGTGACCCGGAGCGTCGCCGGTTCGGCGGGATTCCGCACGTGCGCCTGCGAAAAAAGCCCCGGACCCGTAAGGGTCCGGGGCCTTTTCGCGTGCTCTCAGGCCGCGTCTCCGACGAGGATGGCGGCACCTTCGTCCGCGGCATTCGGATGCGACTGATCGACGTGGGCGAGGGTCTTGCGACCCAGCAGGATGCAGGCCGCCGCGACGAGGACCGAGACCCCGGCCACGATGTACGGCACCCCGGCACCGGCGGCGTGCCACAGGAATGCGGCGAGGGGCGGAGCGACCGCGCCGCCCAGGAAACGCACGGCCGAGTACGCCGACGAGGCGACCGAGCGGGGCAGGTCGGTGGCTTCCATCACCGCTTCGGTGAGAGCGGTGTTGACGACACCGAGCACGAGACCACCGACGACGATGCAGGTCACGAGGGCGGCCGGCGAAGTCACGACGAAGGCCGCGACGATGAGGTCGACCGCGAGCAACGGCAGGGCGAGAAGCAGGACCGACGTCAGGCGCATGCGCCGGAGGAGGATCGGCGCGACCCAGACGCTCGTGATCGCCAGTCCCACGCCCCACCCGAAGAACGTCAGCCCGATCCCCATCGCCCCGAACCCGAGCGGGAACGGCGAGAACGCCAGGAGCGTGAAGAAGCCGATGTTGTAGAACAGCGCGGTCGCCGCGAGGATCGCGAGGGCCGGACGCCCGAGCGCGCGGAACGGCGCGCTGAACGGGATCGGGGTTCGTGCGGGCGCGGGGCCGCGCAGGAGCACGGCGACGGCGACGAACGCGATCGCCATGAGGACGACGACACCGAAGAAGGGACCGCGCCAGCTCGCCTCGCCGAGGATGCCGCCGAGCAGCGGGCCTACGGCGATGCCGAGACCGAGCGCCGCCTCGTAGAGGATGATGGCCGCCGAGCTTCCCCCGGAGGCCGCCCCGACGATCGTCGCGAGAGCGGTGGAGATGAAGAGCGCGTTGCCGAGGCCCCAGCCGGCACGGAACCCGATCACCGCGTCGACGCTGCCGCTGAGCGCGCAGAACAGTGAGAACACGACGATGAGCGCGAGGCCGACGAGCAGGGTCGCCTTCGCGCCAATGCGGCTCGAGATCCAGCTCGTGACGAGCATCGCGAGGCCGGTGACGACGAGGTAGCTCGTGAAGAGAAGCTCGGTCTCGACGGGCGTCGCCTTGAGGGAGTCGGCGATCGCGGGGAGGATCGGGTCGACGAGACCGATGCCCATGAAGGCGACGACGCAGGCGAAGGCCACGGCCCAGACCTGGGCGGGCTGTTTCCAGACGCTGGGGGCGGCGCTCATCGCACGACCTCCGGCTGCAGGCCCACGCGGGCGGAGAGGGCGCCGGCGGCGATGCTCACGGCATCCCACTCGGCATCCGTCATGTCGTCCACGTGCGGGGCGAGGGCCTGGCTCAGCTGGGTGAGCCAGCGCTCGAGGGCGACGAGACCCTCGTCGGTGGCGGCGATCACGCTGACGCGCGAGTCGTCGGGGTGCGGTTCGCGCGTGACGAGCCCGGCGTCGCTCAGCTGGTGCACGAGGCGTGTCATGCCGGGCTGCGTCACGCGGCTCAGCGTCGCGAGGTCGCCGAGGCGCTGGGGACCGTTGTCGCGCAGGAGGGTGAGCGTACGCCACTGCGCGGCGGGGGCGTCGTTCTGGGTGTCGAGGGCTGCGATGCGCGTGAGGGCGTGCACCGCGAGCAGAAGTCTCTGCAGATCGTCATCGCGGGTCATGCAAGAAGCATACCGCAGATATATAACCCAGGTATCTATCGCGCGGCCAGGCGCGTGGACAGCTGGTGGGCGTGCGCGAGGAGGATGCGGCCGAGCTCGGCGAGGCGCTCGCCCGAGAAGCGGAACTCGACGCCCGTGAGGCTGAGCGCCCACTGCGGTCGGCCCGCGCGATCGAAGACGGCGGCCCCGAGCCCCCAGCTGCCCTCCACGATCAGTCCGGGATTCACGGCGTACCCGCGCTCCTGCGTGTCTCTCACGCGCGTTCGGAGGCGTGCGGGGGAGTGCGATGCTCCCCACCGCTTCGCGAGGTCGTCGTGCCGCTCGAGGTACGCGTCCACATCATGGGGAGGGAGGAACGCGAGGATCGCCAGACCCGCGGATGCCACGCCG
>JARBUN010000059.1 GCA_029239635.1 Microbacterium sp. | reverse complement strand
AGCCCGATGAACTCGCTCAAGCACGCGGGCACCCCCTGGGAACTGGGCCTCGCCGAGACGCAGCAGACGCTCATGCTCAACGGCATGCGCGACCGCGTGGTGGTGCAGGTCGACGGTCAGATGAAGACCGGGCGCGATGTCATCATCGGGGCGTTGCTGGGTGCCGAGGAGTTCGGTTTCGCCACGGCTCCGCTCGTGGTGTCGGGCTGCATCATGATGCGCGTCTGCCACCTCGACACCTGCCCCGTGGGCGTCGCGACGCAGAACCCCGTCCTGCGTTCGCGCTTCACCGGCAAGGCCGAGTACATCGTGAACTTCATGGAGTTCATCGCTCAGGAGGTGCGGGAGTACCTCGCCGCCCTCGGGTACCGCTCGATCGACGAGATCGTCGGTCACGCCGAACTCCTGGACGTCAACGGCGCGGTCGAGCATTGGAAGGCCCGCGGCCTCAACCTGGCCCCGATCCTCGAGGGCCCGCGCTTCGCCGACGACGAGCCCCGTCGCCACGCCCGCAACCAGGACCACGAGCTCGAAGAGCACTTCGACGTCCAGCTCATCGAGCGTGCGCAGGACGTCATCGCGCGCGGCGGGCAGATCACGATCGACCTGCCCATCCGCAACACCGCCCGCGCGGTGGGGACGATGCTCGGCCACCACGTCACGAAGGCGCACGGCGAGTACGGCCTGCCCGAGGGATCGATCGACGTGCGTCTGACCGGCTCGGCCGGGCAGTCGTTCGGCGCGTTCATGCCCGCCGGCATCACGCTGCGTCTCGAGGGCGACTCGAACGACTACGTCGGCAAGGGCCTCTCGGGCGGCACGATCGTCGTGCGCCCGCCGCGCGGCTCGACGTTCGCGGCCTCCGAGAACGTCATCGCCGGCAACGTCATCGGCTACGGCGCGACCCAGGGGCAGATGTTCCTCAACGGCGTCGTGGGCGAGCGCTTCCTCGTCCGCAACTCCGGTGCGACCGCGGTCGTCGAAGGCGTGGGCGACCACGCGCTCGAGTACATGACCGGTGGCCTGGCCGTGATCCTCGGCTCCACGGGCCGCAACCTCGGCGCCGGCATGTCGGGCGGGCAGGCGTACGTCTACCGTCTCGACCGCGACCTGGTGAACCGCGAGGCCCTGGCATCCGGTGAGCTCGTCCTCGGAGAACTCGGATCCGGGGATGCCGAGATCCTCCGCGACCTGCTCGTGAAGCACGTCGCGGAGACCGATTCCACGTTGGCCCGCCGTCTCGTCGATGACTTCGAGACCGAGGTGCACAATTTCGTCCGGGTGCTGCCGCGCGACTACGCCGCTGTGCTGCAGACCCGCCAGGAGGCTCTCGCCGAGGGGCTCGACCCCGACGGCGACGTCGTCTGGACGCGCATTCTGGAGGTGACGGGTGGCTGACCCGAAGGGCTTTCTCAAGGTCACGGAGCGCGAGCTCCCCAAGCGCCGGCCCGTTCCGGTGCGCATCATGGACTGGAAAGAGGTGTACGAGCCGGGTGACTCGGCCGTGCTCCGTCGCCAGGCCGGTCGCTGCATGGACTGCGGCATCCCGTTCTGCCACAAGGGCTGCCCGCTCGGGAACCTGATCCCCGAGTGGAACGACCTCACGTGGCGCGGCGAGGGGCGAGCCGCCATCGAGCGTCTGCACGCGACGAACAACTTCCCGGAGTTCACCGGTCGCCTCTGCCCCGCCCCGTGCGAGAGCTCGTGCGTGCTCGGGATCAACCAGCCGGCCGTCACGATCAAGCAGGTCGAGGTCTCGATCATCGACGAGGCGTTCTCGAACGGCTGGGTCGAGCCCGAGCCGCCGGAGCGTCTGACCGGTAAGACGGTCGCCGTGGTCGGTTCCGGCCCCGCCGGCCTCGCCGCGGCTCAGCAGCTCACGCGCGCCGGACACACGGTCGCCGTGTACGAGCGCGACGACCGCATCGGTGGACTGCTGCGCTACGGCATCCCGGACTTCAAGATGGAGAAGCGCCACCTCGAGCTGCGCCTGCGTCAGATGCAGGCCGAGGGCACGCGTTTCCGTGCCGGTGTCGAGATCGGCACGGACATCTCGTGGAGCGACCTCCGCGCGCGGTACGACGCCGTCGTGGTCGCCACCGGGTCGACCGTGCCGCGTGATCTGCCCATCCCGGGCCGTGACCTCGACGGCGTCCACTTCGCCATGGAGTACCTCGTCGAGGGCAACAAGGCCGTCGCGGGCGACCAGGTTCCGCAGCAGATCACGGCCGAGGGCAAGCACGTCGTCGTCATCGGCGGTGGCGACACCGGTGCGGACTGCATCGGCACGGCCCACCGTCAGGGTGCGCTCAGCGTGACGAACCTCGCGATCGGCAAGCAGCCCCCGTCGGAGCGTCCGGCGGAGCAGCCCTGGCCGATGACGCCGAACCTGTTCGAGATGGCATCCGCCCACGAAGAGGGGGGAGAGCGCACGTTCCTCGCCTCGACCGTGGAGTTCCTCGGCAACGCCGCGGGCGAGGTGCGCGCGCTGCGCGTGGCCGAGACCGAGTACGTCGACGGCCGTCGCGTCCCCAAGAGCGGGACGGAGCGCGAGATCCCCGCCGACCTCGTGCTCATCGCGATGGGCTTCACCGGCCCCGAGAGCGAGCACCTGGGCGACCAGCTCGGCACCCGCTTCACGAACCGCGGCAACGTCGAGCGCGACGCCACCTACGCCACGTCCACTCCGGGCGTCTTCGTGGCCGGCGACGCCGGCCGCGGACAGTCGCTCATCGTGTGGGCCATCGCCGAGGGCCGCGCGGCCGCCGCCGAGGTCGACACCTACCTGATGGGCGAGACGGTGCTTCCCGCACCCGTGCGCCCCACCGATGTCGCCATCGGCCTGCTGCCCGCCTAAGCTGGCAAGGGCCGATCCGGCCACTTCCCGAATCCTCACGGAGCTTGAAAACGGATGAGACGCGCCAAGATCGTCGCAACACTCGGGCCCGCCACGTCGTCGTATGAGATGGTTCGCGCCATCATCGACGCCGGGGTGGACGTCGCCCGCCTCAACCTGAGCCACGGAGACTACTCCGTGCACGACGCCAACTTCGCCAACGTGCGCAAGGCGGCAGAGGACGCCGGCCGCCCGGTCGCGGCCCTCGTCGACCTCCAGGGTCCCAAGATCCGCCTCGGCAAGTTCGAGAACGGCCCGCACGAACTCCTTCCCGGTGACATCTTCAAGATCACGATCGAAGACATCCTCGGCACCAAGGAGATCGTCGGCACCACCTTCAAGGGTCTGCCCCAGGACGTCCGCCCCGGCGACTTCCTGCTCATCGACGACGGGAAGGTCCGCGTCGAGGTCGTCGAGACCGACGGCACCGTCGTGACCACGCGGGTCGTCGTCGGCGGTCCGGTCTCCAACAACAAGGGCATCAACCTGCCCGGCGTGGCCGTGAACGTCCCCGCCCTGAGCGAGAAGGACGAAGCGGACCTCCGCTGGGGCCTGAACGCGGGCGCCGACCTGATCGCCCTCTCGTTCGTCCGGGATGCCAAGGACATCGAGCGCGTGCACGAGATCATGGCCGAAGAGGGGCGCTATGTTCCCGTCATCGCCAAGATCGAGAAGCCGCAGGCGGTCGACAACCTCGAGGAGATCATCGACGCATTCGACGGCATCATGGTCGCCCGCGGCGACCTGGGCGTCGAGCTCCCGCTCGAGGCCGTGCCGATCGTGCAGAAGCGCGCCGTCGAGCTCGCCCGCCGCATGGCCAAGCCGGTCATCGTCGCGACGCAGATGCTCGAGTCGATGATCAACAGCCCGGTGCCCACGCGCGCCGAGACCTCCGACGTCGCCAACGCCGTCCTCGACGGCGCGGACGCGGTCATGCTCTCGGGCGAGACCAGCGTCGGCGACTACCCGGTCGTCGTCGTCGAGACGATGGCCCGCATCGTCGCCTCGACCGAGGAGCACGGACTCGAGCGCATCGCGCCCCTCACCAACAAGCCCCGCACGCAGGGCGGCGCCATCACGCTGGCCGCCGTCGAGGTCGCCGACTTCGTCGAGGCGAAGTACCTCTGCGTGTTCACCGAGTCGGGCGACTCGGCGCGGCGCATGTCGCGTCTGCGCTCCACGATCCCCATGCTGGCGTTCACGCCCGAGCCCGGCATCCGTCGCCGCCTCGCCCTGACCTGGGGCGTGCGCTCGACGTTGGTGGAGCACGTGTCGCACACCGACAAGATGTTCCTCCAGGTCGACGACTACCTGCTGTCGAACGACCTCGCGAAGGTCGGCGACAAGGTCGTGGTCATCTCGGGTTCCCCTCCCGGAATCGCCGGCTCGACGAACGACCTGCGCGTGCACCGCGTCGGCGACGCCGTCCACGGCGCGGCCCCCGGGTACCAGGAAGCCTGATCGTCCGTCGACGCGCGCCGGTTCCGCCGGCGCGCGTCGACGCTCGTGTTCTCCCGGTACATTGGGATTTCGCGAGCACAAGCCGGTGTGGCGGAATGGCAGACGCGGGGCACTCAAAATGCTCTGTCGAAAGACGTGTGGGTTCGAGTCCCACCACCGGTACGACCACGGGTCGGCTCCTCGGAGTCGGCCCGGTGTTGTCCAGCCCCTATCGCATCCTCGTGGTTTCGCGGGTGATGCGCCCTCCCCGTCCTAGGATGGTCACGTGACTGATCAAGAAGCCGCTCCGGCCTCCGCGCCCGCCGCCCCCCGCCGCGTCGTCGTGGCGGAGGACGAGTCGCTCATCCGTCTCGACATCGTCGAGATCCTCCGCGACAACGGCTACGACGTCGTCGGCGAGGCCGGCGATGGCGAGACCGCCGTGCAGCTGGCGACCGAACTGCGTCCCGACCTCGTCATCATGGACGTCAAGATGCCGCAGCTCGATGGCATCAGCGCCGCCGAGAAGCTGAGCAAGAACCACATCGCGCCCGTCGTGCTGCTGACCGCCTTCAGCCAGAAAGAGCTCGTGGAGCGCGCCAGCGAGGCCGGCGCCCTAGCCTACGTCGTGAAGCCCTTCACCCCGAACGACCTCTTGCCGGCGATCGAGATCGCCCTGGCCCGTTACGAGCAGATCATCACGCTCGAGGCCGAGGTCGCCGACATGGTCGAGCGTTTCGAGACCCGCAAGCTCGTCGACCGTGCGAAGGGCCTGCTCAACGAGAAGATGGGCCTGTCCGAGCCCGAAGCCTTCCGCTGGATCCAGAAGGCGTCCATGGATCGCCGTCTGACCATGCAGGACGTCGCGAAGGCGATCATCGAGCAGCTGGCCCCCAAGAAGGGCTGACCGCGACCTTTCGGGAAATGGATGCCACGTCGGTGGCATCCATTTCTCTTTGGCGAGGGAGGGGTCCGGAACCCCGCGACGGGCTCGGGATCCTCGGCGCCGAGGTGGCGGAGCTCGTCGAAGCCACCGGGCACCGCGAGGTCAGCCGGCGGGCGCGTCCTTGATCATGTTGGTGATGCGGACCGTGGAGCACCGGCGGCCCTGATCGTCGGAGATCGCGATCTCGTGCACCGTCAGGGTGCGCCCGAGGTGGATGGGCGTGCAGACGCCGGTGACGCGGCCCGAGGTCGCGGAGCGCGTGTGCGTGGCGTTGATGTCGATGCCGACCGCCAGCTTTCCGGCCCCCGCGTGGAGGTTCGCCGCCATCGAGCCGAGCGACTCGCCCAGCACCACGTAGGCGCCGCCGTGCAGGAGTCCCACGGGCTGGGTGTTGCCCTCCACCGGCATGGTCGCCACGCATCGTTCGATGGTGAACTCCACCCATTCGAAGCCCATCTTCTCGGCGAGAGCGCCCATTCCGCGCTTCTTCACCCAGTCGAGGCCGGACAGGGGATCGGGGGTCGTGGACGTCATCATCGCCTTCGTGTCATCGACGTGATCGGGGCCGGGCCGGGGGCAGTGTCCGTGGTCCTCGTTAGGCTGGAGGGGTGACGGATGCCGAAAAGCCTACCCTCCTCGTCGTCGACGGCCACTCGTTGGCCTATCGGGCGTTCTACGCGCTGCCGGTCGACAACTTCTCGACGAAGGACGGCCAGCACACCAACGGGATCTACGGCTTCCTGTCGATGTTCGTGAACCTCGTGAAGGCCGAGAAGCCGACGCACCTCGCCGTCGCCTTCGACACCTCGCGGCAGTCGTTCCGCACCCGCGAGTACGCCGAGTACAAGGCGAACCGCAGCGAGTCGCCCGCCGAATTCAAGGGCCAGATCCCGCTGCTGCAGGAGTGCTTGGAGGCCATGGGCGTCCCGGTGCTGAAGAAGGAGGACTTCGAGGCCGACGACATCCTCGCCACCCTCGCGACGCAGGGAGAGGCTCAGGGCTTTCAGGTGCTCGTGTGCTCGGGGGACCGCGACACGATCCAGCTCGTCACCGACGACATCACCCTGCTGTACCCCAACGTGCAGGGCGTGTCGCAGCTGAAGCGCTACGACACCGCCGCCGTCATCGAGAAGTACGGCCTGCCGCCCGAGCAGTACCCCGACATCGCGGCGCTCGTGGGCGAGACGAGCGACAACCTGCCCGGGGTCCCCAAGGTCGGCGAGAAGACCGCGGTGAAGTGGCTGACGCAGTGGGGCTCGCTCGACGCCCTCCTCGAGAACGCCGACAAGATCACGGGCGTCGCCGGCAACAACCTGCGGGAGCACCTCGACGGCGTCAAGCGCAACCGCGCGCTCAACCGCCTCCTGCGCGACGTCGAGCTGCCCGTGGGTCCGTCCGACCTCGAGGTGAAGCCGCTCGACGGCCAGGCCGTGCGGGACATCTTCGCGCGCCTCGAGTTCCGCACCCTCCTGCCGCGCGTGTTCGACGCCCTCGGCGGCGACGCGGGCGACGCGGCCGAACAGGCGCGTCCCACGGCCGCTGCCCCCACCCCGGCCGCGCTCGACGCCGACGCCCTCGCGGCGTGGGCGGCCGCGTCCACCGACACGGTCGGCCTCACCCTCGTCCTCTCGCAGGGGAGCCCCGTGCAGATCGGTCTCGCGCGCGCCGACGCCGCGGCCGAGGCCACCTGGACGCCGGCGGTGCGCGACGCGCTCGCAGAGTGGTTGGCATCCGGTACACCCAAGGTGATGGCCGACGCGAAGCCGCAGGTCAAAGCGCTCCTGCGCGAGGGGATCGCCCTCGGCGGCATCGCGTCCGACGTGATCCTCGCCGGGTGGCTCGTCCGCCCGAGCTTCCCCGACAAGACGCTCGGCGATCTCGTGCAGCGCTACCTCGACGAGAAGCTCCCCGAGGCCGATCCCACCCAGCTCGTCCCTGAGACCGAGGGCGCGACCCCCGGCCAGCTCGCGTGGTTCATCCGGCGGGTCGCCGAGGCGCAGCGCGCCGACCTTCCCGAGCGCGTGGCCGAGGTGCTCGACGACATCGAGATGCCCACCCTCACAGCTCTCGCCGACATGGAGCTCGCGGGCGTCGCGGTCTCGCACGAGAAGCTCGCCGGCTTCTCCGCCGAGCTCGGCGCCCGCGCCGACGCTCTCGCGCGCGACGCGTACGCGGCGATCGGTCACGAGGTGAACCTCGGATCGCCCAAGCAGCTGCAGGAGGTGCTGTTCGACGAGCTGCAGCTGCCGAAGACGCGCAAGACCAAGAGCGGATACACCACGGATGCCGCAGCCCTCGCGGATCTGCAGGAGAGCGCGCCGCACCCGTTCCTCGACCTGCTGCTCAAGCACCGCGAAGCGACCAAGCTCAAGCAGATCATCGACGCCCTCGACACGGCCACCGGACCCGACGGGCGTATCCACACGACCTACGTCCAGACCGGGAGCCAGACGGGCCGCCTGTCGAGCACCGACCCGAACCTGCAGAACATCCCGATCCGCACCGAGGAGAGCCGACGCATCCGCGCCGCCTTCGAGGTGGGAGAGGGCTACGAGACGCTGCTCACGGCCGACTACTCGCAGATCGAGATGCGGATCATGGCGCACCTCTCCGGCGATCCCGGACTCATCGAGGCGTTCAACTCGGGCGAAGACCTGCACCGCTTCGTGGGCGCGCGCGTCTTCGGTGTCGAGCCCGCCGAGGTTACCCCGGCGATGCGCACGAAGGTCAAGGCGATGTCGTACGGCCTCGTGTACGGCCTGTCGGCGTTCGGGCTCTCCAAGCAGCTGCGCATCGAGCAGTCCGAGGCGAAGAAGCTCATGCTCGAGTACTTCGCCCGCTTCGGCGCCGTGCGCGACTACCTGCGCGGCTCCGTCGAGCAGGCGCGCCAGGACGGCTACACCGAGACCATCTTCGGCCGGCGCCGCCCGTTCCCCGACCTCACGAGCATGAACCGCGTGCTGCGCGAGAATGCCGAGCGCGCCGCGCTGAACGCCCCGATCCAGGGCAGCGCCGCCGACATCATGAAGGTCGCGTTGTTCCGCATCCGCGAGGAGCTGGCATCCGCCGGTCTGCGTTCTCGCGTGCTGCTGCAGATCCACGACGAACTCGTCGTGGAGATCGCGGCGGGGGAGTGGGACGCGGTCGAGCAGATCGTGCGGGCCCGCATGGCGGACGCGGCCGAGCTGTCGGTGCCGCTCGACGTGCAGATCGGTCGCGGCGGCGATTGGGACGAAGCGGGCCACTGAGCGAAGATCACGCGTGCCGGGGTGCGCGGGCGCTCCGGCTTCCCTAGGCTCGAAGGATGACTGACGCACAACGCACCCCCACGCCGATCGACACGATCGCGGAGGCGTGGGTCGACACCCTGGCGGAGCGCATCCCGACGCTGGCCACCTACATCGGGCGCGACGAGTACAACGGCCGCTTCGGCGACTACAGCCCCGAGGGCGCCGAGGCCCTCACCGCCGACGCGCGCACCACGAAGGCCGCGCTCGAGGCCGCCGAGCCCGTCGACGCGATCGACGCGGTGACGAAGATGGATCTCGTCCGCGAGCTCGACCTCATGATCGAGCAGCACGAGGCCAAGACGCACCTGCGCGACCTGAACGTGATCGCCTCGCCCGCGCAGGACATCCGCGCCACCTTCGACCTCATGCCGACGGCGACGGTCGAGGATTGGGCCACGATCGCCGAGCGCATGAAGGCGCTGCCCGCGGCTGTCGAGGGATACGTCGAGACCCTTCGCCGCGGCATCGCCGAGGGCGTCGTCCCCGCCCGTCGCCAGGTGAGCGAGGTCGTCACGCAGATCGGTCGCTACACAGCTGACACGGGTTTCTTCGCGGAGTTCGTCGCGGGCGCCGCTCCCGGTGAAGGACAGCTGCCCGCCTCGCTCGCGAGAGAGCTCGACGAGAACGTGGGTGCCGCACGGGTCGCGTACGACGGCTTGGCATCCTTCCTCTCCTCCGAGCTCGCCCCCGTCGCGGGGGAGGCCGACGGCGTGGGCCGCGAGATGTACGCGCTGCACTCGCGCCAGTTCCTCGGTGCCGAGATCGACCTCGACGAGACGTACGACTGGGGCGTGGAAGAGCTCGCCCGCATGGTGGCGGAGCAGGAGTCGATCGCGAACGAGATCCTCCCGGGGGCGAGCGTCGAAGAAGCGGTGGCGTTCCTCGAGAAGGACGAGTCGCGCAAGCTCCGGGGCACCCAGGCCCTCCAGGAGTGGATGCAGCGCACGAGCGACAAGGCTGTGGAGGAGCTCGGGCGGACCCACTTCGACATCGCCGAGCCCATCCGCGAGCTCGAATGCATGATCGCCCCCACGAACGAGGGCGGGATCTACTACACCGGACCGACCGACGACTTCTCCCGCCCCGGCCGCATGTGGTGGTCGGTGCCCGAGGGCGTCGACACCTTCGACACCTGGCGCGAACTCACCACGGTGTACCACGAGGGCGTTCCGGGCCACCACCTGCAGATCGCGCAGGCCGTGTACAACCGCGCGCAGCTCAACTCCTGGCGACGCCTCCTCGCCGGCACGAGCGGCCACGCCGAGGGCTGGGCGCTGTACGCCGAGCGCCTGATGGAGCAGCTCGGGTACCTCGACGACCCCGCCGACCGCCTCGGCATGCTCGACGGGCAGCGCATGCGCGCGGCGCGCGTCGTGCTCGACATCGGTGTGCACCTCGGCAAGCCGCGCCTCGACGGCACCGGCACGTGGGACCACGACTACGCCCTGGCATTCATGCTGAAGAACGTCAACATGAGCGAGGAGTTCGTGCGCTTCGAGGTCAACCGCTACCTCGGTTGGCCCGGCCAGGCTCCGGCGTACAAGGTCGGCCAGCGCATCTGGGAGCAGGTTCGCGAGGAGGAGCAGCAGCGCCGCGGCGCCGACTTCTCGATGAAGGAGTTCCACACGCGCGCGCTCGACATCGGCGGCGTCGGTCTCGACACGCTGCGGGCCGCCCTGGCATCCGTCTGAATCCGCCGAGGGGCGTCGCTGCGGCGGCGCCCCTCGTCCGTGCGAGGGAATGTTTCGCGCTCGCGTAAAGTTCATTCATCCGAATGCAAGGAGATCCCATGGACGCCACCCCCGTCGAGCTTGGTCTCGACACTTTCGGAGACATCTCCCGCGGTCGCGATGGATCGCTGCAGAGCGATGCGCAGACCATCCGCAACGTCGTGGAGCAGGCGGTGCTCGCCGACCAGGTCGGCCTGTCGTTCTTCGGGGTGGGGGAGCACCATCGCAAGGACTTCGCGGTCACCAGCCCCGAGATCGTGCTCGCCGCGGCGGCTGCCCAGACGACGGACATCCACCTCGGCACGGCGGTCACGGTGCTCTCGTCGGATGACCCGGTGCGCGTCTACGAGCGCTTCGCAACGCTCGACGCCGTGTCGAACGGCCGCGCCGAGGTGATCCTCGGGCGCGGATCTTTCATCGAGTCGTTCCCGCTGTTCGGCTACGACCTGAACGACTACGAGCAGCTGTTCGAGGAGAAGCTCGAGCTGTTCTCGCTCCTGCTCGACGAGAAGCCCGTCACCTGGTCGGGGCGCACGCGCGCCGGACTCCAGGAAGCCGACGTGTACCCCAAGACGGAGAACGGCCTGAAAGCGTGGGTCGGCGTCGGCGGATCGCCCGAGTCGGTCGTCCGGGCGGCCCGTTACGGCTACGGTCTCGTCCTCGCGATCATCGGCGGATCCTCCGCGCGCTTCCGGCCCTTCGCCCAGCTCTACCGGCAGTCCCTGCAGGAGTTCGGCAAGCCCCAGATGCCCATCTCGGTGCACTCGCCCGGCCACGTGGCCGAAACCGACCAGCAGGCGTGGGACGAGGCGTACGAGGGTGTCGCCGAACTGAACACGACGATCGGCCGCGAGCGCGGCTGGCCCGCCTACAACCGCCTGCGCTTCCAGCACGACGTCGGTCCGGAGGGGGCGATGTACATCGGCTCTCCCGAGACGGTGGCGACGAAGATCGCCGCCACCGTTCGGACGCTGGGCGCCTCGCGCTTCCAGATGAAGTTCGCGAGCGGCTCCATCTCGCACGACCGCCTGATGTCGAGCATCGAGCTCTACGGCACGCGCGTGCTGCCGCTCGTACGGGAGATGCTCGCCGACACCGGCACCGACCCGGCGACGCCGTGAGCGCGAGCACCGACACCCTGCGGGTGTCCGAACGCCTCGACGCCCTGCCGTTCACTCGACGGCATGGGAGGATCCTGGGCGGATCGGGACTGGGCTGGGCCCTGGATGCCATGGATGTCGGGCTCATCTCGTTCATCATCGCCGCGCTGGCGGCCCAGTGGCGGCTGGAGCCCACGCAGGCGTCGTGGATCGCCTCGGCCGGCTTCGCGGGGATGGCGATCGGCGCGAGCCTCGGCGGGCTTCTCGCCGACCGGTTCGGTCGGCGCCAGGTCTTCGCCCTCACCCTCCTCGTCTACGGCGCGGCGACAGGGGCGAGCGCTCTGGTCGGCGGTCTCGCCGCCCTGCTCGTGCTGCGCTTCCTCGTGGGGCTCGGTCTGGGCGCGGAGCTCCCCGTGGCCTCCACCTACGTCAGCGAGTTCGCCCCGGCGCGCATCCGCGGGCGCGTCATCGTGTTCCTCGAGGCGTTCTGGGCCGTCGGGTGGACCGCGGCCGCGGTCATCGGGTACCTCGTCGTCCCGTCCTCGGCCGACGGGTGGCGGTGGGCGTTCGCGCTCGGTGCGATCCCCGCGGTCTACGCCCTGATCGTCCGCTGGGGACTTCCCGAGTCGCCCCGGTGGCTGGCATCCCGGGGACGCAACAGCGAAGCCGTCGCGATCGTGCGAGACCTCGAGGCCGCCGCCGGACGCGTGTCGCTCGAGCCGTCGAGCGACGGGGTCGCGGCATCCGCTCCCGCCCCTCGCGCGCGGGTCGGCGCGCTGTGGTCGCCGGCGCTGCGGGTGCGCACGGCGAGCTTGTGGGTGCTGTGGTTCTGCGTGAACTTCTCGTACTACGGCGCCTTCATCTGGATCCCCACGATCCTGGTCGCCCAGGGCTACGACCTGGTGCGCTCCTTCGGTTTCACGCTCGTCATCACCCTCGCGCAGCTTCCGGGGTACGCGGTCGCCGCGTGGCTCATCGAGGCCTGGGGGAGGCGCGCGACGCTCGCGACCTTCCTCGCGGGTTCGGCGATCGCCGCGGTGCTGTTCGGCACGGCGTCGGGCGAGGTCGCCGTGATCGGGACCGGGATGCTGCTGTCGTTCTTCAACCTCGGCGCGTGGGGCGCCCTGTACGCCGCGACACCCGAGACGTACCCGACGACGCTGCGCGCGACGGGCGCCGGCTGGGCGGCGGGTGTGGGGCGCATCGCGTCGATCCTCGCGCCGCTCTCGGTCCCGCCGTTGCTCGCAGCCGGTGGGGCTCCACTGCTGTTCGTGGTGTTCGCGGCGTTCTTCGCGGTGGCCGTGGTCGCCGCACTGTTCCTTCGGGAACAGCGCGGCCGCGCTCTTTCCTGAGCCGCTCGCGCATCCAGGGCGTCGAGTGTCCAGGACACGCCGCGAACGCGGCATCCGTTGCCGCGTGTCTGGGACGCTCGAGGCGAGGGACGGCGCGCGTAGGCTCGACGCATGGCATCCGTCCGCTACGTCGCGATCGGCGATTCGTTCACCGAAGGAGTCGGCGACGAGCTCCCCGACGGCACCGTGCGGGGGTGGGCCGACCTCGCAGCCCAAGGATGGGCGGATGCCGCGGGCGAGCCGATCCACTACGCCAATCTCGCGATCCGCGGCAAGCTCATCCAGCCCATCGTCGAGCAGCAGCTCGAGCCCGCACTCGCCCTGCGGCCGACGCACCTGTCTTTCAACGGCGGCGGGAACGACATGCTGCGCCCCCGGGCCGACCTCGAGCGCATCGTCGGGTTCTTCGAGCACGTGCTGCGGCGCTGCGACGAAGAGGGCGTCCAGCTGATCGTGCTCTCGGGGGCGAACCCCTCGGCGGGGCTGCCCCTCGGCCGCGTGCTGCAGGTGCGCGGCGATCGCCTGTCGAAGGCCGTGGAGGAGCGACTGGCATCCCGCCCCGACGTCATCACGGCCTACAACTGGTTCGATCGCGAGCTGGCCGGCGGCGAGTTCTGGTCCGTCGATCGGTTGCACATGAACCCCCGCGGACACCACCGTGTCGCGGCGCGCGTCATCGAGGCGGTCGGTCTGACGGCGCCGTCCGAGTGGTGGAGGTTGCGCGACATCCCCGAGATCGAGCGGCTGAAGGGATCGGCGTACTACCGCGAACACGTCGCCCCCTGGGTGCGGCGGCGACTCGCGGGTACCTCGTCAGGCGACGGTCGCGCCCCGAAGTTCGGCGGCCAATGGGTCGAGCTCACCCCGGGAGGGTGAGCGGGCGCCGGATGCGCGACCCCCTGGCATCTCGGCATCCCTCTGCCTAGGATCGCCCGATGTCCCCTTCGAACGCCCGCCTTCTGGCCCTGTCCGGCACCGCTATCGCGCTCGGCGCCCTCACCGGGTGCACGGGCGGCGACGCCGAACCGCCCGCGGCCGTCCCGCTCACCCCGTCGCCGACGGTGCCGACGACGACCGCCCCGCCCACCCCGGATCCGTGGGCCGGCTCCTTCGACGACGAGGTCGCCGACGTGGAAGTGGGGGAGTACCTGTGGCAATCGTGGGGCACGTTCGGCGACAGCGGCCGCGTCGCTCCCCACCGGAGCGACAACCAGACGGTCGAGCCCGGGACCTACACCGTCACCCTCGAGTGCGCCGGGCCCGAGATGATGACGGGGCGCATCTCGACGTCGGCGGGAACACCCGTCATCGATCCCTTGTCCGTGTCGTGCATGGCCGCGACACCCGTCCCGGTCGACCTTCCCGAAAAGGGTCTCCTCGTCGAGCTCGACAGCGGAGGCGCCCCCGGGGCTTTCCTCATCCGGGTGGCGGCCGCTCATAGCATCCGGACAACCGCGCGGACGACAATGAGCACATGACCTCTGCACTCGTCACCGGCACATCCAGCGGCATCGGCCTCCACACCGCGATCGGCCTCGCGCAAGCCGGCGTCGATGTCGTCGCCACGGTCCGTGACACGAGCCGCGCCGACGCGCTTCGCACCGCTGCCGCCGCGGCGGGAGTCGAGCTCGACATCCGCGCGCTCGACGTCACCGACGCCGACGGCGCACGCGACCTCGTGGCCGGCGCGGGACCCCTCGACATCCTCGTGAACAACGCGGGCCGCGGCGCCGTCGGCACCCTGGAGCAGCTCACCGACGAAGATCTCCAGGCGCAGCTCGACACGAACTACCTCTCCGTCGCTCGCCTCACCCGTCTGGTCCTCCCCGGCATGCGCGAACGGGGGAGCGGCCGCATCGTCACCGTCACGAGCGTCGGGGGAGCGGTGGGCCAGCCGTTCTCCGATGCATACTGCGCCGCGAAGTTCGCCGTCGAAGGACTGATGCAGTCCCTTGCTCCCGTGGTCGCTCCGTTCGGCATCGACGTGTCGATCGTCGAGCCCGGGGCCGTCGCCTCGTCGTTCACCGCGTCGGTCGACCGCGCCGAGCCCGGCCCCTACGCGGCTCTTCAGCAGGCGTACCTCGACCGGGCGGCCACGTCCTTCGCGAGCGCGCAGTCGGCGGAGGATGCCGCGGAAACCGTCGTCGAGGCGGCTGTCACCGACGCCCCACGCTTCCGGTGGCAGACCTCCGAGGCCGCGCTGCGATTCGCCGGCCTCGGCGTCGCGTAGTCCGCGATGCGGTTGTCCACCATCCAGTCGTTCGACTGCGTGCGGGCCGCCGAGCCGGTGAACTGCGCGTCCGAGATCATCAGGTATTCCGTCGGGTCCCCGCCGTCGTTCCACGTCGGATCGACCGCGAGCCACTTCCCGTCCACCTGGACCTTGTTCCAAGCATGCCCGCCGCCGTCGAGCACATCGCCGGTGACGACGACGGATGGGACGCCGGCGGCATCCATCAGCGCCTTGTACGCGGCGGCGTAGCTCGCGCACACACCGGTGTTGCCGTTCTCCGAGAGCAGCACGCCGCTCGGGTCCCACGCGTGCGCGAATCCGGACGGGAACCCGAGGGTCGCCTTGCCCGCCTCGAGGGCAGCCTTGTCGTAGCTCGCGGTGTCGACGAGCCATTGGTTCAGAGCGCCGGCCTTGTCCGCCGCGCTCATGTCGGACGTCGTGACCTTCGCGACGGCGTCTCCCACGACGGAGGCGATCTCGCCCTGCATCCGCTTCGTCGTCTCCGCATCGTTCGCATAGCTGACGTAGACGATGTCGCCCTTCACGGTGTACCCGCGATAGCCGAGTACATAGGGGTTCTGGTAGACCGCTTCGCCGATCGCGTCACTGAGCTCCGGCATCCCGGCGCGATCCACATAGGCCGAGACATCGATCGCGTCTGGCTGGGATCGCCCTGGATGGGCGCGGAGATCGTCGTGACCTGGGGGAGTCCCGTCGTGGGCAGCTCGGCCTTCACCCGCTCGTTGAAGGCGTTGATCTGCGCTTTCGCCGCGTCGACGTCCCTGACCGTGAGGTACATCGGCCATCCGAGACCGGTGCCCAGCCCGCTCAGGTGCATCCGCACGCCTTCTTTCTGCAGGGCCACGTCATCGGGGTCGATGTAGGCCGCCGTCTGGCGCGTCGCCCCGTCCACGGAGGTGAAGAAGAAGCGGGTCGAGATCTTGTCGAGAGAGTCGACGATCTGCCCGTCGGGGAACTGCTGCTTCTTGAGGTAGAGCGGGATCTCCTGGGGGAGGGATGCCGCGACGGTGTTGGCATCGGTCGGCTGCATCGCCGAGAAGCCCGTCCCGTCCGTGGCGATCACACCGTACTCGTACTCGCTTGTGTCGTTGTCGAGCGGTTCTGCTCCTGCTCCACCGTCTCGCGCTCGCCGGAGAAGGGATCCCTGATCGGGGGAGACCACGTCGGAACCTTCGTCGAGCCGACCAGCCACACCTGCCGGCGCTCGCCGTCCCACGACGACACCGCGACGAGGTACTCCGTCGCTCCCGGCACGGCGTCCCACGACATCTGGAGGGTGCCGTTGGGATTGACGCCGTAGTTCACCTGCGGCATCGCCAACGGCCGCGCCACGCGGAAGGGGTGCACGATCGGCTTCTCGAGCGGGGTACCGGCCTCATCGAGCTTCTGCACGAGGTAATACGTGTCGTGCACGCCCCACGCCGACCGGCCGCCGTTGATCTCGAACTCGCGGTCGTCGGGATTGTCGATCGTGTCCGTTTCCCAGTGGAACCGGAGATTGGAGGCGCCGAGCCCCGGCTCGATCTCCACGCCGCGGTCGTACTGGTGCGCGGTGTAGTCGGCGTGATGGGTCAGGCTGGAATCCGTGAAGAGCTCGAACGCGAAAGACGTGTCGCGTTCGTCGCCGTTCTGGGCGGCCTTCGCATCGAGGTCGTAATCGGCGGGGAAAGTGAACGTCTGGTTCATATCGACGTTGTCCTGAAGCGGCGCCCACGCATAGGCCCAGTCGTCCTGCGTGGTGAGCTGAGGTCCCGTCAAGGCGGGCAGGCCCCACACGAAGAACGCCGCCACGGCGACGACGACCGCGGAGAACCCGCCCACCAGACCGACGATGAGGCCGGTGCGGCGCTTCTTCGGCGGATTCTGGGCCTCCCCGGTCGCCGCCGCGACCCCGGGCTGAGCGACCGCCGCGTTGTCGGCGGAGACCAGGGCGTGAATGTGCTCCGTCCATCGCCCGTCGCGCCAGTAGCGCAGCTGCGTGCCCGGGCTGCCGGGATCGGGATACCAACCGTCGGGAGGCGCAGCGTCGCTCATCGTCATCCGTTTCTTCCGTCTGTACAAAGGCCCGCCGTATTGTACGAAATCGGCGTGAATGCCGACGAGGACTTGAACCGTGCGCGTCTCCTGTTCTTGCTCCCGAGCCTTTCCGTTGCGCGCGGGGAATGCCTCTGCGGGACGGGCACCGACCGTCGTCCTGATGGCATCCCGTCCGGGCGGGACCCGAGGTGGAGGAGGGCCGCTTCCGTTTGAACTGACATAATGTGCATTATCGGCGGGCGCGCGTACGTTCCGAGAAGAGAGACGTGCCCGACGCGCGCACCGCCTCGATGAACCGAAGGACCTGATGAGCCAGTCGATCGACGCCGCGATGCCGCACACCGGCGACACCCTCGGCGGACGGTACATCCTCGCCGAACGCGTCGGTGCCGGTGGCATGGGCCGCGTGTTCCGCGCACGCGACACCGTGCTCGGTCGCGACGTCGCCATCAAGCTGTTCCACACCGATCACGCCGACGGCCTGGAGCCCTCGCGGCGTCTGGCCGAGGCGCGTGTCCTCGCCGCACTCGACCACCCGTCGCTCGTCACGCTGTACGACGCGCGCCTCGACGGCGGCAGCGGCGGCGACCACGTCTACCTCGTCATGGAGTTCGTCGACGGCCCCTCCCTGCAGCGTCGCATCGAGCAGGACGCCCTCGAGCCGGCCTTCGTCGCGGACCTCCTCGTCGACCTCGCCCGCGGGCTCGCCGCCGTGCACGCCACCGGTGTCGTCCATCGCGACGTCAAGCCGTCGAACGTGCTCCTGCGTCCGACGCGGCATTCCCCGTACGGGTGGGAGGCCGTGCTGGCCGACTTCGGGGTCGCCCACCTCATCGACGCCGCCCGCCTGACCACGCCGGGCACCGTGATCGGGACGGCGGCGTACCTCGCGCCCGAGCAGGTCCGCGGTGATCCCCCGCAACCCGCGTCCGACGTCTACGCCCTCGGGCTCCTCACCATCGAAGCGCTCACCCGTCTCCACCCGTACGGCGGTGGCACCTTCCAAGAGACGGTGCTGGCGCGCCTCTCGCGCAGCCCCTCGATCCCCGACACGCTCGGGGTCGAATGGACGTCGCTGCTCACCGCGATGACCTCCCTCGACCCCGCAGAACGCCCCACGGCTGCCGTCGTCGCCGACCGGGCGGCAGCGCTCACCCGCGTCGACGAGAGCGGAATCCCGGATGCCACCGACCTCGACCTCTTCGCCCTGCTCGGCGTCGAGACGGCTCCCTGGACTCCGCTCCCCGACGCCGAGGCATCCCCATCCGTCTCACCCCCGCCGCGGGACGCGCGGCGGCGCTCCGTGCCCCGCCGACGCCCCGCGATCCGTGCGTCCTGGGTGGGTGCCGCCGTCCTCGCCGTGGCGCTCATCGTCGCGGGGCACGTCCTCGCCTTCTCGATCGTCGCGCCCCGTCAACAGGTGACCGAGATCGCTCCCGCCCCCTCGCAGAGTGCGCCGGTCCCGCAGAACGCCCCACCCGCGCAGCAGATCGCCGTCTCCGGTTCGCGCTGACGCGCTCCGGTTCGCGCTGACGCGCGGACGACGGCAACCGCTCTCAGCGCATCACGAGGGTCTGTCCCCGGACACCCAGCTTCTGCGCGGCGTTCATCGCGGGGCCGTCCGCGACCATCGCCCAGTTCTTGCCGAGCAGGTAGCTCGTGATCTCGCTGCTCTTCACGACCGTCTGGGCGTCGAACCACTTCTGCGCCTCGTCGGCCGTGGCGAACACCGCAATCGTCTGCGTCTGTCCGGTCACACCGGGAACGCGTCGGCGACCGCCTGCGCCGTGTCGAAGCTCGAGGCGTTCGCGTCGGCGATGTCCTCGGCGTAATCGTCGAGGTCCTCGTCGAGGTCGTCGTCATCATCCGTCTGGGCGCTCGAGGACGGCGCGGCCTTGGCCGTATCGTCGCTCGTCGTCGGCGCCGGGCTCGAACAGCCCGCCAGGCCGAACGCGGCCGCCGCGACGATGATCGATGCCCCCAGCGCCCAGGGCGCCTTCTTCTCCCGCAGCATGTGCACGTGTCTTCCTCTCGGTTGCGAAGGAGCCGCGGATTCTCCCCGATCCGCCGCTCTGAGCCGATGCTATCGGCGGCTCGAACAGCCGTCCGGCGGACATCGTGTAACGATTCGATTCCGCGACGATCGCAGTACGCTCGGAGGGATGCCTCCCCTCGCCCTCGCGCCGACTCCCCCGTTCCGCGCGTGACCGGCGTCTTCACCGGTTTCGCGGTCGTCGGGCTCGCGGTCGTCGTCGGCTACGTGATCGCGCGCATCGATCTCCTGGGTCCCCACGCACGGCACGTCCTCAGCCGCCTGACGTTCTTCGTCCTGTCGCCCGAGACGGTCATCGGCGCCCTGTCGGCGGGACAGGTGAACAGCAACAACATCGGCATCCCGATCTCGCTCTACATGCTCGGCAACGCGGCCTACTCCGCCCCCGTCATCCTCTTCCAGCTGCTCGTGCTCATGCCCATCGCGCTGTCGATCCTGGATGCCGCGACCTCGGGCTCGCGTTCACCGTGGCGCATCCTTCGACAGACGGCGAAGAATCCGATGCTCATCGGCTCGGCTCTCGGCGTGCTCGTCGCGGTGCTCGGCATCGACCTCCCGCCGATCGTGTTCGACCCGCTGCATCTCATCGCCGGTGCGTGCGTGCCGGTGCTGCTCATGTCGTACGGCATGTCGCTCTACGGTCAGCGCGTGCTGACCGAGCCGGGCCGCCGCCTCGACGTGATCATCGCTTCGGCCCTGAAGCTCGTGGCGATGCCCGCCCTGGCGTGGTTGGTGGCGACGTGGTTCGGGCTGCCCGCCGAACAGGTGTTCATCGTCGTCGTGCTCGCGGCGCTGCCGACCGCGCAGAACGTCTTCAACTTCGCGCAGCGCTACGGCGTCGGCGAGATCCTGTCGCGCGACGTCGTCTTCCTCTCCACGGCCGGATGCCTGCCGGTCCTGTTCACGATCGCTCTGCTGCTCGACCCCTCCCCCGGATGATCGCGTCGTCTGACCCTCGGGTCTAGGGTGAGAGTGTTCTCAGGATTCACTCAGGAAGGGTCACCATGTCGTCCACCACAAATCCTGCCGTGGGCGCCGTTCGCACGGCG